>ONMP01000031.1 GCA_900318935.1 uncultured Actinomycetes bacterium
TGCCCACTATCCGCAGGCTCTGCTCCACGACCTTCATCTCGGACTATCACCATAGCTCCCGCCCCTCTTTTGACGTGGTATGCCCCATGATTAGCGGCCTCGCCAAGCTCATCGTAGACGGAGCCATCATCTGGGAGGGTGAGCCCGAGCCTTACCTCGCAGACGAGTCCTATGCCAACGAGCGGGCCGAGGGACGCATCTAACGACGATTGCTGGACTAACCCGCCCTTACGTTCCGTGAGGGGCACGTCCCGATAGCACATGACCGTGTGCTACAGGGACGTGCCCCTCACGGAGCACTCAAAAATGTTTCTTGCGCACTACATTCGCACCATATACGTACCATATATGCGAAAGGAAATCTGGATGTACGCACGCGTCCGCAGACTCATCGAGCGCTGGGGCCTCTTTGCCGTTTTCGCATGGCAGGAGATCGTGCTCAAGGCGTCGACGACGGGCGAGTTTTGGCCGCAATTGCTTTTTTTGCTGCCACTCACGTGTGCCTTATCGCTCTTTGTACGCACGGCACTCTCGCTCTTTACCCCTCGTCACTCGAATAAAATCGCCAAGGTCGTATGCATCGTTGCGACAGGCGTTCTTTTAAGCTTCGAGTACTTCGTCTATCGCAAGTTCAAGCTCTTCTATGACCCAGCAACAGTGTTCGCTGGGGCTGGCGATGCCGCCAAGGGCTTTGGCGGTACGGCGCTAGCCCTCGTCTTCTCCCCCGCCGGGATTCTTCACATCCTGCTCTTTATGGCACCCGCTATCGCATACGGCCTCATAGGGCGAGGCGAGGACTTGACGAGGGACGGCCATGCTCCTTTGCGCGCGCGCATGCTCATGCTGCGCGACGCCTTCGCTGCGCAGCTCGCGGCATATGTGATTATCTCGTGTGTTGGGACATTTGGTCGCATCTACACGGACCAGTACACCTTCCAAGCGGGTGTCACCGACTTCGGACTGATGACGGCCCTGCGCAAGGAGGCAAGCGCGCTCACGCTGGGCACGCACTCGAAGGTATCGTTCACGAGCTCGGAAGTTACGACAGAAGAAGACGCGAACGTTGAGGCTCCGGCACCAGAGCCCGAGACGGACAAAGGTCCCAACGCCCTCAACATCGACTTCAACGCCCTCGCGGCAACGACTGATGGCACGTGGGCGGATCTCGATCGCTACGTGGCCTCTCTCACCCCCAGCTCAAAGAACGACATGACCGGACGCTTCTCGGGTTACAATCTCATCTTCATCACAGCCGAGGCGCTCTCCGCCGAGGCCATTCGCCCCGATACCACACCCATGCTGTATCGCATGGCCACCAATGGCATTCAGTTCTTGGATTACTACCAATTCGATACGGCAGGCACCACGGGCGGGGAGTGCGGCAACATCTTTGGCCTGCTGCCCACCGAAGGAGGCGTCTCCCTTAAGCTCACCTCCGAGTACAACAACTACCTCACCATAGGAAGTGCGCTCAACCGCCTCGGCTACAACGGCTGGGCATTCCACAACAACACCCACACCTACTATGACCGTGACCTCACGCACAACAATCTCGGCTACAGCAACGGGTTCATGGGCTTTGGCAACGGCATGGAGAAGTGGGTCGAGTGGCAGTGGCCGCAGAGCGACCTTGAGATGATGAGGGGGACCTTCGACGAACTCTATGGCTCGCCCGAGCACGAGCCCTTCAACGTGTACTACATGAGCGTGAGTGGCCACAGCGACTACGGCTTCGGCGAGAACGACATGGCCGAGAAGAACTGGGATGCAGTCGCCGACCTGCCCTATTCGGATCCCGTGAAAGGTTATCTCGCGTCGAACATCGAACTCGACCTCGGTGTGCAGTACCTCGTACATCGGCTGGAGGAACTGGGAATGGCAGACCACACGGCCTTCGTCATCGGCGCCGACCACTTCCCGTATGGACTTGACGACGACGGCCCACTGGGATCGTTGCCCTATACCTCGGAGCTTTACGGCTATGAGGTCATAACGCCCTTCCAGCGCGACCACAACCGCCTCATCATCTGGACACCAACGCTCGAGCAGGAAGAGCCGGTGGTGGTGTCCTCCCCCACCAGCACGGTAGACATTCTGCCAACCCTGCTGAACCTCTTTGGCTGTGACTGGGACTCGCGGCTACTGCCGGGGCGTGACGTGTTTTCCGACAAGCCCGCCCTCGTGTTTAGCCTTTCGTACGACTGGAAGAGTGACCTTGGCACGTACTATGCCGGTACGGGAGAGTTCATCCCCGCCGAGGGAGCGCAAGTGCCTGAAGGCTATGTGCAGGCGACGAGCACCGACGTCGCGAACCGCATAAACTACTGCCGTGGCGTGCTCACCACCGACTACTACGCGCACATCTTTGGCCCGAAGGGGTCAACGCTCTAGCGGGTGACAAGGGCGGAAACGTCCCCCTGTCACCCCTTCAGGAGCACCCTGCTCTTACAGGACCGGGCGACCGTGCTTGGCGAGGAGCTTCTGCGCGGCAATGCATGCGGCGCAGTCGCAGTACTTGGCACCCTCCTCTTTGCGCTTTGTCTCGTGCGCCAGCATGGCGGCAGCGGCCTCCTCGCCCAAGACCGTCTTTGCTGGGCCTGCGGCAAAGGCGAGTACCTCGTCAATCGTGGTGTGATGCTCGTCGATGATATCGAGCAACTCGGTGGTAGCAGCGTCGGCGTCGGCGCCTGATGCGATGGCGTCCTTCCAAGCCTGAGCGGCATCGCGCGTCTTCTGCGAACTCGATGCGGCCGCCAAAAGCTCGTCGACCTTCTGTGAGGTGTAGTCAAATAGCTCCTTGTTCATGAACACTCCTTCTCATCCGAGACCTTGGCAGTGTGCCTATGCAAACAAATCATAGCAATCGGCAACTAGCGATACCATACCAGAACATGTCCCGGTTTTTTAGGGCTCGTCCCAAAACCTGTGGACCGGAAGCCGCAGATGGGCCAGCATCGGGCGGCTCTATTCCGCGGCATAGCAACCGCTCGAGCGTTCGGGCCGCAGAGGAGGCCGTCCGTTTAGCCCTGCGGGGCGTTCCCCGGAATCGACGTCGGCGCGGCACGGTCGGGATTGCGTTTCGTGCGGGGGCCTCGGCCACGTTTTGCTTTCGTGCGGTGGTGCTTCGGCTGGAAATGCGCTTCGTGCGGGGGCCTCGGCTGGAAATGCGCTTCGTGCGGGGGTGCTTCGGCTGGAAATGCGCTTCGTGCGGGGGCTTCGGCCGTAATTTGCTTTCGTGCGGGCTGTCAGCGCTCACGAAACGCAAATCCGGCCGAATCCGTCGCACGAAACGCAATCCCTGCCAAAATCCGTCGCACGAAACGCAAATCCGGCCGAGGGAGGCACGCACGAAACGCAAATCCGACCGAGGGAGGCATGCACCAAACGCAATTCCGGCCGAGGGACACGCACGAAAGCGTGGAGGGCCTTCCATCGGATCGACGTTGGTGTGGCTTGTGTTTCGCCACTATTGCGTTGCCGTGGCTTGCGTTCCGCCGGATTAACGTTGGCGAGGGTTTTTACCCCCGGATTGACGTCGGCGTGGACACAGGAACGTCGATTCCGCCGAATCGCCGTCGGCGTGGCCACAGGAACGTCAATCCGGGGGAATCCTGCCACAGGAACGTCAATCCGGGGGAATCCCGCCACGCGAACGTCAATCACGGGGAACCCGACCACGTCAACGTAAAGCCCGAGGAACGCGACCCGTGGGACGCCAACCGCGGCGGCAGTCCGGAAACGCCAAAAGCATGACCTCCACCCACAGGTTTTTGGGATTAACACTTTTTTAGGTCAGCAGGCGCTCCGCCATCGTACGGTTTGCCGCGAGCTCCACCAAATCGTCAAGCGGTTCAAGCTCCACGCATCCATAACGGCGCTCCAGAGCCCGCGAAATCAGCCAGTCCGCAACATCCGGGTTCTTGGGTAGCAGCGGACCGTGGATGTAGGTCCCGAGCACGTTCCTGTAAAGACAACCCTCATAGCCTGACGTCGCGTCGTTCCCACGCCCGTGAAGGACGCGGCCCAAAGGGCTCACGTCCGGCCCCAGATGCGTGCGACCTCCATGGTTCTCGTAGCCCACGATGGGACATGAAGATATGCCACTTTGCACGGCGATATTGCCGATGATGCGGGGTGTTCCGCGGTCAGTGTAGAAATCCACAAGCGACAGCCCCTGCACCTTCTCGTCGCCCATGAGGTATGACTCGCCCAACAGTTGGTAGCCTCCACAGACAGCAGCTAGCACGCCCCCGTCCTCCACATACGCAGAAAGCTCTGCGCGTTGCGCGAGGAGGTAGTCGCACACGATGCGCTGCTCGCGATCGGACCCTCCACCAATGAACACGAGGTCAACACCAGCAAATGAGGGAAGGTCGCCCACTCCCACCTCACGCACCTCCGCCTCCATCCCGCGCCATTCGATGCGCTTGCGAAGACACAGGATGTTGCCGGAATCCCCATATAGGTTGAGAAGCTCGGGGTAGAGATGAGCGATAACGAGCTTATGATTGGCATGTTTGCGCGAACAAGGACTGACCACGACCTTGGGCTTTGGCTGCGATGCGCTGTCGGGGCAGTTTGGCAAATCGGGCTCGGCTTGCGCTTTGGCTTTGAGCTTGGCGAGCGTTTCGAGCTCCTTCTTTGTCGGTGACAGGGCGGAATAGTTGCAGAGCAGGTAGAGGGGCATATCGCTTGACAAGGATCCGATCATCGACAAGGCCTCGCTTGCATCCTCGACGATCGGCGCGCTGATTCCCGCGTATTTCATGCGTACCTGCAGGTCGTTAGCCCGGTGTCCCCCGACCATGACCTGCGACGCCTTCGCCTCGCGTCCCAAACGCTCGAAGTCAACGTCCCAAATCCACGATATGTCTTTGCCATCGTTGTAGTTGTCGTTTACCACAACATAGACGGATTTGGGGGACGGGTCCGCGCAAAGCAGCGCAAGGTTCTGATTGAAACCCGTCGGATTCTTTGCGAGGTTGAGGATGACCTCGCGGCCACCTATGCGGAAGTGCTGAAGACGACCGTTGTGTGGGTCGAACGCATCGAGCGAGCGTTGGAAAGAAGGCGCGTCGACGCGGGCAAGCGAGGCGGCAACGTAGGCGGCCAGCACGTTATAGACCATGTATGGCCCACCAAAGCTCACGTCAAGAACAGCCGTGTCACCCCCTCCATCGACCTGTAGCGTAATCCCTTCATGCGACATCCGAACGTCGGTAGCCACGAAGTCGAGGTCGGGACGTGAAAAGTCGCCTCGGGGGCATCTGAATGCCCCGAGCTGCGCATAGCTCCGATAATCGTATACAAGCCGGTCCCCGCACACCTGGCAAAACCCCGCCTCGGGCACGCGATCCGGCGCGAGTCCCAAGTCCTCCCCCACGCCGAACGCAATCACCCTCGTGCCCGCTTGGCGAGCACGTAGCGCGACGCCCGCACACAAGGGGTCATCTCCACAGGTGACAAGTACCGTATTTGGCGAGGACGCCAAGGCCCTCACGAGAACGTCCTGCACGTGATCTATCTCTCCCCGCAGGGAAAGCTCCTTACGCAGCGGCGCGCCAAGGAGCTGGCGGGATACGACCATCTCGTTCTGCTCTGCGGACATTACGAGGGCGTGGACGAGCGCGTGCTGGAGGAGATCGTGGACGAGGAACTTTCGATCGGCGACTACGTGCTGACCGGCGGCGAGCTGCCGGCGCTCGTGCTTACGGACTGCATCGCCCGCATGGTGGACATTTGTTGTCGTCGTCTTGCCGTTCGTGCCGCACACGACAATCGAACCCTGACGCAGCTTGCGAGCAAGTCGCTCCATCACGTGGGGATCTATCGCGAGCGCAACCCTTCCGGGGAGCTGGGAGGCTGGTCTGCGAGCCAAGGTTCGCAGACCCCAATGAGCAAGCCTTCCCAGCCCGACAGCAGCAAGTGCCCTAATGCCCATATCGTGCCTCTCCTCCCTCACGTCCGTTGCGCTGACGTGGCGGCATGTCAATCGTGCAGCTGACGTAGCGGCATGCCAGTTGTTTCATGAGCGATTTCTGAGCGTAGCGAAGCTGAGCGCCTCCAATACGCGGCGAAGCCGCACATACTTCTCCTCCCTCAGGTTCGTTGCGCTGATGTGGCGGCATGCCAGTTGTTTCATGAGCGATTTCTGAGCGTAGCGAAGCTGAGCGAATGAAACAACTGGCATGCCGCCCCCCCACGTCAGCTTACACATAGAACAGCATATCGTTGTACGACGGCACCGGCCAGCATTCCTTGCTGCAGATGACCTCCATGGCGTCAACGGCCGCACGCAGCTCGTCCATGGCCGGCAGCACCATATCTCGATACGCCTCGTCGCGCGGTGCGGGCTCTTCTATGGCCCGTGCGGTGGCGTTCTTTTCCTCGAGCTTGGTGGCAAGCTCCCATATGGTATCGGCACCTTCGTTTAGCGACGCGCAAAGCCCCTCTTGCACCTTCGAGCGGATGCCGAGCTTGCCCTTCTCGACCAATGCTGCGGCAACGTCTCCCGCGTAGGACATGATGGCGGGCACATAGAGGTGGCGCGCCATGTCGCACATGGTGTTTGCCTCGATGTTTATGAGCTTGGCATACTGCTCGGCCTTGGCAATGTAGCGCGCATGAAGCTCCACCTCGCTCAAGACGCCATACTTCTCAAACAGGGCGACGTTTGCCGGCTCGATGAGCGCGGGCAGCGCGTCGGGAGTGGTCGTAAGGTTGGGCAGCCCGCGACGAGCAGCCTCGGCCTCCCACTCATCCGAATAGCCGTTGCCGTCGAACAGCACGCGGTGATGGTCACGGAACGTATGGCGCACGAAACGCATCGCCACGGCATAGAAGTCCTCGTCCGAGCGGTCGGCCACATAGTCGCAGAAGCGCTCGCACTGCTCGGCGACGGCGGTGTTGAGCACCACGTTGGGATCAGAGAGGTTCTGTTGCGAGCCGCACATGCGGAACTCGAACTTGTTGCCGGTGAAGGCAAACGGACTCGTGCGGTTGCGATCGGTGTTGTCGCGCAGAATCTCGGGCAGCGCGGGAACGCCCAAGTCCATGAGCTCCGCCTCGTGCGCCTCGGCATGTTCCTTCTTGATCAGGGCTTCCACCACGGGCGAAAGCGCGTCCCCCAAGAATATGGAGACGATGGCCGGCGGGGCCTCGTTTGCTCCCAGGCGATGGTCGTTGCCGGCGGAGGCAACGCTCATGCGCAGCAGGTCGGCGTGCTCGTCCACGGCCGCGACGAGGCATGCCAGGAACACCAAGAACTGCAGGTTGTCCTCGGGATGGGGGCCTGGCTCCAGAAGGTTTCGATCGTCGGCGGAGATGGACCAGTTGTTGTGCTTGCCCGAGCCATTCACGTATTCGAACGGCTTCTCGTGCTGCAGGCAGGCCAAACCATAGTTGGTTGCGAGCAGCTTGAGCTTCTCCATGGTGAGTAGGTTGTCGTCGATGGCGAGCGAACCCTGCTCAAAGATGGGGGCGAGCTCATGCTGACACGGAGCGACCTCGTTGTGCTTGGTCTTTGCGGGGACGGCAAGCTTCCACAGCTCGTCATCGAGCTCCTTCATGAAGGCGTTGACGGACGGGCGGATGGCACCGAAGTAGTGCTCCTCCAGCTCCTGGCCCTTGGCGGGAGCAGCGCCAAAGAGGGTCCTGCCGGTGAGAATCAGGTCGGGGCGTGCCTCGAAGTCCTCCTCCTTGATGAGGAAGTACTCCTGCTCGGGACCGATGGTCGTGATCACGCGCTTGGGTTCGCGACCAAAGAGCGAGAGGACGCGCTTCGCCTGCTTCTCCAGCGCTGCCTCAGAACGAAGGAGCGGCGTGCGCTTGTCGAGCGCCTCGCCCGTGTAGGAGATGAAGGCCGTAGGGATGCAGAGAACCTCGTCCTTCACGAACGCGGGGCTCGTTGGGTCCCACACAGTGTAGCCGCGTGCCTCGAAGGTGGCACGCAGGCCGCCGGAGGGCAGGCTCGAGGCATCTGGCTCGCCTTGCACGAGCTCCTTGCCAGAGAAGGCCATGATGACCGACCCATCATCCTGCGGCGTGATGAAACTGTCGTGTTTCTCGCTCGTGATGCCGTTGAGCGGCTGGAACCAATGCGTGAAGTGCGTGGCCCCCTTCTCGAGCGCCCACTCCTTCATCGCATGGGCAACCTCGTTGGCGATGTCGAGATCGATGGGCACGCCCTCCTTGATGACGCGCGAAAGCTCCTTGTACGTGGGCTTCGGTAGGCGCTCGCGCATGTCGGAGTCGGAGAACACCAGACTGCCGAACTCGGCCGATACCTTGTCCTTTGCCATGACTCACCTCTTTCGTCGGGTCCAAAAGAATGCGCTACAGAGTAGGGAGGCCACATTTCTCAAGCATTTCGAGGAGGTGTCGGGAAGCAAAGCGTCTCTTTGCCACGGTGTGACCCGGAATTGTAGCTGACCACTTTCCCACTGTGGGATCGATGCCAAAATCAGGCGTCGGGCGCGATGCGCAGCACGACCATGTGCTGCTGCACGAGCGAGTCGGTACGCATGAAGAACACGCGACCGTCCACGGGCGACTGCAAGGTCTCAAGGGGATGGGTGTCGAAGGTATCGAGGACCTGCGCGAGCTTTTGTCCCTTTCTCACGCGATCCCCAACTCGCACGGTCGTTATCAGGAATCCTGCCGATCTCCTCGTCCTGAGGTCGGCCAGGTTTTCTTCTCGTAGCAAACACGTAGTCGGAGCGGGCGTCGCGGACCTGCTTGTCACAGACGTCAGGACGCCCCGCGCCAAGAGGAACCTCAGCACAGCGTCGGTCGCCTCCTGCGCACTCCCCTTATCGATGCGATCGGTCGCCCTGCTGTAGAGCGAGAACGCATGGGTGCCGCTTTGTTGCCACGCATAGTTGAGCGTCATCTCGTCAAAGGACGTCGGTACGCGCGTCACCACATAGGGCAACCCGAAGTCTCGCGCAAGCTCTGCGGAACGCTCCGATATGGGTCCCTGATAGGAGATGCGCACATGCGGCAAGAAGTCCCCTTGCTGATTGAAGCTGCAAAGCTGAATCCCATACTCATAGGTCTGCGCCACACGAAGAATCGCCGCCGCGATGCGCTCGGTGGTGCTGCCCCGCTCATCTCCGGGAAAGCTCCTGTTGATGTCAGCCCTATCCTGTGGCCAGAACCTCTGCTGGACGTTCATGGAAAACGGATTGACGCAGGGAATCACCAGGATGCTCTTGCCTGCGCTGAACATCCCCTCATGCTCCAAGTTTGCCAGAAGCGCCACGAGTCGAGCGCAAACGAAAGTCTGCTGCACCTCGTTGCCTCGCGTGGATCCCACGATCGCGCACGCACGCGCACCGCGCTCGTTGCCAAACTGGAACCCTCGGATGCGCAGAGGCTCCCGATAAGGGACTTCCATCTGGTAGATTACGCCGCTTTTCATTGCCCCTCCTCAAGTATGCGCGCGAGCAACGATCCGGGCTGCGTCACAGGGTACGTCCTGAGGGAAAAGACGAGACCGTTGCAAGGCGTTCGCACCTCAGACAGCGTCGTTCCCTCCAAGGGATCCACGACCGCACCGATCACGTCGCCACGCCTCACCCGGTCTCCGTGCTCCACATGCGCGAGGAACAAGCCCGGATCAGATGCTGTGAGAACCGCGACGTTATCGCCTCGCACCACCCGAGGATACGGAAGGGCGATGGTCGATCCTGTCCACGCATGGAGGCTTTCCATGAGTCGTAGGATGCCCTCTACCAGCCACGATCCCGAATCCTTGCTCACGCTCATGCCCGTACCCATTTCCACGACGACCGTAGGGCATCGCTGCGCATTGAGCGCACGAGCCAAGCTCGGCCCGCTCATAGGCTTGGCCGCGCGCGCCCAGATGATCTGGGAGTTGAGAAGAGAGGCCAGCCCAACGAGGTCGTTCTCGTCATCCTCGTCTATGCGCACCTGCGTCATCTCGCGCACGTATGCATCGCTAGAATGGATCACCACGCAAGCACGCGCGCCCAGTATGTCGCGAAACACGGCGTCGGCAAGCACCTCGGTCATGTTTCCGTCCGGATTTCCCGGGAAGGTGCGCTCAAGGTCTATGTCGAACTGTGGCACGCCATGCTCGTGCGACGAGAGACCGAGGGGGTTGAGCGCCGGATAGATGTCCACCGTGCCCCGCAAGTCTCCGGGAGTATCGTTCAGCCTGCGTGCGAGCTCGAAGGCCACGAGCTGCCCTTCCAGCTCGTCTCCGTACATGCCGGTGACCACGGCGATGCGCGGGCCATCGCGTCTCGAACCGCTTATGCGGTTCTTTTGCACCACAAGGCTCTCACCAATGGGTAGCATCGCGGTAAATACGGTCTGCCTCATGTGCGCTCCTCTCCCCCGTTTGCCGGGTCGCATCGTTGGGGCGCTTTAGGTGTGTTACTAAATAATGCGCTCGCGATGCTGCGATGCTGTTGCCCAAGGATTACCAACAGGCTTCATGCAGCTCACAGGCGCATGTCTTGCCCGTCACAACTTGAAGACGCGCGCAAAGCTTGTCCGCTGCGAGCACACCCTCGTGTAGAGTAGCCCCTCATGTCCTGCCACGCGCCTCCGATCTCGCGTGGCAGGACACACGCGAGACGCATTGAGGAGAGGGGAACCCATGAACAGAGGACTCTATCGCCCCGAGTTTGAGCATGATGCCTGCGGCATCGGCGCCTTGGCCCATCTCAAGGGAGAACGCTCCCATAGCATGGTGGACGACGCCCTGAGCGTGCTCGTAAACCTCGAGCACAGGGGCGGCAAGGGACTTGAGGCAAACACCGGTGACGGTGCGGGAATCCTCTTTCAGGTGCCGCACAGGTTCTTTCGCAAAGAGGCACAGAAGTGCGGCCACCTGCTTCCCGACGAGGGGGACTACGGCGTCGCGATGCTGTTTTGCCCCCAAGACGAGCGCGGCGTCACGGACGCCCGTCGCATCTTTGAGGAGGGGTGCGCCGCCGAGGGCGTATCCGTGCTGTTCTGGCGCGAGGTGCCCATAGACGACCACGACCTCGGTGCGACGGCGCGGGCATGCATGCCCACCATCCTCCAAGCGTTCGTTGCCCGGCCCCAGAACGTGGCCGTGGGAGCGGACTTCGAGCGGAAGCTGTACGTGTGCCGGCGCGTGATAGAGAAGCGAGCGGATGCCTCGCACGAGCTCTCGGGCAAGATCTTTTACGTCTGCTCCATGAGCTCGCGAACCATAGTGTACAAAGGCATGCTGGTGGCCACGCAGATGCGGCGCTTCTACCTCGACCTCAACGACGCAGCGGTGGAGAGCTCTATTGCCCTCGTCCACTCCCGTTACTCGACCAACACCACGCCGAGCTGGGAGCGCGCCCATCCAAACAGGTACATCATCCACAACGGCGAGATCAACACGCTGCGCGGAAACGTCAACTGGCTTCGCGCCAGGGAGCCGCACCTATACTCGCCTGTGCTCGGCCACGAGCTGAAGAAGACCCTGCCCGTCATAAACCGCGAGGGCTCCGACTCGGCGATTCTCGACAACATGCTCGAGTTCCTGGTCATGAACGGGCGGGACCTCGCGCGTGCCATGACGCTCGTCATACCAGAGCCTTGGGATCACAACGCCCAGCTTTCCGAGGAGCGGCGCAGCTACGACGCCTATCAGTCCATGCTCATGGAGCCGTGGGACGGCCCTGCGGCCATCGCGTTCTCGGACGGCACCGTCATGGGCGCCGCCCTTGACCGCAACGGACTGCGCCCCGCCCGCTACTACGTCACGCGCGACGACCGCCTGATCCTTGCCAGCGAGGTAGGCGCCATAGACATGGACTCCCGCGTAATCCTGCAGGCAGGTTGCCTGGGGCCGGGCGAGATGCTTCTCGTGGATCCCGCACAGGGGCGGGTCATCTTTAACGACGAGCTGCGTGACAGATACGCCTCGCAAAAGCCCTTCCGCACCTGGCTGAACACGCAGACCATTGACGCGGCTGACCTTCCGTTGCCCGAGGCGCACGCAAAGAAAGGCCGCGCGACCGTCGCCCGCAACGAGCGCGAACCGCTCGCCTGGCGTCTCGCATGCCACGGCTATCACTTCGACGACGTGGAAGAGGTCGTGCGGCACATGGCGCAGACAGGTGGCGTACCCCTCGCCTCCATGGGAACCGACGTGCCCCCGGCCGTGCTCTCCAGACTGCCGCGCTCGTTCTTTGACTACTTCAACGAGCTCTTTGCGCAAGTGACCAACCCGCCCATCGACGCGCTTCGCGAAAGCATGGTCACCTCGAACGTGCTGTATCTGGGCAACCACGGCAACCTCCTGGAAGACAGCCGCGACAACTGCCGCACGATTCGACTTGAGGGGCCCATCCTCTCACGAGACGACTTCGAGCGCATCCGCAGCATCGACCGCGTGGGGTTTCATGCGCAGACATTCCATGCGACCTATCCCAAGGATGCGGACTCACATGCGTTGGATCGCGCCCTCGACGAGTTGAATACGCAGGTGAGCGATGCCGTCGCGCAGGGCACGAACATCGTCATCCTCTCGGACCGCGCCACAGCCAAAGAAGTGCCCATCCCGTCTCTGCTCGCCCTGGGGAGCGTTCACAACCACCTCGTTCGGCTGGGCATGCGCATGCGCGCCGACATCGTCGTGGAGACGGGCGACGCCATGAGTCCGCACGACTTCGCCGCACTTGTCGGCTACTCGGCGACGGGCATCTACCCTTACCTCGCACACGAGTGCATAGACGACCTGGTCGCACAGGGTGCCATCGACCTTCCCGCTCACGATGCGCACGCGAACTTTGACCAGGCGGTGACGGCGGGAATCGTCTCCATCATGAGCAAGATGGGCATCTCGACCATGCAGGGCTACCAGTCGGCTCAGATATTCGAGATTCTGGGCCTCAGCGAGTCGCTGGTCGATCGCTGCTTTGCGGGAAGCACCTCTCGCATCGGAGGACTGGACATCGAAGGACTCCAGCGCGAGGTCGACGAGCGATTCCGCCAAGCCGCACAGTTCGCGAAGGAGCCCATCGTGAGCAAGTTGCCCAGCTCCGGCATCACGAAGTGGAGGCCGGGCGCCGAGGAGCACCTCTTGACGCCGCAAGCCATCTACCTGCTGCAACGAGCATGCCGAGAAGGAGACTGGGAGACCTTCCAAGCCTATACGAAAGAGGTGCATCGCGCGAATCGCACGATAGTGCTGCGAGACCTGCTCGACTTCGTCCCACTACCCTCGGGGCCGGTGCCACTCGAGGAGGTCGAGCCCGCCTCGTCCATCGTGCGCAGGTTCAACACGGGCGCGATGAGCTTCGGGTCCCTCTCCAAAGAGGCACATGAGTGTCTTGCCATCGCCATGAACCGCCTGGGAGGGCGGTCAAACACGGGCGAGGGTGGCGAGGACCCCGCCCGCGAGACACCGCTGGCAAACGGAGACAGCCTGAACTCGGCCATAAAGCAGGTCGCCTCGGGACGCTTCGGCGTCACCAGCCGTTATTTGGGCAGCGCGATCGAAATACAGATCAAGATGGCGCAGGGCGCAAAGCCCGGCGAGGGTGGTCACCTGCCCGGTCGCAAGGTGTGGCCGTGGGTGGCGCGCATTCGTCACTCCACGCCAGGCGTCGGACTCATCTCTCCCCCGCCGCATCACGACATCTACTCTATCGAGGACCTCGCCGAGCTTATCTTTGACCTGAAGTGCGCGAATCCCGACGCGCGCATCTCGGTGAAGCTGGTGAGCGAGGCCGGCGTAGGGACCATCGCAACGGGCGTCGCAAAGGGAGGGGCAGCCAAGATCCTCGTCTCCGGCTCGAACGGCGGCACAGGTGCGGCACCGCGCGACTCCATCTATCATGCGGGCCTCCCCCTAGAGCTCGGACTTGCCGAGGCGCAACAGACGCTGCTCATGAATGGCCTCCGCTCGCGTGTGGTGCTCGAAGCTGACGGGAAGCTCATGGACGGACGCGACGTGGCGGTGGCAGCCCTGCTCGGGGCAGAGGAGTTCGGCTTTGCCACCATGCCGCTCGTCGCGCTCGGCTGCCTCATGCAGCGCGACTGTCACCAGGACACCTGCCCAGTGGGCATCTGCACGCAAGACGAACGCCTGCGTTGCCGCTTCGCGGGCAAACCCGAATACGTGGTCAACTTCATGACCTTCGTGGCGAAGGACCTGCGCGAACACATGGCGCGCCTTGGCTTTCGCACGGTTGACGAGATGGTGGGGCATCCGGAATGCCTGCGCCAGGTGCGCATCGAGGGTCACGACAAGGCCAACTCCTGCGACCTCTCCAGCCTGCTGCATCGTGCGACGCCTCAGCTCGCGGAAGACATTCCCGGGGCAGACGGCGTGCGCTTCATTCCCAGCATGGCAGCCGACCTGCACCTGGACGAGACCCTAGACGCCACGCTGTTTGTGCCCTACACGTCGAGCGCGCGCGAGCACATGGTGCCCGTACGGTTCCGCGCCGACATAGACAACGTAAACCGGTGCGTTGGCACCATGCTGGGAGCCACCGTCACCAAGGCACATCCCGAGGGTCTGCCGGAGGGTGCGATCACCATAGACTGCGCTGGGTCGGGAGGCCAGAGCTTCGGTGCCTTCCTGCCGCATGGGGTGACGCTCAACATCGAGGGCGACGCAAACGACTACGTGGGCAAGGGCCTCTCGGGCGGCATCGTCACGGTCCGCCCGTCTCGAAGCGCCACGTACAAGTTTGACGAGAACCTCAGCGTGGGCAACGTCGCCTTCTACGGCGCGACGAGCGGTCGCGGCTTCGTGAACGGCCTCGCGGGGCAGCGTTTCGGTGTGAGGAATTCCGGCGCGACGCTGGTTGTCGAGGGCGTGGGAAACCATGGCTGCGAGTACATGACGGGCGGAGAGGTCGTGATTCTTGGCGAGGTGGGACCGAACTTCGCCGCCGGCATGAGCGGTGGCGTCGCCTACGTGTACGACGAGCTGCACACGCTGGAGCGCCGTTGCAACCACGACATGGTTGAGCTGATAGCACCTGACGACGTGGAGCTCGAGCACATCCGGCAGCTCGTCGATGAGCACGTGAAGCGCACTGCCAGCCCACGCGGCATTCGCCTTCTGTACCAATTCGCGGAGGCCAGGCATTCCTTCGTGAAAGTCATTCCACATGAGTATCGCAAGATTATCGAACGGGCCAAGGTCGAACAAGCGCGCGGCGTGAGTCGCGAAGAGGCCATCGAGCTCGCGTTCGAGACCCTGAGAAAAGAGGTGTAGCATGGGAAAGCCGGGTGCATACCTAGACGTAACGCGGCGCGAACACGCCGTGCGCGGCGCGGCGGATTCCGTTGCTGACTACGAGGAGATCGCGTTGCCGCTCAAAGGCGTGGAACAGCGCAAGCAGGCAAGCCGCTGTATGTATTGCGGCGTGGCATTCTGCCAGACGGGCATGAGCTTTGGCAAGACGCACCCAACGGGGTGTCCGCTGCACAACCTCATCCCCGAGTGGAACGACCTCCTCTATCGCGGGTTGTGGGAGCAAGCGGCGGCACGCCTTGCGCTCACCAACCCCTTCCCCGAGTTCACCGGGCGCGTGTGCCCGGCACCTTGCGAGCTGGCATGCAACCTGGGACTGCATGATGAACCGACCACGATTCGCGACAACGAGCGCGCCATCTCGGACTGGTCCTGGGATGCAGGTGCCGTGACCCCACTCGCACCGGCGCCTGAGGGCGCGCCTTCCGTGGCCGTCGTCGGCGCAGGACCCGCAGGACTTGCCTGCGCATGGGAGCTTACCCGCCGCGGCGCGCGCGTGACGCTCGTGGAGAAGGAGGACCGCGCGGGCGGGCTTCTCATGTACGGCATCCCAAACATGAAGCTCCCCAAAGACGTGGTGGAGAGGCGCGTCAGCCTCCTGCAAGCAAGCGGCGTAGAGCTTCTTCTGAACACCGATGCCTCTGATCCCGACGTTGCCTCGACCCTGCTTGCCGAGAATGACAGGGCGGTCATCGCCGTCGGCGCACGTGACGCACGCCGTCTCGACGTACCAGGGGCAGACCTCTCGGGCGTCGTTCTCGCCGTCGACTATCTCACGAGCGCCACGAGGTTCGTACTCGACGGCATCGGTCCGAGCATCGACGCAAAGGGCCTGGACGTGGTCGTGATAGGCGGAGGCGACACAGGCACCGACTGCGTTGCGACCGCGATTCGCCAAGGGGCAAAGAGCGTGCTCCAGCTCGAGTTCCTGCCCGAGCCCCCGAGCCGCAGGTCGGAAAGCGACATCTGGCCCCAATGGCCGCGCATGCGCAAGGACGATTACGGGCAGCTGGAGGCGGCGGAGGTCTTTGGTTGCGACCCGCGGCTGTGGGGCACGGAGACGCTGGAGGTCTTGGGCGAGGACGGACGGTTGAGCGGCCTTCGCGTCGTCTCGCTGGACTGGTCACACGGCAAGCCTGAGCGCATCGCCAGCTCGGAGCGAGTGCTCGCAGCGCAGCTCGTGCTCATCGCCATGGGATTCACCGGTCCCCAAAGAAACGTGCTCGAGACGCTCGGCGCAGGGTCCAATCAGAAGGTATTCGTCGCCGGTGACGCGAGCAGCGGCCCCTCGCTCGTGGTGAGCGCCATAGCCAGCGGTCTCGCGTGCGTCGCTCGCGTGGCGGAGGACTTGGGCTTGTGAGCTAGCCGCCCTTGGGCAATCGCTGAGTCTTTAAGACGTACAAAGAAGCGCGAAGCACTCGAAGGGACGCAACACGCTCTCGGCGGGCTCGCTGTAGTTGTTCGCCAAGCGTCTGCTGCCCACGTACCGAGAAGGAGTCTCGAAAACTACCTCACGCTTGGAGAAGTTGCAGACCACCAGCATGCGCTCGTCGCCCAGCCGGCGCTCGTACACAAAGAGCTCCTCGCTCTCGTGGCGCAGCTCAATCAGACGGCGGTAGTGCGAGAACACCGAATCGGCGTCATCTGTCTGAGCTGCCGCGTTTATCCACGCGTGGTTGGGATTCACGGGAAGCCATGGCGCGCCCGTCGTGAAGCCCGCCTCGGGTCCATCGTCCCACTGCATGGGCGTGCGCGCGTTGTCGCGGCATATCTCGCGAAGGGCGTCCATGGCCTCCTCATGCGAACAGCCGCAGTCCTGCGTGAGCATGCGATATGCGTCGTGGGCCTCGAGGTCATCGCACTCCTCGACGCTCGCAAAGGGGTAGTTGGTCATGCCCAGCTCCTCGCCCTGATATATGTAGGGCGTCCCCTTCATGAGGTGCAGGCACGTGGCCAGCATCTTTGCCGCGCGCTCGCGGTTCTCTTCGCTCGCCTCGACCCAACGGCTCACCGCACGCGGCTGGTCGTGGTTGTCCCAATACAGGCTGTTCCAGGCGACGCCCTCGAGACCCGTCTCCCAACGCTCGAACACGCGCTTGAGGTCAGAGAGCCTGGGCTTGTCAGTCACCCACTTGCCACGCTCGGGACTTCCGGTGAGGCCCACGTGCTCGAACTGGAAAACCATGGAGAGCTCGCTGCCGTCCAGATTCGCGTACTTCTTTGCCGTCTCCACGGTGGCGCCGCCGCACTCCCCCACGGTCATGGTGTCGTATCGGGAAAGCACGCGCTCGCGCATCTCGCGAAGCCACACGTGAACCTGGTCGTCGTTGATGAGCGGCCACAAGGGAGAGTAGCCCGTCGGCCCCGGCTCGCCGCTCGGGAACGTCGTGTCCTTGGCGATCATCCCGATCACGTCCATGCGAAAGCCGTCCACGCCCTTGGCGAGCCAGAAGTCCATGAGGTCGTACACCTCGTCGCGCACGCGGGGGTTCTCCCAGTTGAGGTCGGGCTGCTTCTTTGAGAAGCAGTGCAGGTAGTACTGAGCGGTCATCTCGTCCCACTCCCAGATGCTCCCGCCAAAGACAGCGCCCATGTTTGAGGGCTCATGGCCGTCCACGGGGTCACGCCAGTAATAATAGTCGCGGTACGGGTTGGTACGGCTGCTGCGCGACTCCTTGAACCAGCGGTGCTCGTCGGACGAGTGGTTGGCGACCAAGTCCATCACGACCTTCATTCCGAGCTCGTGCGCGCGGGCGAGCATCGCGTCGAAGTCGTCCATGCTGCCAAACACGGGTGCGATGGCGCGATAGTCGCTGATGTCGTAGCCGTTGTCGTCCATGGGCGAGGCGTAGACGGGACTGAGCCAGATCACGTCCACGCCGAGCTTCGCGAGGTACGGCAGCCTCGACGTGATGCCGGGCAGGTCACCCACGCCGTCTCCGTCGCTGTCCTGGAAGCTCTTTGGGTAAATCTGGTAGACGACGGCCTTCTGCCACCACTTCTCGGCCATGTGCCGCTCCTTTCGACGTCCAAACGAATGATTTGCTGACCACGATCCCGCTGTGGGAAAGTGGTCACCCAAGCGCAACAGGAGCAAAGGTAAAGTCTTCGTCATCCTTCTCGGTGAACTCGTCGAGACAAAAGATCGTGTAAATCGGCGCATAGAGCACGGACCCCTCTTTGGATACGTTGTTTCGCGACAACACGATCGCGTCCCGAATGCGGTATTCACTGACCCCCAACAACCTGTTGAGTGCGGCATGGCTCTTGACCTTACGGCCAGACTTCACCTCTATGGGCACAACACGCCCATACGCACCCTGCATCAGGAAGTCAACCTCGCCCACACGCTCCGACGAGAAGTACCAGAGCGGAATGCCCGCCGCCGCCAGCCCTTGGGCGACCGCGTTCTCGTATATGCCTCCGAGGTTCTGGTCCCGCCTATCAAGGTAGACCGCCCGCGCCGTAGCCTGCGGATAGCGTGACAGCAGCATGCCCGTGTCCGACTGGTACAGCTTGAATCTGCCCGGAACTTCGGTACGTCGCAAAGGACTCTTTGCCTCCGTGGCCTGCCTCACCATGTGGGCAACACCGGCATTCACCAACCAGAGAAAGTCGCGGTCGTAAGTATCGTAGCGCGCCTCTTCCTCGATGCTGGCAAGCACAAACCGATGCGAGTCCTCCTCAAGCTGCAGAGGCAGCAGGTCGTAGATGTCGCGAACCGAAAGCGCACGGGCGCCAGCATACTTGGAGATGTCCTGCGCGTATTGGCTCACAAGAGCAGACTGCAAGGCGCGAGTTCTCGTAAGCGAATACCCAGCGTCGATGTAGGCTTGGACGACCTCCGGCATTCCTCCCGCAACGAGATACGCGCGGAAATTTCGCGAGAATGCGTCGTGCAGGTAGCCCGGAACCGCACGCTGCTCGCGCAGGCACGCACGCACATCCGCAAGAGGATCCTCCCCGACGCCTACCGCCCAGCTGAACTCCTCGAAATCGAGCGGACGCATTACTAGCTGCTCCACATAGCCAACGGGAAATGAGGTAATCCCTTTGAACTCGGTGCCAAGCATAGAACCCGAGAAAGCATAGCGAAAGCGCCCGTCCTCCACGAGAGCCTTCGCAAGGGTCACGATCTCAGGATACTCTTGTATCTCGTCTATGAAAACGAGGGCGTCTCCCTCCTTGAGTGGCGAATGCGTTAGCAAAGAGATACGGTTTATGAAGTCCGAAGCATTGCGAGCACCAAACAGGGTCTCGCGGGCGTCGGCATCGAGGGCAAGGTTGGCCTCAAAATAGGAACCGAACTCGGCCTTTCCGAATTCGCGAATCGCAAAGCTCTTTCCTACTTGGCGAGCACCTGTAACGAGCAGGGCCTTTTTCGTCGTATTCTTCCAGCTTGCAAGGCGCTCCGTGACCTTCCGTTTGAGCACAAGACCTCCCTAGTGCGCAAATCGACAAATTCATTTGACAGTATTCTACGCTAACTCGAAAATTCAAATGGCCAATTTCTTCGCAAACTGGCAGATTGACCTGAGGGTGTCCCCCTTGCGGCGACGGAGAGGGTGTTGTGACCACTTTCCCACAGTGGGATCGTAGTCAGAAAACCGTTCCCTTGTCACCGTGCAGTGTCGCGCGTGTTGCCCCCTCGTTTCGCGCCCGATGCGGCGATGTTGCATCGCATTCTCTCCCGCCGAGGCCGACGACTCCCTCCTATACTGCGACCGCCATTCTGTTGACGAAAGGCGGTACGCATGAACCTATTGGTGAGCGAGGGAGCGTCACGCGAAGAAAGGTCACGCAAAGAAAGGCCTCCCGCGCTTCTGGCCTTGGAAGACGGCACGACGTTCGCCGGCTGGAGCGCAGGAGCTTCGGGCGAGACCTTCGGCGAGGTGGTGTTCAACACCTCCATGACGGGCTACCAAGAGATCCTGAGCGACCCGAGCTATGCGGGACAGATCGTCACGCTCACCTATCCACAGGTAGGCAACTACGGCGTCTGCGAGGCTGACTTTCAGGCACCGCGCCTTCACCTGAGGGGGTTGGTCGTGCGCGACATGTGCCACACCCCCAGCAATTGGCGCGCCACGGCGAGTCTGCCCGAGCTGCTGCGCTCGCGCGAGGTCGTGGCCATCGAGGGCGTAGACACGCGCGCCCTAACCCTGCGCATCCGCGAAGGAGGGGCCATGCGGGCGGCCATATCCACCCTAGACCTGGACCCGCAGAGCCTCGTCGTCCGCGTGCGACAGTCGCCAAGCATATCCGACCACAACCATGTCGCGTACGTCTCGTGCGGCATCGCCAGGACCGAGCACGCCCAAGGAAGCGCAAAGCATCTCGTCGTCGCCTACGACTGCGGCATGAAAAAGGGCATCCTGGACGGGCTCAAGGCCCGCGGATGCGACGTGCGTGTGGTTCCATGGAACACCCCGGCGCGCGAGGTCCTGGCCGCAGATCCCGACGGCGTCTTCTTCTCGAACGGCCCGGGAGATCCGGGCCAGGTCTGGGCAACCGTGGAAGCCGCACGAGAAATCCTGGGCAAGAAGCCCACCTTCGGCATCTGCCTCGGCAGCCAGATCATCACGCTCGCCGCTGGAGGGCGCATAGAGAAGCTTCTCTTTGGACATCACGGCGGCAACGAGCCCGTCGTCAACCTGCTCACGAGGCGGGTGGAGATCACCGCGCAGAACCACAACTTCGGCACGATGTTCGAGAGCTTGGGACCCATCGTCTCGGAACAATCAGGAGGCTATAGCGCCCACGAACGAGACCTTCGCACGTGGTTTCGCCGCGGTGCCGCCCCCGTGGTGCAAAACCCACAGTGGGGTCGCATCCAGCTCACCCATGTGAACCTCAACGACGGCACGGTCGAGGGCATGCGCTTCCTGGACATCCCGGCCTTCAGCTGCCAGTACCATCCCGAGGCGAAGCCGGGACCAAGCGACGCCGCGTACTTCTTTGACTCCTTCATGCGCCTCATGGAGGGTGACGAAGACTACCTTGCCATCGACCAACCCGCGAGGAGGGTCGCACATGTCTAGGCGAGACGACATCCACAAGATTCTGATCCTCGGTTCCGGCCCCATCGTGATCGGGCAGGCATGCGAGTTCGACTATTCGGGAACCCAGGCCTGCCGCGTGCTCATGCACGAGGGATACGAGGTCGTGCTCGTGAACTCCAACCCCGCAACCATCATGACCGACCCGGACACGTCAACGCGTACCTACGTCGAACCCATCACGGCCGACTCCGTGGAGCGCATCATCGAGCGGGAGCGTCCCGATGCGCTGCTCCCAAACATGGGAGGTCAGACCGCACTCAACTGCGCGGTTGAGCTCGACCGACGCGGGGTTCTTGGGCGCTTTGGCGTGGAGGTGATTGGCTGCGACATTCCTTCCATACGGATCGGGGAAGACCGCGAGCTCTTTGCCGAAGCGATGCGCGACATCGGCCTCAACGTTGCCGAGGCCCGCATCGCCCACACGACCAAAGAGGCGCAGGCGGCAGCGACAGAGATTGGCCTGCCTGTGGTTGTGCGTCCCTCGTTCACGCTCGGCGGTGCGGGCGGCGGCATGGCACAAACCGCCGATGAGCTGGAGCGCATCGCGAGCCAAGGCCTTGAGCTCTCCCCCGTCAGCGAGGTTCTCATCGAGCAGAGCCTCGAGGGCTGGAAGGAAATCGAGATGGAGGTCATGCGCGATGCGGCGGGAAATGGCATCGTGGTGTGCTCCATCGAGAACCTCGACCCTATGGGCGTGCACACGGGTGACTCCATCACGGTCGCCCCCTGCCAGACGCTCAGCGACGTGGAGCTGCAGCGTCTGCGCGATTACAGCCTCGCCGTGCTCGACCGCGTCGGCGTCGCCTGCGGCGGCTCCAACGTGCAGTTCGCCGTGAACCCCGCAAACGGTGACGTGGTGGTCATAGAGATGAACCCCCGCGTGAGCCGCTCCTCGGCGCTGGCGAGCAAGGCGACGGGCTTTCCCATCGCCAAGGAGGCGGCCCTGCTCGCGGTGGGCTACACCCTGGACGAGATAACCAACGACATAACCCGCGCGACTCCCGCCTGCTTCGAGCCTTCCATAGACTACGTGGTGGTGAAAGCCCCCCGCTTCGCCTTCGAGAAGTTCAAGGGCACGAGCGAGACGCTCACCACGCGCATGAAGAGCGTGGGCGAAGTCATGGCGATAGGACGCACCTTCGAAGAAGCGCTGCAAAAGGCCGTGCGCTCGCTGGAAGACGGACACATAGGACTCGCCGACCAGGACGCCATGCGCGCCAGCGACGAGCAGCTTGCGGAGCTGGTGGCGCGGCCAACCGCGCACCGCATCTATTGCGTGGCCGAGGCCCTGCGACGCGACTGGCCCGTCGAGCAGCTCAGAGAACTCTCGGGGATCGACCCCTGGTTCCTCCATCGCATGCGCGATATCGTCATCGCCGAGAGGGCCATCGCCACGGCAGGACTCGAGGGCCTGGACGCCCAGCACCTTCTGGCGGCAAAGCAGATGGGCTTCAGCGACGCGAGAATCGCCGAGCTCTGTGGCCAGCGCGAGGACGTGGTGCGGGCGATTCGCAAAGTGCTCCGCGTGCGACCCGTCGTTAAAACGGTGGACACCTGCGCCGGCGAGTTCGCCGCGCGCACAAGCTACCACTACCTCACCTTCGAGGCGGGTGGCGCCACGGAGCACGAGCGTGCGGCGCGTCCGCGCGTGCTCATCCTCTCGGCCGGCCCCAACCGCATCGGGCAAGGCATCGAGTTCGACTACTGTTGCGTACACGCGGCATACGCCCTGCACGACGAAGGGTACGAGACCGTGATGGTCAATTGCAACCCCGAGACCGTCTCGACCGACTACGACACCTCCGACCGCTTGTATTTCGAGCCGCTCACCTTCGAAGACGTCATGGCCGTCATCGAGGTCGAGCAACCCGTCGGCGTGATCGTGACCTTGGGCGGGCAGACGCCCATCAACCTCGCGCGAAAGCTCAAGGAGGCGGGCGTGCCCATCATGGGGACGCAGCCCGAGGCGATAGACCTGAGCGAGGATCGCGGGCGTTTCAGCCAGCTGCTCGACAAGCTGGGCATCTCTTATCCGGCCTCGAGCGTCGCGCAAACGCCGGAGGAGGCCACTTTGGCCGCCCGTTCGGTGGGCTATCCCCTGCTCGTGCGACCCAGCTACGTGCTGGGCGGTCGTGGCATGGGAATCGTGTACAACGACGACGAGCTTGCGTCCTACATGAAAGAAGCGACGCAGGTGACGCCCGATCGGCCCATCTACCTCGACGCCTTCTTGGAGGATGCCGTAGAGCTGGACGTTGACGCCCTGTGCGACGGACATGAGGTGTACGTGGGGGCCATTCTTGAGCACATCGAGGAGTGCGGCATCCATTCCGGCGACTCGGCGTGCTGCTTCCCGCCCTTCTCGCTCTCCAAGCGCATCGAGGACAAGGCGCGCGACATCACCCGTCGGCTTGCGCTTGCCTGCGACATCCGCGGCCTCCTCAACGTGCAGTACGCGATCAAGGACGAGCAGGTGTACGTCATCGAGCTCAACCCCCGCTCGAGCCGCACCGTCCCCTTCGACTCCAAGGCCTCCGGCGTGCCCCTCGCAAAGGCCGCCGCACGCATCATGGCAGGGCGCACGATCGGAGAGCTGGACCTCCCTCCCACGGACCGTCCGTATGACTACTTCGCCGTGAAGGAGGCGGTCATGCCGTGGGCGCGCTTCCCCGGCACCGACACCACGCTCGGCCCCGAGATGAAGTCTACCGGCGAGGTCATGGGGCTTGACAGGACCTTCCCCCTCGCCTACGCAAAGACGCGCGAGGCCATCGGATACCACATTCCGCTGGAAGGGACCGTGTTCGTCTCCGTGAACGACCGTGACAAGCGCAACATCGCTCCCGTGGCCCTCACGCTCGCGAGCCTCGGCTACGACATCGTCGCCACGACGGGCACCGCGCGCGTGCTGCGTGCGGCGGGCATTCCCTGCGAGCACATAAACACGGTCAGCGAGCCGCACCCAAACATCACGGACGCCATCGAACAGGGACGCATCGCCTTCATGATCAACACCCCGGGCGGGCATCGCGCAAGAGGCGACGGATTCCGCATACGCACCATGGCCGTGAGCCATGGCATCGACCTCGTCACCGCCATGAGCGGCGCCACCGCGCTCATTCAGGCAATAGCCGCGCTACGTAAGGGCTCGCTCGACCCCTACGCCCTGCAAGAAGTGACCGTCTGCTAACGCCACGCAGTAAGGAGACTCACATGCATTTCACAAAGATGCACGGCCTCGGCAACGACTACCTCTTCGTCTACGGTGAGGTTCCCCCCAATGTTGCCGACCTTTCCCGCCGGCTTT
>ONMP01000378.1 GCA_900318935.1 uncultured Actinomycetes bacterium
CGATGTCATCGGCAAGCGCATAGCTGTGGGTGAAGTATACGTTGGCCCCCTCGGGTACCCCCTCGTACAGCGGGCACTCCCTACCATGCGGGGTGAGGTGCAGCTGGTTCCACCCGACATGTGGCACCTTGAGTCGTCCCGACTTCAGACGCGTCACCGAGCCGGAAAGCACACCCAAGCCCTCGACCCAATCGCCCGCGCTTCCGTCCGAACGCTCCTCACCACGCTCAAAGAGCACGTGCAACCCAAGGCAGATTCCCAGGAACGGCACGCCACGCCCTGCGGCATCGAGGATGGCCTCGGCCTCTCCCGACGAGTTCAGATACGCCATCGCGTCCTCGAATGCACCGACCCCTGGCACGACCACGGCATCGGCACCGCGAACCTCAGCCGGATCGTCAGTCGCGCGCGCATCGGCACCAACGTCGCCCAAACTGCGCACGACGGAGAGAAGGTTTCCCTTGTGATAGTCCACCACAGCAATCTTTGGAGCCGCCATCACAGCACCCCTTTCGTGGAAGGCACGTCGTCCACGCGTGGATCACTCTCACAGGCCACACGCAGCGCGCGAGCGCACGCCTTGAAGGCCGCCTCAAGGATATGGTGCGCATTCGAACCACAGAGCTCGCGCAGATGCAGCGTGATACCTGCGTTGCGGGCGAAACCGATGAAGAACTCCTGGCCAAGCTCGGTATCGAACGTCCCCACCTTGGCAGGGCCTATCGGCACGTCCCAGTAGAGCTCCCCGCGCCCTGAGATGTCCACGGCCGCGAGCACGAGCGCCTCGTCGAGCGGCACCGCCACATCAGCGAAACGACGGATGCCGCGTTTGTCACCAAGCGCCTGGCGCAGCGCATCGCCAAGTGCGATGCCCACGTCCTCCACGGTGTGATGGTCATCCACCCACGTGTCTCCCTCGCAGCAGACGGCGAGATCGACCAGCCAATGCCGACCCAGCGCCGTGAGCATATGGTCAAAGAAGCCCACACCGGTAGATATGTCGGTCTTGCCCGTGCCATCGAGGTCGAGCGTGATGTGGATGTTCGTCTCACCCGTTTGTCGGGCGACGGTCGCGATTCGTGACATAAGGGCTCCTTTCGACTTATTTCAGAATGGCGGCAAGCGCGGCAAGCAGACGGTCGTTCTCCTCGCGCGTGCCCACGCTGATGCGCAGGCAGTCGGAGAGGCCCGGCGCGTAGCTGAAGTCACGCACGAGCACGCTGAACTCGTCACGCAATCTGGCACGCACCGTCGCAGCGTCCGGCACACGCACGAGCAGGAAGTTTGCCTCGCTCGGCCACTGCACAAGACCAGGCAACGCCGACAGTTCTGCCGACAGACGTGCACGCTCGGCCACTATGTCGGCAACCACAGGCCGCAATGCCTCGCGCGCACGAACGGCCGCCAATGCCACCGACTGGGCGAGCACGTCCTCGGAGTAAATCTGGCGGATTGCCGCGAGCACGTCGATGACCTCAGGCGCCGCTATCAGGTAACCGCAGCGAAGCCCCGCCAGCGCAAATGCCTTGGAGAGCGTGCGCAAAATCATGAGGCGCGGGTTCGCTGCCACCCACGGGACAAGGCTCGCTCCCTCAGGCGCAAATTCAACGTATGCCTCGTCGAGCAGCACGAGCGCATCGGTTTCGTCGAGTAGGCGGCGAACGAGCGCTGGAGCGACGAGGTCACCCGTGGGATTGTTTGGCGAGGTGATCATGACCATTGCCGCCCCGCGCGCAGCCTCGATGAGAGCGTCCGCGTCTATTGAGTAGTCATCCTCGCGACGCCAGACCTCTATAACCTCGGTCTCGCACATCTTTGCGAAATTCTTGTACTCCTCGAAGCAGGGAGGACAGACCGCGAGCGAGCGCCCAGGTCCTCCGAAGGAAAAGAGCAGGTTAAAGAGCAGCTCGTCGCCACCGTTGCCCACCATCACGGCGTTGCGTGAGACGCCGTGCCATGCCGCCAACTCGTCACGCAGCTCGTTTGCCAGCGGATCGGGGTAACGATTGAGCGGCGTCGCGACCATCGCCTCATGCAGGGCCTT
>ONMP01000017.1 GCA_900318935.1 uncultured Actinomycetes bacterium
GCTGACCCGCACGACGACCGCGTAGGTCCCGGCGTTCGTGGGCTTCGGCAGCGTGAGGGCACCCGTCTCCTCGTCCACCTCAAAGGCCTCGGCAGCGCCTTCCGAGGCGTTCTCGAAGGACACGGCTCCGTGCGCGCCCTCCACGACGACGTTCGACGGGAGCTCCTGCACCGAGGGGGAGTACGTTATGGTCTGGGTAGTCTCCTGCGCACTCGCGACGAGACCGTTCGCCGCCTTGACCACCTTGAAGGTCTGCGTAGCCGTGCCCTGGAAGTTGCCCTTGCCCGTTATGGTGAACGTCGCGGTGCCCACGTTGGTGTTGTTCGCGTAGCTCAGCGTATAGTCCGTGCCCTCCTTGAGGGTGGCACCGTTAAAGGTGAGCGTCGGCTTGGGCGTGAGGGGACTTCCGGTATAAGTCTGGTCCGCTGTCTTGGTTGCCGTGGCCGAGCTTATCTGCGCCGGCGTGATGGTGAAGTAGATGATCTTTGCGTACGTGTAGATGCCCTTACCCGTGCAGACCACCGACGCCAGCCCCGCATTCACGTTGTCCTGGTACGAGACGCTAAAGTCCGTACCAGACTTGAGGGTAACGCCATTGAGGGTGACGGACGGACTCTGCGTCTGCGCCTTACCCGTGTAGGTCCTGTTCGTGACGCCCGAACCCATGCCGGCGGAGATATCGATTTTTTGCGTGGTCGTGTAAGTTACGGTGTAGCCCTTGGCGAAGCTGCCGCTCACGGTGCTTGTATAGCCATCGACGGACCCCGCCTCCACGACGAAGGTCAGGCCGGTTCCATCTGCGGACGGCGTGCGCACGCCTGTGAAGGTCTGCTTCCAGCCGTCTTTGAACGAAACCGAATAGTTGCTCGACACACTGAATTTCTCTCCGCGAGCGTTCTTTCCCTCGGAGTCGTACATCACGCGCACGAAGCTCGGCCTCACGCCCCAGTAGTTATTCGCGTCGTTCCACATCACGCTCACGGGAACGTCCTTCGTAAGGTATATCTCGAAACTCCGCGACACGCTGCCCGTGTAGTTGCCTGTGCCGGTCACGGTGACGGTGGCCGTACCCACGGCGGTGTTGTTCTTGTACGAGTAGGTGAAGTCCGTACCCTTGGTGAGCGCTTTGCCGTTGAGGGTCACCTTGGGCTCGGGTTTGATGGCCGATCCCGTGTAGGCCGTGTCGTTCACGGCGGCCATCGTGGCACCCGAGATGCTTATGCGGTTGACGGTGACGTAGCAGGTCGCCGTCTTGCCGTTCGTGGTGCGGGCGGTGATGGTGGCGGAGCCTGGGGCCTTTGCCGTCACGTAGCCGGAGGACGAGACGGTGGCCACCGAGGTGTTCGAGCTGGACCACGTGAGCGTCTTGTTCGTGGCGTTGGTGGGGTATACGGTGCCCGAAAGACTGGCTCCATCCCCCGGATACAGCGAAAGCGAGCTACGATTGAGCGAGACGCTCGTGGGCTCTATGTTCCTCACCGTCACGGTAAGGTACACCGAGTATCCGATTGCGGTATGCGTGCCCGTGATGGTCGCGGTGCCTGGATTCTTGCCCGTGACGGTCAGTGCGCCAGTCCCCGTCGCAACGGTGGCCACAGAGGTGTTCGAGCTGCTCCAAACGATGGCGTTGGAAGGCCAGTCCGCCCCGCCCTCTCCCACGAGGAGGTAGGCGTCCTGGGACTGCCCGGGCGTCAGCGTCATGCTCGAGGGATAGACAGACATGCGATAGTATTGCCGGCTGACCCACGTGCTCCATGTGTGTATGGGATGAGAGACGCGCGAGCCGGTATTGGCACGGTACTGCTTGCTCGACGTGCCGCCGCGGAAGACCTCTACCGCATAGGTCATTCCCTGGCAATAGACGATTGCCGCACCGAAGCTGCCCACGTCCGTCGCAATCATGTTTTGATAATGGCCCGAGCTATTGGTCCAACTCGTATTGCATTCCGAAGCGCCGACCTCCGACGAGGCACGGTTAATATTTTCGCACACGGCGCCGGTAGTCCATCCCGGCACTCCCGACAGGCAATCGTCTCCATTTGGACGCGTGTGGTCGTAATGCAGCACCAGCTCAGCGGCACGAAGAAGCGCGTAGTTCTCGAGGTCCGCGTCCCACACCAAGCTACCGCGTCCCACCTGAGCACGAGCCTGGTTCACGAGTCCTAGCAGCCTGTAGCTCTCGTCATGATTGGCGTCATACGAGAAGGTCACGATCACGTCGTTGCTTCCTTGCGTGCCAAGCTTGAGCAAGTCGTCCGCCATCTGCCCCGCGTCGTTGGCGGCAAGGCCTGCGGAATCCTCGGCACCGATGCCATCGGCGGACCCGATTGCCGGCTCCTCGGCCGCAGGCACTTCCTCTGCCGGAATCTCGCCTCCCGGCACCTCGGCAACTGGCTCCTCCGATGTCGGCTCCTCAGTGGACGTCAGCCCCTCCTCGAGAACGGGTTCCTCAATAGCCGGTTCCTCCGCCTGGACGTCCGGCACCGCGCCATCCTGCCCCGAAGTCTCGGCCACCACCTCGATGGCACCGACCTCCTCTACGGCCTCGGCCAATGCCTGCGCGGGCAGGCCAGCGAGCGCCAGGAGGGCACTCAGGGCGAGCGCAATCGTTGTTCTTGTTGCCTTTCTCATCGTTGTCTCCTTTCCCTTTGTTGGGACAAATCTTCTGAAGCTGTTTCTCCCGGCCTTAGCTGATTTTCCTGAGGTTGAGGTGGTAGGTGACAGTGCCAGCCTCAGTCAGGTAGACCTTTACGACATGCTTCCCAGCAGTGAGATAGTAGTCCTGTGTAAACGTGCCCTTGAATTTGCCATCAATTGTAGCGTCACCAGGAATCCAACAATGTGCCGTCAATCCCTTCGCATTGCCATCTATCGTAAAGGAAAGCCTATACCAACCATCCTTTGGCACGTTTACTTTGAAATAGTCTTCGTCACCGCCAAGATCCCAAGAGTCCTTCACCCTCCCATACAGGGTATTTCCGTAGACCCACGTGTTGGCTTTGTCCTTAGAGTAGTTCGGCTCCTTCTCGTCCTGTCTGCCGGTGACCTGCACCTTGACGGTCTTGTCCCACGACTTTGTCTTGTAGGTAGCGTTGCCAGCCGAGACAACGTGCACCTTCATCTTGTACGTGCCCACTTTGGTACCCTTCTTTACCGTCACCTGGCCGTTCTTGCTGTTGAGCAGAAGGGCAGAGTGCGAGGCGCTGGCGACACGCGTGTAAGTCAGAGTGCCTTTCTTGTTGCTCACGACAAACGGCTTTACTACGACGTCCTCGGTCTTTACCACAGCGTACTTCACGGTCTTCTTCGAGCATGTGAGCGTCGTGGGGTTATCCTTGGTGGGAGAGCTGACGATAACCTTGAACGTGGCGTATCTGATTCCAAGGAAGTGTGTGGCATCACCGGAGGCCATGACCATGACCGTTGCCCCGTACGTGCCCTTCTTCGTACCCTTCTTTACCGTGATCTTGCCGGTCTTCTCGTTGAGCTTGAGGCATGAGGGCAACGAACCCGAGGAGTAGGATACCTCGTTTGGGTTGAGGGCCTTGGTCACTGTGATGGGGGCCACCGTCACGCTCTTTGACTTGACCGTCGCGTACTTCACGTACTTCGTCGAGGCCTTGACCACTATGGGGTTGTCCGCCATGACGCGCACGTTCGCAATGACGGTCTTGTCCCCAGGCTTGTATGTGGCGTTGCCGGGGTCGTGGACCTTAACCTTGATCTTGTACGAACCCGGCTTGGTGCCCTTCGCCACCTTGACCTGACCCGTGCTCGAATCGGCGATGGTGAGGCACGAGTCGGATCCGTTTGCCTCGCGCGTGTACGTCACCTTGCCCTTGTTGTTGGTCACCGTGATGGGTGTGGCGTAGCCATCGCGCTGCTTCAGCGCATCATAGCTCACATCCTGCTGCTGCGTCGTGACCTTCATGACGTTGTCCTTCTTGGCGGTGGTGGCGGCATTGCTTACGCGCAGCTTGTACATACCGGCGTTGTTCAGGCGATTGGAGGTGTTCCACTCAGAGACGCAGACGTAGCACGTGCCCGAGAGCTTACCGTCCTCCACCACCTTCGAGTAATTCAGGTTCCCCGTCTCGTCGCTGTACCTCGCTGTATCGCGCCAGAGCTTATTGCCTGCGCCGTCGTACAGAGTCACGGTAAAGAATCGGTCCTGTGACGGCTGACTGAGCTGAATCCTTACCTTGTGCGAAGAAGGCGCCGTGAAGCGATAGTAGTCGTCATCGTCGGTAAGCGAGACCATGCCTTTGTACCATGTGCCAAGCTTGATTTCGTTCGCCTGGGACGTGGTGTTGTCGCTGCCGTACTGGGACTCTGGGAAGTCCTCGTCAGCCGAGGTGCTCGTCATGCGGAAGCTGTAGCTACCGTATTCCGAGAAATACGTGTTGTTGAGCCTGAGATAGTACTGGCCCCGGCTCAAGTGCCAGTCTACCTCTTTGTGGTTACGACCATTGGTCTCGGTGACGTAGTTGTAGCGATCGAGCGACTTGCGACTCTCGTCAAAGAGTTCGAGCTGACCCCATTCAAAGCCATAGTCCAGCGAGAGATGTACGCAGCCGGCTTTCGCCATATAGAAAGTATATATGACTTCTCCGCCCTCGTCCAAGTAACCGCTCATCGTACCGCCCACCGTGTAGGACTTCACGCCAAGCCACGCATCGCTTCCCTGCGCGGAAAGCACGACCTGCTCGTCGTCCTCCTTGATGACTTCGTCAGAGCCCTCCGGAGCGATGACCTCTCCCCCAGCGTCAGGCACGATCTCGCCGTCTGAGTCTTCCCCGATGATATCCCCCTCGGATTCTACCTCGGCGGACTCGCCCACCACCTCGAGGACATCCTCGGACTGTTCGTGCGAGTTCTCTTGTTCCTGGGTGTGTGCGGATCCATCCGTCGGCTCCTCGGATACGTCCGTAACCAGGACGTCACTCTCCGTGTCCACGGTTGCCGCGTCAGGCACGATGACACTCATGGCTGGCGAGCTCTCTCTACCGTTTGCCCACGAGATTTTTTGCGTTACTGGCATGTCCCAGCTTTCCCACAGGACGCACAACGTACCGAAGGGCCGCTTCCCCGCAAGACACCGTACAGCAGGGAAGCGGCCCCATCGGCACAACTACGACTGCCAAAGCATGGCCGTATACATACAGCCAGCTGGCGCTCCGTTCGGTATGATGTCCAACTCGTAGGTCCCGGGCGTCAGATAGGCACTTACGCTGTTCTCTTCGATACGACGGCAGTCCACGAAGGTATATACAAGGCCGTTTGGCGAGGTGGGGTGCGTCGCGGGGAAGTTGAGCTGGGCGGTTATGCCGCCTGCCGCAGCCACGGAGTCGCTCGTGAGGTAGAGCTTATAATTGCCGGCGGTCGTAATGTTAAACACGAACGCATCTTCTTCGTCGTAGCCACCGACCATGCCGCGGATGTACTTGTTAATCGGGGCGCCGTTGGGACCGTCCGCGCTCCAAGGCTCGTTGGGTTCGACCTCATATCGCGACCTGAGCCAGTTGTCGACTATGACGATGACGGTGATGCTGTCGTCCTCATATAAGGTGCCAGCATAGCCAACCCAACCGACGCCGACCTCCATTTGATATGTACCCGGACGAGTCCCGCCAAGCACCTTAACCCTCGTTCCGTTGTTGACCAAGCTCAACCTAGACGAGCCAGATTTCTTATAGAGGTATGGACCGTCCACGGTTCTGGAGCCCTGGTTAAACACGTACCATGAGGAAGAACCATATCCGCAGTAGAGCACATTCGAGTACACCTTGCTCTCGCCGAACAAGTCCGACTCGGACACGACGAGGGTACCGGTTGTCCCCAGCTCCCATTCGGCCCGGCCCTGGCCATCGTCGTCCGTCACGCTCTCGATGTGAGCAGTATCGAGCACGGACGCCTCCTCAATCTGCGCGTCCGTCACGACCACCTTGCAGCTCACCGTCTTGGTCGCGGACTTGTACGTCGAGTTGCCCGCAGCGGTGACCTTCACCTCAAGGTCGTAGCTCCCGGCGGCGGTGCCCTTCGCAACGGTCACCTTGCCGGTCGAGGCGTTGACCGAGAGGCAGGATGCCCCGGAGGCCTTTTTGTACGTGACTTTGCCCTGGGCGCCGCTCACGCTAAGCACGCTCACCGTGGCGGACGCTGATGCCAAGCTGGACGTCATGACGAGCTCAGCACCGCCCATGACCTTGATCGGGTTAGCCTTGAGGGCCTTCTCGACCGTCACCTTGACCGTTATGTTCTTGATCATGGCCTTGTAGTTGCGGGTGCCGTCCGCGCGCACGGCCACCACAATGGAGTAGCTGCCCGCCTTGGTGCCCTTCTTCACCGTGACCTTGCCGGTCGTGGAGTTCACCGTGAGGCATGCGTCGCCAGACTTCTTCGAATAGGTGACGTCGCCCTGGGCATCCGAGACGGTGATGCAGCCAGAGAGCGTCTTTGATGCGCTCGAGAGGGTTGAGGCGCTGAGCTTCTTGGTCGAACCCTTCGCGATGAGCGTGTTGCGAGCCTTGAGAACCTTGAACGTAGCCTCGCGCGTACCGTAATACTTGCCCTTGCCCTTGATGGTGACCGTCGCCGTGCCGACGGACTTGTTGTTCGCGTAGGAGAGCGTGTAGTCGGTGTTCAGCGTGAGCGTGGTGGAGCCGTCCTTTACGACCGGCCTAGGCGTGCGAGCGGTTCCGGTGTAGGTCCGGTTCGGAACCGTGCCGACGCTGAGTTTCGAGACAGGCTTCGCGACCCGGAAGGTGACCTTCTTCGTACCGGTGTACTTGCCCTTGCCATGAATGGTGACCGAACCCGTACCCCATACGTTCGCGCCCCAAGTACAGCTGTAGTCGGTGCCCTCCACGAGCGCCTTGCCGTTGAGAGTAACGCTCGTCGGCTTGGGTTTCCTCTGCTTTCCCGTGTATGTATAGGTCGAGCCGATGCCCTTGACTGTCGCGCTCGCCACGCTCGTGGTGGCCTGCGCCGTGAGGCCAGTGGACTTGCTTGAGGTCTGAGTTTTCTTGGTCGTGTCGACCTTTGATGCCTTGTCGGTCTCGTTCTGCTCGTCCTCCACCGGCTGAACCTCCATCGATTGGACCGAGAGGCTCGCGACGTCACCTTCTTCGGCGATGGTCGAGTCAGACTCCATTGACGCGGTGTCCCCCGTGGCGTTCGCGGTGGATTCCACCTCAACCGCACTCCCCTGCGAGGACTCCGCGATGTCCTCGACCGCATCTTCATGAGATTCCACGACGATGGCCTCGCCGTCATTCAGATTCAACCCTGCGGTGTCTTCGACGGTCGAGGCGTCCACGCTCACGTCGTCCAAAGACCTTTCGGACTCGATGGCTGACGCTCCGTCATCCGCCAGCGCGCAGGTCGGAATGCCGCCCCACACCATTGCCACCGCCAAGAAGAGCGACAATGCCCTCCTCGCAGCTTCTCTCCGCTTGCCCATGATTCCCCCTTACGTCCGTAAAGCAAACTTAAAACCGTTTCAATCATACCACGCACCGATACGATTATTTGCGTAAAGCCAAGGTGGCAAGGACTGCCCCGCGATGCCCTCGCACTTGATCAGAGCCGGGACAGAGCCGCCAGCACGAGGGGAAAGGTGACCGCTTGCGATGCCCCATAACCTCGAGACGAGAGTGTGGTCAACCCGTCGTCGTGGCCCTGCGCAAGACCTCTTGCGCGATGCCCTCACGCAGAAGTCGCTCTTGGACGGGATGGGCATCGACCAGCAAGACGTTTCTCACGCAGTCCGGATGCTCGAAAAGCGGCACGCACCAAAGGGCGTCGTAATCGAGCTCGACACGAGGGTCCTCCACGAGCTTGGACAGGAACGAGACCAGGTGGGTCACGTCCAGACCCACGCCTATCGAGCGGTTCTGGCAGCATGCCCTCACGAGCGTGCCGCGAAAGAACGACGCGTGCTTCTCGAACGGCTCGTTGCCCACGTCGAAACCCATCCATCGCAGGTACAGCGCCAAGAAGACGGCGATGGTCCTCGTGTTGCCCTCTCGGAACGGATGAACCATCCAGACGTTAGCGATAAACCTCGCAAGCGCATCCGCGTCTGCCCAGCTGAGAACGGGACCGTCCGCATAACCCTCATACGCGTGGTCCATTTACAGAGATGCGTCACAGGATGACAGGGGCACGGTGGTGCCAGGCACTTCTGCCGTCTTCGCGCTCCGTGCGACCCCGACACCCCAATGGGTCGGAAGATGTGGTAATGGCGCTCCTTAGAAAGGGACACCCGCAACTCCCAGACGACCTCAAAGCGCGCAACGCTGCCGAGGTGGCGCATATCGATGAGGATGCACTGCTCAAGAGCTTCTTCTAGGCCTCCGCCGCGTGTTGCGGAAAATACAACTCGCGCAACGCGGCCAGAACGTCGCCACGCGACACACCATCGATGAGCCGCACGGCTATCGCTTCGCGTCCCTTACCGCCCGCGCCTCCGCCTTGAGCTTGCCGTTCTTTATGCCGCGCAGCGTCCGGTAGAAGGGCAGTAGCGGGAGCAGCCACTTGTGCTCATAGAAGAAGGGGTACACACCCGCCATGACCTCGTAGTTCTTGTCCTTCTTGCTCACCGGCACGAGGAAGCGGCTGATCACGTAACGGAGCCTCCCGTGACCACTCCTCGCCATCGCATTCTCCACACGGTGAAGGGTCGTACCGTAGACACCGGATGACATGACGTAGCCCAGCATCTCCTCGTCGGCCTCCGTGAGCTCCCGCCCGGAGAAGAGGTGCTGCGCCAGCGTGCGGTTGGCCTCCTCGAACCCCGCCAAACCCATCTTTTGCGCCTCCGTGGCCACGTAGCCCATGTCGAGCTCGGTCGAGCGCAGGTACACATAGGTGTCCAGCAGCGAGCGCAGCCCCGTGCCGCCGCCCACGTAGTGCTTGTGCTCGTGAGCGGTCACGTACAGGTAGAAGTCCTCCGGGCCGAGACGCTTTTCGTAACCGTCACCGAGCAGTCGATCGCGCACGTTCTGGTAGTACTCGCGCACGCTCTCGTCGGAGGCGGGTCCGAAGAGCGCCCGGTGCATCTCGAAGTTACACACGGGCTTTTTGTGGTAAACGTCGTGGCAGCCCTTTGCGAACTTCTCCGTGGTGAAGCCCAGCTCCTCCATGATGGCACGTACGTCGTCGGCACGTTCGGCATCGAATAGGATGTCGTGGTCGGACATCTGCCTCATGCCGTAGGAGGGGTACAGGTGCTGCAGCACCACGCCCTTGAGCGGCATGTGCCAGATCCCGGCCGCGTCCAACTCGGCGAAGAGGACGTCCATCTCCGCATCCATGGTGGCGTTCTTGAGCGCAGAGTGCCGGAGCGCCTTGGAGAAGCGCTCGTCGTTCGTGCCCGCCGCCTCCAGCGCCGGCGCCACGGTCGCGGCCAGCATGTGACGCCGCGCCAGCTGGTACACCGCGTCCAGGTCCATCTCCGCCACCAACTCCGCTTCGGGCGCTACCCCGTTAACCGCACAGGCAACGAGGTAGATCATGTCCACCGCGTCCACATTTAGCCATTCCCAGCTCTGTGCCTTCATGAAATACCGACCTTCCGTTGTACCTACAGCTTACAGCTCGTTCGTCGCAGAAGCCCGGAGGCTCGCAATCCGACCGATCTTGTCCGTCGCGCGATGGGGCAGCAAGAGAAGCGGGCGGATGCGCCAGAGGGCACACCATCGCGCGGCTCGGCGCCGCCACCTCGGGTCATCGCAGTCGATGGTCTGCCTGCCGCGCCTGATGAGCTGCGCTTTGCCGAGGATGTGCGTGCGCGGGAACCAGCCGTCCGGTCTCGTGTTGCCGTCGCCAAAGGTCTGCACCCTGTCTCCGTCGAGCTTCCACACCCGGTGGAGGCAGTAGTCGCCGCCCCGATAGTGTCCCGGGAACAGCACGATATCACCGACCTTGACATCCTCAGGCTCCACGCTTACCAGCATCACCTTGTCGCGGCCCTTACGAATCAGCGGGCGCATGCTGCCGCCCACCACGGTGAACCAAATCGGCGGCACCGGAGCGCCACCCTCTCGCAGGGCCATCCACTGCTCGATGGTGAGGGAGACGCACTGCATCATGCCTCCTCCGAGGCGCTCGACAACAAGCGCTTGCCAGGGTCGAAGGACCAAATCGAATAGCTGTGCCCGACCCACATCCCGAGAACCTGGCGGGGCTTCTCCCTCAGCAACATCTCCCAGCCGGGGCGGCTCTCCAAGTCGGCGCAGTAGTGTTCCTGCCCGTACTGGAACACCAGGAGGACGGGGTGCGTCAGCGTTCGCTCCAGATGCTCCACGAAGGCGCAGAACGTCTTCGGCAGGAACGGCCGTGCTAGCGAAAGGACCGTGTATGGGTTGTAGTCGTGGGCGAGCGCGTCGCCTATAATCACATGGACCTGGTCGTAGCGCTCCGCCCACTCCTGGGCGATGCGGCCGACCTTCTCGTTGTGCTCGATGCCGTGGAGCTGGCAGGGGCACCCCTTCCTCACCAGGAACGCCAGCACGCGCCCCTTCCCGCAGCCGATGTCCATGAAGGAGTCGGAGGCCGTGAGGTCCACGTGGGAGAAGATGCGCCTGAGGAGCGCGTAGTGCGTGGACTGCGAACCGGTCCCGCCGACACCGCTCTCGTCGTCCCGGTCGATGCTGGGGACGTACGGGACCAGACTCTGCCCGCAGACGCGCCGGTCAATGGCCGCGTCCTGCATGTTCAGCAGCCGCTCTCGGCACGCTCTGTATACTTTTTGAAGTATGTTGCCCATAGAGCACACTCCAAAGCCAATGCCGGCGGCATGCTCCCGCCAACGTTCGTGGTCGTCACGGAACAGCCAGAAGACAGTCTCGTTTGCCTGCCCAGAGAATAGCAAATTCTTTCGCGCGCGTGGGGAGGGGGCGTGCCTCGACCACCCACGCAAACGCGTCGTGCGCGATTCAGCTTGACCACCAGCCCCTGCCTGGCGCGGCGATCCGGCCTGGCCGCCTTTTGGCCCCGTGTCACGCCTCCGCCACGCCCGCCTCTACCAGTGAGGCGACGGTGTTCCGCACGTCGGTGCTCGCCGTGCCAAGGTCGACGTCGTACTCACGCGTGAGGGCTTCCGCTGTCTCCTCGGGGGTGGCGCCTTGCTGCAGGCGCTCGTATATGAACGCGCCGGTGTCGTTGAGCATCAGTGAGCCGTTGAAGGCCTTCACGTTCCTGCCCGTGGGCATCACCAGGTTCATGCCCGGAACCTTGCGCAAGACGAAACCGTCTTTGATCTTCATGTCGTCTGCTCCTTGCTTCTTTATGATAAAGCCCGATGGCGGGCGAGGGTTTGGGGGGACGCCCACCGAGGGCGACAAGAGAACAATCACCCTGTCGCAGGCGCGAGAGGGGGTGACAGGACCCCGTCCCCCTGTCACAGGCCCCTGTCTCTAAAGCCCGAAAACGGGTGGGATGATTGGGAATGCCTGCCGGAATTCAGCGAACCCCAGCAGGCAGGGGTGGCTCCGTGAACCATCACCATGTTGACGGGGCGGATACACCTATTCTTACCTTACATGTCGTATCCGCATTCTATTCCAGGTGAATCTTCAAACGGATTACCACACGAACTCGCCGTGATGCGATCGCTGGCGTCGAACTCCACCTTAGTGACCTCGGGGGTCTCGTAGGACTTCCTCTCGTTGTCCATCTCGGTTACCTCCTCTCGGAAATGCTCGTTGACTTGCCTTCTATGCTTGCCGCCGTGGGGCGGGAAACACCGTTTTATGGCGCCTGCCTTGCCTTCGCCCGGTACTCCGCCGCGATGTCCGCCTGGAGCTTCCGCCAGTCGCAGGACGCGGCGACGCAGCGGTGCTGCGCGGCAAGGCTCTTGTGCTGGGTGGGACAGTAGTGGCATTTGGTGTTGTGGGAGCAGGTATGGCACTCCTCCGGAACCACATAGTTCTTCACGTCCTGATTGACCTCCCGCCACGCACTTTCAAAGCCGATGCGCTTCACGTCGGCGCAAATCACGTCTCGTGGGAAGGCCAGACAGGGACCCATGGTGCCGTCCCAGTTCATGGCGAAGGTGGTCCTGCCCGCGTTGCAGTAGAGGCCGCTGGGCAGGATGTGGGGCTCGTCCTCCGGAATCTCCCCCATGAACTCCGCCTCCTCCTCGGTCTGACTTCTCGGCGTGCGGGGGAACATGTCACGCTGTTTGCGGTAGATGCGGGCGTTTTCCTCCAGGCTCAGCTCGAAGTCCTCCATGCGGCGGTCCATATCGGGGTCGGCCTCTATCAGCATGGCGTTCACGTTCACGTCCTCCGCGCCGAGCGTCTTCGCGTATTCCATGACCCGATCCACCCAAGGCAGCATATACGCGCTAGGGGTGACCATCAGGCGGACGTGCAGTCCTGCCACGATGGCGGCGCGGATGTTCGCGGTGACAGCCTGAAACGCGTCGTGCCCAGTGACGGCCCTGTAGGACTCCCCATCGCAGCCGTAGAGGGACACGTCGACGACGTAGGGCGTGTACTCCACGAACAGTTCGATTGCGTCCCCATTCAGCAAAATGCCGTTGGTCTTGACACGCACGGACACGCCCTGATCGATGAGATATAGATAGATTTTCCGGAAATCCGGGTGCGTCATGGCCTCGCCGCCGGTGAGCAGGGCGTTAATCATGCCGTGCTCGATAGCCTGCCCCATGAGGCCGATCCACTCGTCGCCGGACAGCATGCGCTCCCTCACCGTGGGGTCGGTGAGGTGGACATAGCACATCTTGCAGTCCAGATTGCACAGAGGCGTCAGCTCGAAGATGCCGCTGATGGGGGTATCGTTCTCCCGGGCGTTCTTGGTCATCTCGCGTATGAGCTTGTTGTATCTTATCGTGTTCATGGTTGCTTATCCCTTGCGAATCGTCTCGTAGGTCAGCCGCGCCGCCGCCTCGTCCGGCAGGCAGCGCAGGTGGTACATCGGCACATCGCACGCCAGAGTGCCCATCAGCGCCGCCGCGCCGTCCATGGCTTTATCGTCCCACACCGGCATCATCGCCTGCCTGAGCATCACAGTCATGGCCTGCATCGGGTTCATTGGCGTAATGCGGTTCTCCTTGGCCTGCGAAAGCCACACCAGCGCCCGCACAGGCACGGAGACCTGCCGATGGATCGCGTCCTTGCCGTCCCAGGGCATCCCGAAAGCTATCCATTCGCCATTGATCTTTCGCAATCCCGGCCGGTCGCCGATGAGGAGGTCCGCGCCGAGGCGCCTCTCCCAGAGCCTCGCCTGCGTGGACTTGCCCATGCCTGATGGGCCGAGGAAGACCACGCCGAAGCAGTCCTTCTCCACCAGCGACGCGTGGAGCGGCAGGCCGTCCCGCATGACCATGCCCGCCTCGCAGGCGGCGCGGATGGAGCTGGACAGGGGAATCGAGGGTTGTATGTGCAGCCTGTGGTCACCTCTTTCAATATCGAAGAACCGGTCCGTGACCCATACGGCCATGTCGCCGTAGTCGCGGCTGCACAGGAGCACGTTGCGCGCCCCCTCCGCGAGGCGGAGCTCGTCCGCGAGCGTGTTGACGAACGCCCAGCCGTCGCCCGTGTCGTGGATGGTGAAGTACTCGGTCTCGTAGGCTAAGGGGCAGCCCAGCGCCAACGCGCGTTTTTCTTCCAAATCCCCGACATCGCCGAGACGCAGGGTAAAGGTGTGGGTGTAGGGCATGGGCACAGCGAAGTTCGCGAGCCTCTTTGCTGATTCGTGGTTGGCGATGCCGTCGTCCGTCCGCAGGCGGTAGCCGGCGAAGAAGAACTCCCTCATGGGCGCACCGCCCTCATGCCGGATGGACGCGCGCCTGTGGCGGTGCGCCCGCCTCCCGCCTGCAGCCTGTCTATGTCAAGGGAAAGAGGGGCAGTTATGCCTTGCTTGCTTGCTTGCTTGCTTGCTTGCTTGCTTGCTTGCTTGCTTGCTTGACGCTAGCGAGCTGCGGCATCCTCGTCAACCTCCCTCGCGGAAAACCACGCGATCCATACCATACCCATCGACGGGTACGAACTTTATACTATACCCCCAACCGCGTGACACGCCATCCCGCGGTGCGGAAATACACAAGCATCCCCCACCGACGCCCATGGGGTTGAGTTGCGAGCTCAACCGTTCTACACCGCCATCGCAAACAGACGAGCCAATCAGAGAAGATCCTGCCAGGCGACCACAGTCTGTGCTACAGTGATTCCAACCACTCGCGCAACGACGCGGGGGAAGTCAAGCGCGGGGAAGTCCCCGCGCATTTTCTTATCGGGAAGGAATCTCGACAGCGCCAGGCACGGTCAGCGCATTCTTTGACGAAAGTGAACAAGAGAAAGAATTCCAGCAGGATACGAAATACTACCTGCTCACGATGGTGCTCCATGACCAGAGCGAGCCAATAGACGATGAGATAATCAGTTACGAGTCAAGGCTGTCCATGTCCTCGCTCCCGGATATACCATTCCATGCATACGACCTATTCCACGCGCAAAAGGCTTACGATGGCCTCGATTTCGGGACACGGAAAAGCTCTTCTTCAAGTTCTCCGGCTTTGTCCGCCGCCTCCCGATAAGCTACGTGACCCTTACGTATCGTCGCGCGGAGTTTGAAGACACCGCCGCCCTTTCCGAGCGTATGCGCAGGGACCTCGTTGCCTTCGTGAAGGAAAACCTCGCCGAGTTCCAGTCGTTCGATACCGTCGCGATTTACTATGACGGCGGTCAAAACGCCCCACGGCTCGCAATCCATGGGGCCTTCGACGAAACGTTGTCGGTGAACACGGCGAATACAAGAAGCTCCGCTACCAGGAGCGTCGTCTGGCACAAGTCGCGGACTTCATCTGCTCGATAGAGCTCGCCGCGCTTCGCTACGCCGACCACGAGGAGACGTCAACGTACATCAAGCTGTTCGGAGGCGCACGCGCGTTCAAGGCCAACCAGCTCAAGCAGACGCGTCGAAAGCGGCATCGGTGGCGCGTTAAGCGAGTCAAAACAAGTGACAGAACCTCCGTCTTCCTGTCACAGGAGACAGTTCCCCAGCGATCACGTAGTTGCGCTACACCCGCATGCGCTCGATCGTGCAGGCATGTACCTTGGTCTTTTACAAACACGATCCTGCGTCCCCTGTGCTTTACCACGTCCAAGAGCGCCAGATCAACGGCTTCGCGAATGGAGGCGTCGGGGAACTCGTTCTTCAGGTCAGCAACAAGGCGCGCACTCAGTTCGTCCACCACGTTTGCTCCCACAAGCGTGACAAAGGAACCCGGCGTCGGGGCTTCTGTCGGCAGCGCTATGCGAACAGCTCATCGAGCGTGATGACGTTCGTGAACGCGGAGCTGTACTCGTTGCGAACGAGGCCGAAGGTCGTGATGAGGATGCCACGCACCGAGACCTTAGGCGACACCTCTCGCGCAAGCAGGTCCTGCCTGCGGAGCAGGGTCTTGTAGTAGGCCTTGTCGACCGTGAAGTCCCCACCCCAGTACTTGATCTCGCACATGTTGACGACGTTGTCGTCCCTCGCGAGGAGCAGGTCGACCTGCGCCCCGTCCTCGTCATCCGCGCGCTTCGACCAGGCCGAGACCGTCGCGATCACACCAGACACCCCCAAGGCCGCCTTTATCTGAGCCACGTGGTTGAAGCACACGTTCTCGAAGGCGAAGCCCCGCCATGCGACCACCGCCTGCGACGTGATGCCATTCTGCCAGAAGCGCTCGTCCGTCACTGACCTCCCGTCGACGAAGTGGAGGTAGAACCGGCAGAACGGGTCGACGAGCTTGTAGTGCTCCTCGCGGGCTCCCAGGCCGAACGGGACGTACTTGACGACGAAGTCACTCGCTATGAGGGCGTTGACGTTGCGCGAGAAGCTTCCTCCGTCCGTCACCCCAAGCCTCTGGGTAATCTCTTTGCGCGTGTATCCGGCGTTTCGCGTGTTGAGGAGCCTCACGATGGCCTTCGCCGCCTCGGGATTGGCGAACACCGAGGCAAAGAGCCTGTCGAACTCGCCCCTTAACCCAGCGTCACGGGCGAAGAAGAGCGCGTCCACGTTTTGGGCCAGGCTGAGCTCACCGTCGACGTAGCCCATGTAGTAGGGGATACCGCCAAACACCATGTAACTCTGCGCGATGTCATACCTCGAGAGCCTCACCTGGGCCGACACGTAGAACTCCTCGCACTCGCGCAGCGTGAACGGGGAGAGCTTGATCTGGTAGGTGATCCTGTTGTAGAGGCCGCCATGGCCGTTAATCAGGTTGTCGAGGACCCAGGAGTTGGCACTGCCGCACACGATGACCATGAGGTTCTTGCGGTGGCACCCCCACGTGTTCCAGAACCCCTCGAACGCGCGCATGAAGCCGGACCTGGGCGTGTCGAGCCACGGAAGCTCGTCGAGGAACACCACCTGCCTTGAGCCGTCGTCGATGCGCTGCAGCAGCATCTCGAGGAGGAGGAAGGCATCCAGCCAGCTCGTAGGCCTCTCGCAGCGCTCCATGCCATGGAGGACGAGCGAGTTGTAGAAGTGGTCGAGCTGGGCGCGGAGCAGCCCCCTTGGCTCCTCGTCCTCCGGGGAGAGGCCCGCGTGCCTGAACGTTATGCGTCCGGCGAACGTCTCGTCCACCAGATAGGTCTTGCCCACGCGACGTCGACCGTAGACGGCAACGAGCTCGGCCCTGCCCCTCTCGTAGAGCCGGTTGAGCTCCCTGGCCTCCCTCTGTCGTCCTATCATCTTGAGAGCCCTTCTTTAATCGGCGATGAGCTAAGGTACCGAATCTTCACCGCCTAACAATACTCGATTAATAGTCTAGAATAGAACTAATCGGCGGTCAATACCAATAAGTACCAGTTCGCCGCCGATTAAGTTAGGCAGCGACCGTGTCGAGCGCGACGAGCTCGCCGGACTCATCCCTCAGGGACGCGTCACCCTCGAAGTAGGGCCGTCCATGCTACACGTCAGACATGGTGGTACTCGCGTATGAGAAATGTGGTTCTGGCCCGCCCCAAAGAATGGTCAGATCCGCCTGCGTGGGCGGAAAAGGGGACTGTAGAAAAACCCCCTATTCCACGCAGGCATCACTTTGCGTTGCAGATCTCGGATGCTGGGCAAGGAGGGCCGTAGCTTAGGCCGCGCCCGCTCCCGTCTCATGGACAACGGAATCATCGCCGCGCCGGCCTCGACGAGGGAGGCGGCGGTGTTCTGCACGTCGGTGACGGCCGTGCCGAGGTCAACGTCGTACTCCTCCGTCAGCGCCCGCGCGGTCTCCTCGGGGGTGGCGCCCCCCTGCAGGCGCACGAAGACGAACGCGCCGGTGTCGTTGAGCATCAGCGACCGTTGAACGCCCTCACGCTCCTGCCCGTGGGCATCACGAGGTTCATGCCCGGGACCTTCCTCAAGACGAACCCGTCCTTGATCTTCATGTCGTTCGCTCCTTGCGTGTATGCAAAAGCCCGGTGCCGGGCGGGATTTAGGGAAGGTCCGCCGGGGTTCGCTGAATCCCGGCGGACGGTGTAGCTCTGGAAGGGGTGACAGGACCTCCGTCCCCCTGTCGATGTGAACCACTACGACATGGTCGGCTGTGTGCCCCTCTACCTGCGCCAGTTCGACGGCACCTCAAGTTCAAGGTGGCATGGGACGACGAGACGGCTATTGTCCCAGGCACGTGATGGGAACGACGAACACGCCGTCGTCGCGGCGATACGCGTAGCCCCCGGGCACCACGACCGCGCAAAACGACGGGGGCCCCATGATGTCGCCGTCTATCTTCCGCGAGAGCTTGAGCAGGCTCTTTGCGCCTTCGTCGATCTCCCATGCGCCAAGCTTCATCTCAAAGAGCGCATAGCGCCCGTCGCGAAGCGACACGACGGCGTCCGCCTCCAAGCCGCTCTCGTCGCGGTAGTGAAGAACCTCCCCGTGAAGGGCCCGCGCGTATACGCGCAGGTCCCGCACGCACAAGCTTTCGAATAGCAGGCCGAGCGTCGGAAGGTCGCGCAGCAGCGAGGTGGGGCCAGCACCTAGGGCGGCGACGGCCACGGACGGGTCACAGAGGTGGCGCGTCGGCGTCCGCGTGATGCGCGATTTTGCGCGCAGGGACGGAGACCAGGCCGGGAGGTCCTGAATCACATAGAGCTTTCTGAGCGTCGCTATGTACGAGTCGACGGTGTCGCGCGACAGCTCGGTACCGCGCTGCCGAATGTCGCTGCGAATGGTGGTCTGCTTGGCCTGGCTGGCGCTTACGCGCGCGTACTCCCGAAGGATGACCCTCGCATACTGAGGGTTCCGCTCCACGCCATCGGCCCGCGAGATGTCTCGTTCGCATATGGCCGCCAGGTAGTCGTAGGCCGTCTCCAGACCGGCATCCCCTGCGAGCTCGGTGACGGCCCATGGCCACCCGCCCCTGCTCACGAGGAACGCGAGCGTCTCGACGTCCGAATGGCTGCATCCGTCGATGTCCTCCGGCGCCTCGAACAGCGCGCGAAGCGACACCTCGCCTGTCGAATCGCCCGACTCGCTGAGCGACATGGGGAGCATGTCGAGGAACGAGAAGCGACCGGCACCCGAATGGGACGGCTTCGCGTGGGGGGTAGCTGAGCCTGTAAGGATGTAGGCACCGACCCTCCTCTCGCGGTCCACGGCGAAGCGGACCGCATCCCAGAGCTGGGGAGCATCCTGCCACTCGTCTATGAGCACGGGCTTCTCGCCGCGAAGCAGCACCGAAGGCTTCGTCTTCGCGAGGCGAAGGTTCGCCTCGCGCATGTCCTGGTCTTGCATCATGACAGCGCTCGAGGCGACCTGAAGAGCCGTTTCGGTCTTGCCGCACCACTTGGGGCCCCGTATCTCCACGGCACCCGCATGGGCAAGCTTGGACGCTAGCAGATCGTCCGCTATTCTTGGCCGGTACTCACTGACGGCGAGCTCAGGTATCATTGCGCTTCTCCGTTCCAGGACGTGAACCCACTACCCATGCTATCATCCCAACCAGCAGATTGCGAGGTTTTCGACCAGCAGATTGCGAGGTTTTCGACCAGCAGATTGCGAAGCCTTCGGTGGCAAAGGGGCCTCCCTTCCTTCCGTGCGGGTGGTCGAAGGGGGACGCGCCTCCTCAAGGTGTGTCCCCCTCCGACCACCTTCGCAAGCGCGTCGCGCGCGATTCGGTTTGTCTCAGCCCAAAAACCTGTGGGTGGGGGCAATGCTTCCGACATTCTTGGCCCACTGGCGAAGGCTGACGTTCATGTGGCTGCTTTCCCCGGGTTTTGCGTTGGCGTGGCAGAGACCGCCGCGGCAACGTCAGTAAGGGGGTAAAATCCCACGCCACCGTCAATCCCGTGGAACGCGAGCCACACGAACGACGATTCGCGGGAAAGCGCGCCACGCCAACGCAAAACCCGAGGAACGCCCCGCAGAGTCGGACTGGCGGCCTCCCCCCACCACCCGACCGTCCGCACCTTCGTGGTGCCGCACCGACCAAGGTTGGCCCATCTGTAGCTGCAGACCCACAGGTCTAGGACCGAACCTTCAGTCTGGTAATCCTTCGGGAGCAGGGTTGGGAGCAGGGTACTGAAGTAACACATCCCCCGGCATGGCTGGGGGTTTTATGACCGCAGCTCTCGTTGTTGTCCGTCTCGGCCCCCGTTCCTAGGAGCAGGCCGTTGCCCGCGGCAGCCCCCATCTTAGGACGGGGACCAAGATGTCACAAACATGGCCTGGCAAGCCAGCTATCGCACCACAAGCGGAGCTTGTGGTTTTTCTTCAACCAATAGGGGTCACATAAGAAGGGGTCATACGCGTCCATCAAGAGGACTTCTGTCAGGTGCTTTCCTATACTCCGGACGTGAAGTACGCGGAGAACGGCGAACCGAGCGCGCCCGACTCGCCCGACCTCCCCACCAGGACAACCGACCCCGTGCATCCGACGGAATCCTTTGCCGCCATGCCCTTACTCGACTATCTCATGGGGGCGCCCGACGCGCACGCAAAGAACTACTCGCTTATCCGCGACAGCGCCCGCAAATTCCGCATCGCCCCGCTCTACGACGTCGCATCAGGCCTACCGTACGACCTATCGTGGAGTCGTCCCCTGCGTCTAGCGATGTCCATAGGCGGCGAGAACCGGCTGGGCCGCGTTGGGAGGAATCACATAGAGCGCTTCTCGGACACAACCGGAATCGGACGCGAACGGTGCGTGAACCTCATGGCCAACCTCTACGACCGCGTCCCCACGAAGACGCGAGATTGTATTGAGCGAAGCCCGCCAGCAGCAGCTGCCGGGAGCCGGAGAGTTGGCCAAACGGATCGTTCCGCGCCTCGATGCCCGCTGCGCGCGCACGCTCCAACGGCTCTAGCGATCTGTTTGAAGTGACAGAACCTCCGTCCCCCTGTCACACACTCGGTCTGGCCGTCCTTTGCGCCGCGTCAGGCCTCCGCCGCGCCGGCCTCGACGAGGGAGGCGACGGTGTTCTGCACGTCGGTGGCAGCCGTGTCGAGGTCGACGTCGTACTCCTCCGTCAGCGCCCGCGCGGTCTCCTCGGGGGCGTGTCCCCCACGGCACACCGTACCCCCATTTCAGCCGATTCGGGCGTGGGTTCAGCGTTAATTCTTTTGTCCGACCCACCCAGCCCGTGGTCTCCGTAGCCCCCGGCCGGCCTCTCCCGCTGGTCTCCCGCCGCCACAAGCCGGATGGCTTCGTCCAGCAGTTCGATGTCGCATCCCCTCTTGACGGCGAGCTTGTAGTCCTCCTTGAACCTGGCCGTCCACCTGACCCTGCACTCGTCGCGTCCGCTCATCTCTTGAGCTCCGCCAGCGCCTCATCCACGCCGTACGCCCTTAGGTCGTCGTCCCGCGCGACCCTCTCGGCCTCGAGTATAGCCACCAGCGTCTCCTTGCTGGGCTCGTCCAGACTGACGTCGAAGGGGAACCCTCTCACTCGGACGGCCTTCTTTAGGAAGACGTTGATCACGGTCCCCAAAGACATGCCGAGCTCGGCAAACAGCACCTCACCCTGCGCCTTGAGCACCGGGTCGATGCGATGTGCATAGCTTGACGAGACGGCCGTGCAGGTGCTCTCTCCATCCGCAGTCGCTATGACTTGACTTTCACCCATTCCTACATCGCTTGTCTTGCGAAGTCAAGCATTCGACGCGCGGGCGTGACAGGAGGACGGAGGTGCTGTCACCGATATTACAGAAATACAAAAGCATGCCCCACAGCCGTTGCTATCAGCCTCTCACGGGCCAGCCAGCATCGCCCCATGCGACGTGGTGGGACTGCGGGGAGTATCCCCCAGTCCCACAGCCAAAACAGCCCCGTTTGCCTGCCCAAAGAATGTCTAATGCTTTCTTGCGCGACTTTTACCATTTAAGCAAGCGTGCGTTCGTGATTCGGCTTGACCGCCCGCCCCTGCCCGCCGCAGTGATCTGGTTTGGCCGACCCATGAGAAGCAACCATGGAGGCCGACGGGCGGCCCAGCGGAGGATATCTACTTGCCAAAGTTCAATCTGCCAAAGTACAATCAGGCAAATCTGATTTTGGCGGGAGGAGCATCATGTTCATAGGCAGGGAGCGGGAGCTCGCGGCGCTCGAGAGTTGCTATGGCTCGTCCTCGTTCGAGTTCGTCGGAGTGTACGGGCGCAGGGACTCTGCTGCCGTTCCCTTGAGGAGATCTCTGACTGACAGGTAGCCTACAAGGATCGTCAGCTCGATGATGACCGCAACGATTACCCATATCCAGACAGGTATGCGCACTGTCCAGTCAGGCATGACAAAATAAGTCCCCATCATTCCGTCTTGCGACATTATCACCTTGCAGAACAGATAGCCGATCACCATACCCAGCACGGATCCGATCAGAGATATGACTACTGCATAAGAAGTATAATGCCTGAGTATCCTTTTGTCCCTGAAGCCAAGTGCCTTGAGCGTACCGATCTGTGTCTTCTCACTGATGGTTATCCTGTTCATTGTTGTGATCATCGTCAGGATCGCTATCGCGAGGAAGAGCACAGGCAGAATAGAGCCCATGGTTTTGCCCTCATTCATCTCGCCTCTTGATTGGGAATAGGATACGTTCTCATCTTTCGACAGTATCAGCAGTGTACGTCCGAGCGCCTTATCTACAGCTGCCTGGATCTCCTCTTTGTCCAGTGATGAGTTTACATTGATCTGCGGGAAAACTTCATCATAGACCTCCTTGACAGCAATGCTCATCACATCGTCGTCGATATCCGGCTCTTCCTCCCTGATCCGCTTCTCTATCACGTTCCTCAGCATCGCAGGTGTGGCGAAAACATACCCGTATGTATTGAAGTCCGGCATCACCTGAGATTCGTCACGCACACATATGAGGTATTCAGCCGACTCGATCAGGCCCCTGACGGTACCTGTGAATTCCATATCTTCAAAAGTAACTGTCAGCTTGTCACCGATGCTGATATTATTCAGCTCGGCGTACTTGTCCATCAGCCAGAATCCTTCTTCGTCCCAGCGGTCATATTCTTCGCCTTCCATCAGAACAAAGCCTGACGTGTGTTCACTCTCGCTTACCGTGAGAGCGAGCTGGTCGGATGTTCCTTTGACGTCAGCGTTGACGGACAGAAATCTGCTGACCCCGCTGACAGAGTCAAGGTCTCTTATTTTGTCTACATCCGCTGAAGATATGCCTTCTGTATCTATGATTCTGTAGTCGGCGAATCCACAGTTATCGAAAAATGATTCTGTATCGACTTTGATGGTCACCCACTCGGCGTTAAAGCCGACAAACACTCCGACACCGAGAGCGATGAGCAGAATCATGGATATGAACTGGACCTTATATATCCCCGCGGTCCTCCATAATTTACGTCTCAGCATTACCAATCCACCTCATCAGCCGCCAGCGGATGTGCCTGTTCATTGACATAAGTGACTTTGCCGCTCCTTATGTGAATGACGACGTCCGCCATTTTCGCGATATTCTGGTTGTGAGTCACGATGATTATCGTCTTGCCGTAATCTCTGGCCATTTTCAGCAGCAACTTAAGAACGACAACTCCGGTCTCGGAATCGAGCGCTCCTGTCGGCTCGTCGCAGAGGAGTATCTTGGGATTCTTGGCAAGCGCTCTGCAGATCGATACTCTCTGCTGCTCGCCTCCTGACAACTCATGCGGGAACTGATGAGTGTGATCATCCAGGCCTACTTCAGCCAGCAGCTCTTCAGCACTCATGTGGTCCGGCGCGATCTCCTCGACAAGAGAGACGTTTTCCAGCACGGTAAGGGTCGGTATCAGGTTGTATGACTGAAAGATGAAGCCGACCTTGACTGCTCTGTAGTCAGCGAGTTCATCACTTGAGAGAGTGGATATATCTGTGTTATCAACAATGATCTGTCCGCTGGTAGGATTGTCCAGGCCTCCGAGCAGATTGAGGAAAGTACTCTTGCCCGCTCCTGACGGTCCCAGGATGACTACGAATTTGCCCTCTTCGAGCTCCAGATTGACATCGGACAGCGCATTCTGAGAGTGTGTACCTGTTACATATGTCCTTGTAACATTCCTGAATTGAACAACTTTCATAAAAATCTCCGATAAAGTATAATCAGCAGTTAGTTAATTCTAACTAACTATACCACTTTCTGTCCTGCCATGAAAGACTATTTTTTAACAGACATAGTTTTTCGCCGTAAAAAAAGTGTGGACCGCCGAAACGTCCACACTTTAGTATCCTAATGCGTATTGTTATTCTTGCCGGACGGAATCCATCTGCGGCAAGCCCGGGATCTGCCTCACAGATCGCTGTATTTACTGCCCGGTTCCCATGGCTGCATGGCGCCGCCCTCTTCCGCAGGTCTGCACATTCTCGCGTAGATGTTCAGACAGCCTTTGCCTTCCTTGAGCGGAGGCTGCACCCAGCTTTTGCGTCTTTCCGCCAGAACTTCATCCGGAACCAGCAGATTTACTGTGCCGTTATTGATGTCGATCTCGATCTCATCACCGTTCTCGATGAGCGCGATCACCCCTCCGTCGTAGGCTTCCGGCGACACATGGCCTATGACACATCCGAAATTGAATCCGGAGAACCTGGCATCCGAGATCAGTCCGACACTCCTGTGGAGACCTTTTCCGATCAGCGCGTCAACAGACAGCATGAGTTCTTTCATGCCCGGCGCTCCTTTGCAGCCTTCATAACGCACTACCATGATATCGCCCGGGACGATATCACCGGACATGATCGCGTCGAAAGCGTATCTGTCGTTGTCAAAGACCTTGGCCGGGCCTTTCATATACCTGACCTCTTCATACACAGCCGTCGGTCTGACAATAGCGCCCTTAGGCGAGATGTTCCCGTGCAGGACCCTGAGCCCCGGTTCGTTGAACATAGGAGCATCTGTGGAATGTATGACTTCATTAGCCTGCCCTTTTACGCCGGCAAGCACTTCCCTGAGCGGGTATCCGTATATGCCCGGCGCGTCAAGGAAAAGCTTTCCCTCAAGCTGCTTCAGTACATTAAGCACCCCGCCCGCGTGGTGGAAATCCACAACACTGTACGGTCCGTTCGGAATCACGGCATTGATGCAAGGGACCGTCTTCGCGTATTTGTCAAAGTCATCGAGGCTGAGCTCTATGCCCAGTTCGTACGCGTATGACAGGATATGCAGAACAAGGTTCGTCGAACCGCCGACTGCCAGGTCATAAATAATCGCGTTCTCAAGCACATCCTTTGTGATCAGCTGCGAAGGGCGCCTGTCTTCTGTGACCTGTTCAACGATAAACCTGCCTGCCCGGCGGGCGCTTCTGAGCTTACCCGCGTCCGCAGCGGGAATCGTAGATGTTCCCGGCAGGACGAGATTGATGACTTCTCCAAGCATCTGCATCGAGTTGGCAGTCCCCATAGACGGACATGCTCCGACGCCCGCACATACACTGTCCTCCATCTCCATCAGCTCCTCTTCC
>ONMP01000078.1 GCA_900318935.1 uncultured Actinomycetes bacterium
AACAAAAAAACAATATGTCAAAGATTGCTAAGAATTTAATCAACTTGATTGGCAACACACCGTTGCTGGAACTGACAGGAACGGAACAAGAACTGGGCCTGAAGGCGCAAATCGTTGCAAAATTGGAGTATTTGAATCCGCTCCGCAGTGTGAAAGACCGTACGGCGCTGGCCTTGCTTCAACGGGCTGAGCGAAAGGGACTCATCGGCAATGGCACAACCATCATCGAACCGACTTCGGGAAATACGGGGGTGGGACTGGCGTTCATCGCTGCCATCCACGGCTATAAACTCATTCTCGTCATGCCGGATGCCATGTCGCTGGAGCGAAGGACGCTGCTGAAGGCGTTGGGCGCGGAGTTGGTGTTAACCCCCGCTTATGAGGGCATGGCGGGAGCCATCAGCAAGGCCAACGAATTGGCCAGTGAGATTGGAGATGCCTATATTCCACAACAGTTTGAGAACCCCGCCAATCCTGAAGTGCATCGTCGAACAACAGCACAGGAAATCATTCGCGATACGGATGGAAAGTTGGATTTCTTCGTGGCAGGCATCGGCACGGGCGGCACCATCACCGGTGTGGGGCAGGTGCTGCGTGCGCATGACGACAAGGTGAAAATCATTGGCGTGGAACCATACACGTCTTCCGTTCTCAGCGGCGAACGCCCGGGTCCTCACAAGATTCAAGGCATTGGTGCAGGATTCCAACCCAAGACGCTGGACACGACGGTGTATGATGAAATCCTACGCATCAAGGACCACGAAGCCTATGGCATCGCCCGTCTGCTGGCACGCAACGTGGAGCTTGAGGAAGCGGAGCAGACAGCGCGTAGACTCGAGCAACTGTTGGAGATTCGCAACACTTATAGCCTTCAGTCGATTGCCGCGCGTATCATCTCGGGATCCCTGGATTCATGGACAGCCTCCGTCACCATCGACAAGGGCTCATCATCGGGCGTGAGCGTGGGCATGCCAGTAAGCAACGCCATGGGAGCGGTGGGCCAGGTCATAGAATGCGCAGCAAGCACAGCGACAGTTCGTCTCCTCACGGACGAGGGCTCTTCTGTCTCTGCCATGGTTCATGCAAGCCGCGCCCAAGGAATGCTCGAAGGTTCACCAGACGGCACGTTGAGGCTCTCGCTCATACGCACCGACCAGACGGTGAATGCGGGAGATGTAGTCGTGACGAGTGGCCTTGGCGGTGTCTTTCCGAAGGGCCTGCCCGTCGGAAAAGTCGCGACGGTAGAGAAGACACCGGGTTCCACCTACTACGAAATTGTGGTCGAGCCTTACTATCGACCGGATACACTCGAAGAAGTCCTCGTGATCACGTCGCTTACGGAGGAGCAACAAGCGACCAGTGCTGACATCGAAGACGCGGATCGCCCAGATCTTGAGGCTGCCTCGGGGCATGCGGTGGAGAGTGCGAAGAATACGGAGGACGCGGAGGATGGCGAAACCGCTGGAGACGAGAAATCGTCAAATGGCGAGGAAGACGGGGCAAATGCTACCGATGACGCGATGGGGAATTCCAACGAAAGGGACACAGACAGAAAGGGTGTGAGCACCAGGCAAGGTTCTGAGGAACAGTCGGAGGAAGGCGACCTTGACGCGTACGATACCGTGGAGGACGGCTACGACGACGAGTATGGGGGTTTGTGATCATGCAGGTGAAGGATAGCCACAAAAAGAGGCGCAGCGCGCTGGTTATCGGTGCAATCTGTCTCGTCCTGCAGCTCGCCCTGTCGCCCTACATCTGCCTCGGAAATGGCTTTGCCAACTTCGCACTTGTCTATGTTGGCGTCATGGCGCTCTCGACCGGTGGGAAGGGAGCCGTTATCACGGGATTCGTGGCAGGGCTTTTGTATGACCTCATATCCACTACGCCTGTAGGTCTTATGGCCTTACTGCTCACCGTGTTTGGATACGTGCTCGGCATTGAGGAGCGAAATCGCTTCGGAGATGGCTTCGTTTCTTCGCTGACATCCTTTGGCGTCGGGGCTATGGCCGTAGAGGTAGCATATCATCTGGCGATGCTGCTCCTTGGGGTGGCGCAGAGCCTCTCGGACGTGGTTCTGCTTCGCGTACTCCCTAGCTTTGCGCTCACCTTCATCGCATTCTTGCCATTCGCCTACTACATGGTGCGAGCAGCCGGCTCAGGCCGTGGTATGGCCAAGGGATCACCGTCACATCATGGGTCGCGCTACGACGTAAGCAACCTATAGGCGGTGTGCCGTGAGTCTGAGCAACATCATAATCATACTTATCGTGATTCTTGTGCTCTCGTTGGTGGGACTCTATGTCTTCTACAGCCGAGGTGAGGACGAAAAGCTGAAGCTTGACATCGGTGGCGCTGCGCCTCGAGCGTCGGGGGGCAACGATTCCTCCGCCGAGCGGGGAGTGAGAAACCGCCTTTTGGGCCTGGGGCTTGTCTCGGTGTCGGTTGTGGCGGGGCTTGCTACGAAGCTCTGGTCCATGCAACTCGTGTCAAGCGAGGAGTATGCGCGCCAAGCCGAGCAGAATCGTACGAGGACGATATCGATCACCGCTCCACGAGGTCGCATTCTCGACCGCAACGGTAACGAACTGGTGGGGAATCGCCCGAGCCTCACAGTGGTCTCGAAGCCCGACGTGGTCAGAGACGAGATTGAGGTGAAGCTACTGGCAAACCTCATAGGTATGCCCGCCGCAGCCGTGCGCCGAAAGATCCAGGACCAAAGCGAGGGGGCGCAGTCCGATCGCACCGTCGCGCAAGACGTCTCGCGGAGAGTCGTTGCCTTCATCGGAGAGCATCCCTATCTCTTTGAGGGGGTTTCCGTGGAGGAGCGGACGGCACGTCATTATCCGTATGGCAAGCTAGCAGCGCATGTGGTGGGCTATACGGGCACGGTGACGCGCGAGCAGCTCGAGGCGAGCAAGGACGCGACGGGCGAGGGAACCATCGTGTACCAGGCTGGTGACACGGTTGGTCAGGCTGGTGTGGAGTACCAATACGAGGATGTGCTTCAGGGAGTTCGCGGCGAGCAGAGCGTGCACGTGGACGCGAACGGCGCGGTAAGTGACTATTCGACGCTCGTATCGCCACAAAGCGGCTCTGACGTGATACTTACCATCGATGCGACGGTGCAGCAGGCAGCGGAGGAGTCTCTGGAACGCATCATAGAAGAGGTGCGCAAGAAAGTGAGCAAGAGCTGCTCGTCAGGGTCTGTCATTGCCATGGATGTGACCAACGGCGAGATTCTTGCGATGGCGAGTGCGCCCTCGTATTCGCCAAACATCTTTGTGGGGGGCATCTCGAATGATGACTGGGAGGCGCTTCAGTCGCAGGAGAGCGCGAACCCTCTCATGAATCGGGCGATATCCGGGCAGTATCCGGCTGCGTCGACCATCAAACCATTCTCGACCTTTGCCGCGCTTGACAACGGCATCGCCACATTAAAGAGCAAGTATGAATGTACGGGTTGGTGGACCGGCTTTGGTCAGGCGTCAGGCCAGTATTGTTGGAAGCAATCCGGCCATGGCGAGATGGACCTCAAGAGCGGCATCACTTTCTCGTGCGACGTGGTGTTTTACGAGATTGGCAAGGGGTTCTTTGAGTCGGACAACCCTGAGGCGTTTCAAGCAAAGCTTCGGGAATGGGGGATGGGTGCCGTTACGGGCATCGATCTGCCTGGCGAGGGCGAAGGACGCGTTCCTGATGCTGAGTGGAAGTGGAACTACTATACCGAGGCGGATGACATCGACAGGCAATGGAAGGGCGGTGACTTCACGAACCTTGCCATCGGCCAGGGCGATATGCTCGTGACGCCCATTCAGATGGCCTGTGCGTACGCGGGAATCGCGACCGGTGGAAGCCAGTTACGTCCGCACGTCTTGCGTTCCATCCGGTCGCGCACGGGTACGGGGTCGGTCATCGACTACGAACCGCAGCTTTTGCGTGAGGTGGTAGAGGATCGTGCCTGTCAGAATGTCGTGCGCGATGGTCTGGAAGGGGCCGTGTACGAAGAAAGCGAATGGATTGCCATGCACTTCCAAAACATGAAGGAGCGCGTGGCGGGCAAGTCGGGTACGGGCGAGCAGGTGGGCAAAAACCCCACGGCATGGTACGTGGCATTCGCTCCGGCTGACAATCCGCGCTACGTGGTGGCGACGTCAATCGAAGAGGCCACGTGGGGAAGCGGCTCGGCGATGTACGTGACGAGAGACGTGCTTGGCGCACTCTTTGGCGAGCCGGATGACGTTTTTGTGGCGATCTCCGACATGCAGGTTGCCGACTAGGAGGTGACGATGGCGCAGGAGCAGGGTGCGCGTGAAGTCGAGGCGCGCGGTTCTTTGGGTGGTCTCCTCGAGAGGTTTGGTTTTAACCTCTCGAGCATGGGAGGCGTCGGACTTCAGCGCAAGGGGCCTTTGAGCGAGGTGTACCTCATGGAGCTGATTCCCAATCTCCTCATCGTGGTGTTTGGCACGATCGTGATGTGGTCCGCTTCGCTCACCATGGTCGATGCATCGTTTCCAAGGCATCTTGCGGGTATTGCCATAGGCCTTGTGGGAGGCCTACTCGTATGGGCTTATGACTATCGCGTCTTTGCGGGCATGTCAACAGCCCTTCTGGTCTTCGACATCATCCTCATGCTGTTACCCTCCGTGCCAGGGTTGGGCTACAACGCCATGGGCATGACGGGTTGGGTACAGATTCCACTTATCAGCCTGCGCTTCCAACCGTCCGAAATTGCGAAGCCGGTCACCATTCTCCTTATGGCCTCGCTCACGGCTCAGTACAATGGGCGCATCGAGACCCTGAGGGAATACCTGAAGCTGTGCGGCATTCTGTGCGTGCCGTTCATCCTCATACTCACGCAGCCAGATCTGGGGACGGGACTCATCGTCTTGACCTTGGGAGCGTGCATCATCATATGCGGGGGAGCAAAGAGCAGTTGGGTGCTCGTGACGTTGGGCATCATCGTGGTAGGAGCCATCGTCGTGGTTGCGAGCTCCATGACGGAGGGGCTACCGAGCATTTTGAAGCCTTACCAGATAAACCGCCTTGTCGTCTTCGTCGACCCCTCGGTGGATCCCTCTGGCAATGGCTACAACCTCCAGCAGGCAAAGATTGCCGTCGGTTCAGGTGGCCTTTTGGGCAAGGGCATCGGCAATGCGACGCAGGCGGGTGGGGGATTTTTGCCCGAAGCGCATACCGACTTCGTGTTTGCCCTCCTTGCGGAAGAGTTCGGTTTTCTGGGGTCAATCGTGCTCATTTCGCTCTTTGGTTGGATGATACTCTCGACGGTAGCGCTTGCGCTGCGCGTGGAGTCCATGTATGCAAAGCTCGTGCTTGCGGGAGTGGCGTCTATGTGGGCGTTTCAGCTCTTGCAGAACGTGGGCATGTGCATAGGAATCATGCCCATCACGGGCATTCCGCTGCCCTTCGTGAGCTTCGGGTCGTCTTCGATGGTGGCCCAGCTCATGTCGGCCGGGCTCGTGCAGTCCGTCTGGCATTATCGTACGAAGGTCGGCTAGGGCCATGGCACGGTAAGGGCGTTTTGCGGTAGAGTAGTGCGATAAACGTTCGCAAGGAGTGAGCATGTCTGCAAAGAAGCTATCTATGGACAGTCTGCGCGGCGCCATGAAGATGGGCCGCGAGGCAGAGGAGAACATGGGCGAGCATCTACACCTCAGCGTTCTGGTCGATCCTGCCAGTGCAGAGTGGATTGTGCATGCCGTCCGCGATGCGCTTGTGCCCGAGCGAGACGCAATCGTGGACGTGCGCGCCCTTGGCGGCATACCTACAGTTGCGGGCATCGATGTGGGCATCGTCATATCGGGTGGGTCCGATGATGCGGTCCGTGCTGCCATGCGCTACTTCGCTGGGGCGCGACAGCACGTGATCGTGGTTGCCCAGTCAAGCCTTGACGTGCCCGACACGCAGCTGCCCGCAAAGCTTGGGCAATACATCGAGGAGGCCGTATCGTCTGAGCATGGACCATTGCTCGACCGCCTCGCCGCCGCTTTGCTCGACTCCACCGAGAAGGACGTGTCATGTGCCGCGAACTTCAAGTTCTGTCGTGACGTGGCGACTGCGCGCTTGGTCAGCAGGTGTGCGGCACGCAACGCCTTCATGGGTGTCGCTGACTTCATTCCCGGAGCTGGCATGCCGCTCATGACGATGAACCAGGTGAACCTTTGCTTTGACATTGCGGCGACTCACGGGAAGGGACTTAGTTTCGGACGCATTCCCGAGGTGGCGACAGTGGTCTTTGCGGGCTTCGCATATCGCTGGGCGGCACACATCCTTCTGCGCATGATGCCGGGGCTGTCGCTTATCATACGCGCGGGCTTTGCCTACGGCGGAACGCTCGTCACCGGACGGATGCTCTCGTCTCACTTCACCGAGACGCTCCCAGCTGCAAAGAAACCCGTTACCGTCAAGGCGAAGGTCGAGGAGATACCGGATGAGTTGAAGCAACGCGTTCGTCGGCATGTGCCTGAGCGGGAGGTCGAACCGTCCAAGCGTAGCTACATCACCATCGGTGAGGACGGGGTCGGCGTATGAGGTTGCCGCGCGAGGACCTCTTTTGGCGGATAGAGCCGCTTCTGGGAAGTGTCGAGCGTCCGAGTCGCTATCTTAACCACGAGTGGGGCGCCGTAGAGGAGCAGGACGGGCCGTTTCATGCCTGTGTCATGTATCCCGACATCTACGACGTGGGTGTGCCAAATCTCGGTCTTGCCATTCTTTACGACGAGCTCAACCGGTTGGAAGGTGTCTCATGCGAGAGGGCCTACCTACCGTGGGTGGACATGTGTGCGCTCATGCGGGAGAACTCGATTCCGCTGCTGTCGCTGGAGACCTCTTCGCCCGTTGCGTCGTTTGACCTCGTGGGCATATCGCTCGCGCATGAGCTCGTGTGCACTAACGTCATCGAGGCACTCGACCTCGCTGGAATCACGCTGCTGGCGGAAGAACGTGGCGAGGATGAGCCTATCGTCATTGCAGGGGGTCCTAGCGCATGGAATGCGGAGCCGCTCGCTCCCATATTTGATGCCATCCTGCTCGGGGACGGGGAGCGTGCCGTCTCGCGGATAGCCCTTACGATACGTGATGCGCGCACCGAGGGCGTGCCGCGGACCGAGGTCTTGCGGAGGCTTTCGGGCCTTGAGGGAGTCTACGTTCCCTCCCTCTATGAGGTCGTTGTCGATGGGACTTCAACGCGGTGGGGCTATGCCGTCCCAAAGGCTGGAAGCGATGCTCCGGCAATCGTCAGGAAGCACTGTATCGCGCATCTGAAGGAGACCGAGCCAGTGGCCCAGCGCATCGTGCCCTACCTCTCGGTCGTTCAGGACCGCCTGACCGTCGAGGTCTTGCGTGGTTGCGCACGCGGATGCCGTTTCTGCCAGGCGGGAATGACCTATCGACCCGTACGCGAGCGCCCTGCCGATCAGGTGCTCGAAGCGGTCGAGCGGGGTTTGCAAACAAGTGGCTACGATGAATGCTGCCTTTCCTCCCTCTCAACGACCGATCACTCTCAGTGCGCGGGAATGCTGCACGAGCTTCACGAGAACTTGTCAGGTAAGGGCATCAGAGTCTCGATACCCTCGCAGCGGCTCGACAGCTTCGGTGTCGATATGGCATCCGCAGCACGTTCGTCGCGCAAGGCAGGTCTGACCTTCGCTCCGGAAGCGGGTTCGCAGCGCCTGCGTGACGTCATAAACAAGAACGTAACCGACGAGAACATGGATTCTGCCGCACGCAATGCCTTCTCCAACGGGTATCGCCGCATGAAACTGTACTTTATGATGGGTCTTCCCACTGAGACCGACGAGGACCTTCGGGGGATTGCGCGCATGGCAGAGCGCGTCGTCGGCATCGGACGTGAGATGCTCGGTCCAAAGAGCAAGGTGACGGTGGCGCTCTCAGCCTCGGTATTTGTGCCGAAATGCCATACGCCGTTCCAGTGGGAGGGCCAGTTGCCCCTCGAGGAGACTCATCGACGCCAGCGTGTCATGCTTGAGGCCGCTACGGACCGTGCCGTGCGCATCTCGTATCATGATGCCGAGACCTCCTTGGTGGAGGGTGCTCTGTCAAAGATGGGCCGCAAAGGCTTTGACCTCGTGCTCGCGGCTTGGCGACGCGGATGTCGTTTCGATGCGTGGACCGACCAGTTCGACTTCGAGTCATGGAAGCAGGCTGCCACCGATGTTGGCCTCGATCTGGAAGATATAGCCTGTGAGCGTTTCGACCTCGACGCGCGCCTACCTTGGGACCACACCTCGCCAGGAGTCTCGAAGGGGTATCTGCAGCGTGAGTGGCGTCGGGCGCTTGAGGGCATTACGACCGAGGACTGCACCATGGGAAGCTGCACAGGTTGCGGTGTCTGTCCGACGCTGCACGTATCCAACGATTTGGCAGGTGAACGCGCATGAGCACGCTTTCTCCCGGTGCATGTCGCCTGAGGGTACGCTATGCGAAGGACGGACGTCTTGCGCATCTTGGGCACCTCGAGGTCATGGGTACCATCATGCGCAGCGTACGCCGTGCCGGCCTTCCCTTCGAGGTGAGTGAAGGCTTTGCGCGGCGCATGCGCATACAGTTCTCTCAGGCCTTGCCGGTGGGTGCCTCTTCGGTTGCCGAGTACTATGACCTTCTGTTGCCGGAGCCAATCGACGCTATCCAAGCCCTCAAAGAGTTGCGCGCCAGCACGCCGAGCGCTTTGGCTCCTGTTGCGACGAAGCTTCTGCCTCGCAGGATGCCTGCTCTTGAAGCGTGGGCAAACCGTGCCATGTGGGATGTGGAGATTGCATGCACCACGGATGAGGCCCAGGCTTTTCCTGGCGAGCTTGCGCGTACGAGGGAGCGCGGGTATCTGGACTTCATGCGAGGTGACAAACCGCGTCATCTGGAGCTGGGACCGACGTTGGTCTCATGCGAGGTCTTGTCATCGGCGCGTGGCCTACGTCTGGCACTTGACACGCGGACGACAGAACAGGGGTCATTGAGGCCGGCTGTGCTTGTGCAGGCCGTCATGGGGCGTCCGCCTGCACGCGTGTGCAGATTGGGGCAGTGGCACGAGACGGAGGACGGCAACCTCCTTGATCCCATGGCATGAAGCACACATTATCCTTGGATGTTGTGCAGCGAATCTTTTTCGTTGACGAGGGGGTAGTGGGCCGTTACAATTGATAGCTGTTGCATCAATGCGAGCAATGAGGAGTTTTTCATGTACGCAATCGTTTCTACCGGTGGCAAGCAGTACAAGGTTGCCCAGGGCGACGTCATCGACGTCGAGAAGCTCGAAGCGCAGCCTGGCGACAAGGTCGAGCTTGACGTCCTGATGCTGAACGACGGTGCCACCAGCACGGTCGAGCCTTCCGCGCTTGAGGGCAAGAAGGTCGTCGCAGAGGTCCTGGATCAGTTCAAGGGACAGAAGGCAATCATCTTCAAGTTCAAGAAGCGCAAGCGCTATCATCGTACGCGCGGTCACCGCCAGCAGCTTACCAAGCTCAAGGTCGTGGAGCTTCCTATCGAGGAGTCCGCGTCGAGTGAGGCGAGCGAGGAAGAGTAGTCCCCAAGTCATAGGCAGTTTTGTTAGGTAGGTGACATCATGGCACATAAGAAGGGTTTGGGTTCCTCGAGGAACGGTCGTGACTCGCACTCACAGCGTTTGGGGACCAAGATTTACGGCGGGCAGGCCATCAAGACCGGTCAGATTATCGTTCGTCAGCGCGGCACCCACATTACGCCGGGCGACAACGTTGGCCGTGGCAAGGATGACACGCTCTTTGCACTCGCGGATGGCGTGGTGGAGTTCACCAAGGGCAAGAAGCACTACGTACACGTGCGTGCCACTGCGTAAGGCCTACGAGCGCAGGATGTAAGTTTGTGGCCCCGGCTTCTCGTCGGGGCCTTTTGTTACTTGACGAGGTGGGTTGGTCATGTCAACGTTTACGGATTTGTCGCGCATCAACGTGCGCGGTGGTGATGGAGGCGCGGGATGCATGTCGTTTCGGCGCGAGGCCTACGTCCCCAAGGGCGGCCCTGATGGGGGAGATGGAGGCAACGGGGGCAACGTGGTACTTGTGGCCGACCCGCAGCTCTCGTCGCTGATTGACTACCGTTACAAGCATCACTTCCGCGCGGAACGCGGCACACATGGGCAGGGTGCCCGCAAGCGTGGTCGGGATGGCAACGACCTCGTGCTCCGTGTGCCGGTAGGTACCGTCGTGCGCGAGATCGACGCCGCGACGATGGAGCCGTCCTTCGAGATAGCCGACCTCGTCCATCCCGGTGAGCGTGTTGTCGTGGCTCCGGGAGGCATCGGAGGCCGTGGCAACATTCACTTCGTGACCTCGGTGCGTCGTGCTCCTGCCTTTGCCGAGAAGGGCGAGCCGGCAGGCGAGCACTGGATTGAGCTTGAGATGAAGCTCATGGCCGATGTGGCTTTGGTGGGCATGCCCTCCGTGGGAAAGAGCTCGTTGATTGCCCGAATCTCCGCCGCTCGTCCAAAGGTTGCCGATTACCCTTTTACTACGCTCATCCCCAATCTTGGTGTCGTGCGTGCCAAAGACGGACGTTCTTTCGTGGCGGCGGACGTGCCGGGACTCATCGAGGGGGCAAGCGAAGGCAAGGGACTCGGGCATCGCTTTCTACGCCATATCGAGCGCACAGCCCTCATACTGCACCTCGTGGATATGACAGGCGGCTATGAGGGGCGAGATCCGGTGGAAGACTATCGGACCATTAACGACGAGTTGCTTGCCTATGCGCAGGAACTTGCGGAGCGTCCGCAAATCGTGGTCGCAAACAAATGCGACATGCCAGACGTCGAGAGGCGCATAGAGGAGCTGCGAGAGGCTGCCGAGCGGGACGGCAAGCCATTCTTTGCCATATCGGCTCTTACCGGCGAAGGTATCGATGCACTCGTTGCGCAGACGGCAGAGCTTGTTGCCGAGTTGAGAGCGGAGGCACAGGCTGAGTCGGAAACCCTCCTAGGCGATGCGGGAGCGGTGTGGGAGCGCCGCCGCGAGCGTCGCGACCGAGAGATTCGCATTGTGCGCGAGGACGATGGCTGGCGCGTCTCTGGTACCGACATCGAGCGCATGGTGGTACAGACCGACTGGGAGAACGACGAGGCCGTCGATTACCTGCAGCTTCGCTTTCAGCGCCTTCGGTTGGAAGACCTGTTGCTCAAGGCTGGTTGTAAGCAGGGTGATGAGGTGCGTATCTTGGGTTATGCCTTCAGCTTCGAGACGACGCCGGATAGAGCCTCTGGCGCTGCGAGTGACGACATGGATGGCGATGACTCAGAGGACATGGTATCGAGCGACGAGAGTGAGGCGCAGTAGCATGTCGATGCCAGAGCAGTTCGAAGGGCTTGTCGTCGTTAAGCTCGGTACGTCCACCCTTACTAATGGTACTCAGACCATCGACAAGGACTACATCGCCAATCTGTGCGAACAGGTGGCACAGCTCAGAGGGGAGGGCGTGCCGGTCGTCATCGTGACGTCAGGCGCTGCTGCTGCTGGGCGCAAGCGGCTTGGGATCGAGCGACGTCCCTCGGACATTCCTACGCTGCAGGCATGCGCAGCCGCAGGGCAGGCCCATCTTACTGAGATATATGCGGCCGAGCTTGCGCGGTGCGGTATCGCGTGCGGGCAGGTGCTGCTCACGCGCCGTGACGTTGTCGATCGAGAAGGCTACCTCAACGCACGTAACACCCTCATGCGCTTGCTTGACCTCGGAGCCGTGCCAGTAGTCAACGAAGACGATACCGTGAGTGTCTCGGAGTTTGCCTTTGGCGATAACGACATGCTAGGCGCAATCGTCGCGGCGCTGCTAG
>ONMP01000148.1 GCA_900318935.1 uncultured Actinomycetes bacterium
CCTCATCTCCGAGCGTCACATCCTGGGTGTAGCCGTCGGAAAGCTCGATTGTTGCATCCTTGATTCGGGGGTTCCAGTAATAGAACGTACTGCCATTGGCACCATCCCAATCGTCAGGTATTTTCTTCGAATAACCGTTGATGATCTTAAAGCCCGAGAGACGCTGCTTCTCCTTAGCCGAGAGCTCGATATACTCTCCGACACCGACCGCAGTATCTGCTCGAGAACCAGTGATGGTTCCCTTCTGCCAATCCTCGTCCGTTCCGTCACTCGCGCCTTCCGCCCAGCAGGTCTGCCTATTGCCATCAATCACTTGCTGCGGAGCGTATTTGTCTGGGTCGTCCGAGTCCGTGAGTGACGAGCTTGCACTCACAGTGGAAAACACGGGTGGGTAGGATCCCTCTTCCTCGGCGACAGACTCCGTCGGCTCGTCGCTCGGCTCGTCGCTCGGCTCGTCGCTTTGCTCGTCATTGTCTTCCACATCGACGGGATACACAGCACTGCTCTGGTCATCGACGCTTTTACCACCACCATTGTCTGGCGTTTTCGGCAAAAGCATGTATGCGGCAACCCCGAGGACAAGGCAGGCGAGCACCGCAACCAGGGCAAGAAGCCATTTTGGGCTGTCCTTGCCGCGCAGCCTACAACCGCAGTTCGAGCAGAACTCGCTGTTGATGTCGTTCCGTGCCTTGCAAGATGGACAGATTACCGTCGGCGGCAGCGAAGGAGGCGGTGGTGGTGGAGCAACTTCGTCACGCAGAGAATGTCCACAGACAGAGCAGAAGTCGCTGTCGGCGGAATTCCGCTCTCCACACGCTGGGCAGAATACGGTCTGAGAGGAATCCTCCTCCATCGGCCTGCCACACGACGCGCAGTTCACGTTTTCCAGAGCGTTCCCCGTACCGCAATAAGGGCAATACTTCATCTGCCCAGGAGACACCACGTCACTGAAAGATACGTGCAGACCCAAATAGTCGGCAATGCCCTGCGAGACCGACTCCGAGACCGTGCTTGCCATCCGCCGGACTATCATCCGCTCCTCAGAGAGTAGCTGCGTTGCCTTCAGCGTGGCCGTCTCGAGCTCGAAGGCCGACCGACTCTGGGCGGCCTTCTCGAATATGGACAGGTATTCTTCGTCGCATTGCTTCAGGAAGGTCGAGCCTACGCGATCCTCTTCGGGGATGAAGTCCATGGCATAGGCAGCCAAGCGACGGGGGTTCTTGAGCACGCCTACTCCGTACTCATTCAGGGCATCCCTCACGACCTGCACAAGGTGCTCCGCCTGAGACGACCCCTCGCGATTGAAGTAAGACGAAGACAGGCTCGAACCAGTACTCGCAGCATCTGCCGAGTTATAACCCAAGAGTTGCGTGCCACATCGCGGGCAGTGCTCGCTACCCTCCGCAACCGAACTCCCACAGTTGGGACAATACATGGCGCCTCATTTCCTTGCCTGCCGTCACGATACGAGTATAGCAGCGCCATGAACGCTAGCCCGCTGTGGGATCGTGGTCAAAAATGACTACGATCCCACAGCGGGCTAGCGGTCAGCGAGATTAGGAGCGGACCTCGGCGCCGACGGCTTTGAGGACCTTGGTGACCAAACGGCTGTGCGCCTTCTCGACCTCCTTGGAAGTCAACGTGTGGTCATCGGCGCGATAGGTGAGCGAGAAGGCCATGGACTTCTTGCCCACACCCACGCGTACGGGGTCACGGTACACGTCAAAGAGGCGCACGTCGCGCAGCAGCTTGCCGCCTGCGGAGGTGATGCGCTGCACCAGCGTCTCGTAGCTGACGTCCTCGTCCACCACGATCGCCAGGTCAACGTCCACGCCGGGCAGCGTCGGCACGTCCTCGTAGGGCAACTGGTCCTGCGCCAAGCGTTGCAGCACCTCGACGTTGAGCTCGAACGCGATGACGGGGTCCGAAATGCCAAAGAGGTTCAGCGTCTTTGGGTGGATGTTGCCGACCCAGCCGAGGGTCGCGCCACGCACGACGATCTCGGCCGCGAGACCCGGCTGCAACCATGCGGAGTGCTCGGTCTCGGGTACGCGGTAGCGCACCTTCTGGATGCGGAGGGCATCAAGCAAGTTCTCGACGATGCCCTTTGCGTCAAAGAAGTCAAGCGCGGGGGATTTTAAGTTCCATGCGTCATCGCCCCAAGCACCGGAGAGCACGCCAGCCACGAGCGTCTGCTCCTTGGGCAGGCTCTTGTTTGCGCGACCATGGAGGACGCGGCCAATCTCATAGAGCTGGACGTTGGACACTCCGTGGTCCTTGTTGTACGCGACGGCACGCAAGAGGCCCGGCATGAGGTCGCGACGCATCTCGGACTGCTCGCTCACGAGCGGGCGGATGATACGCACCGGCAGGCTCTCGATCTCGCGGGCCATGCCCAGGCGAGCCAGGTCGCGCGGGTCGGCGAAGCAGTAAGTGGTCGTCTCGCAAAGACCGCAGGCGCGCAGGGTCTGGCCGATGAGACGCTCGCGACGCTGCTCCTTCGTGAGTCCACCGGGATGGTTGCGCGACGCAGGCAGGGTCGGCTCGACGTCACCCTCACCCCAAAGGCGCACGATCTCCTCGACGAGGTCAATCTCGCGCGTGAGGTCGGGACGGTTGGTAGGAGCGGTAACGACGAACGAGGCCGAGTCGGTGGTGTCCACCGCACACCCCAAGCGCTCCAGGCGCGCTGCCATGAAGCCATCCTCGATGGGGGCTCCGCAAATTGCGCGCACACGCTCGGGACGCAGCGTGATACGGGTCGGCTCTACCGGGCGCGGATAGGCGTCCACCATGCCCCGCACGACCTCTGCGCCACAGCACTGCTCAAAGAGTGCGGCCGCGACGTCGGAGACGGTAGCGCAGTTGGCCGCGTCCACCTGGCGCTCGAAGCGGATGGAGGCCTCGCTCATGAGACCCAGGCTGCGGCTCGTGCGGCTGATGCAACCGGAGTCGAAGCAGGCGCTCTCAAGCAGAACGTCCACCGTCGTGTCATCGATGTCGGAGTTGAGGCCACCCATCACGCCAGCCAGCGCGACCGCGCGGTCGTCACCGTCGGAGATGACGAGCATGTCAGGCGTGAGGGCACGATCCTGTTCGTCGAGGGTCGTCATATGCTCGCCCTCGTGCGCGCGACGCACGACGATGTGACGCTTGCCATCGACCTCGGTGAGCTTGCCGAGGTCGAACGCGTGCAGGGGCTGGCCGGTGAGGAACATCACGTAGTTCGTAACGTCAACGACGTTGTTTATCGGACGGGCGCCGGCTGCCTTGACGCGCGCTGCGAGCCAGTCGGGGCTGGGGCCGATCTGCACGTTGCGCACGACGCGCGCAGTGTAGCGGCAGCAGAGCTCTGGGTCGTCGATGCGCACGTCCACGAGGCTCTCGGCCCCGTCCTCGCCGCTCTCCCCCACGCCGATCTCGCGCTCGATCTGCGGCAATTCGATGTGGGTGGAGATGTCAAAGATTGCCGACACCTCAGTCGCCACACCCGTCATCGACAGGCAGTCGGGGCGATTCGGCGTCATCTCACAGTCGAGCACCGTATCGGACAGGCCGCGATACTCGGCGAAGGGCACGCCCACGGGGGCGTCGGCGGGCAGAACGATGATGCCCTCGTGCGAGTCGGAGAGTCCCAACTCGCGCTCGGAACAGTTCATGCCACAGGACTCCACGCCACGGAGCTTGGACTTCTTGATGCGGAAGTCGCCGGGGAGAACGGCGCCAATCTTTGCGACGACGACCTTGTCGCCCTGCTCGAAGTTCTGGGCGCCGCAGACGATCTGCAGTGGCTCGGGCTCGTCCACCTGAACCTTGCAGAGCCACATGTGGTCGGAGTTTGGATGGGGCTCTTTGCTGATGATTTGGCCTGTCACGATGTTGTCGAACTCCGAACCGGTACGCTCCACGCCTTCGACCTCGGTACCCGTACGGGTGAACTCGTCCACCAGCCGCTGCGGGTCGTTCGGCAGGTCCACCAGGTCCTTGAGCCATTCATATGATACGCGCATGTTGTTCTAGCCTCTCTACTCTTAGAACTGACGGAGGAAGCGCATGTCGCCTTCCATGAGCATGCGCAGGTCGGGAAGGTCATAGCGCAGCGCCGCGACGCGCTCCACGCCGATGCCGAACGCGAAGCCGGTGTACTTCTCCGGGTCGATGCCCACGTACTGAAAGACGTTCGGGTCGACCATGCCACAGCCCAGAATCTCCAGCCAGCCGACGTTCTTGCAGAAGCGGCAACCTTTGCCATGGCAGACGCCACAGCTCACATCGACCTCGCAGCTCGGCTCGGTGAACGGGAAGAAGTGCGGACGATAGCGCGTGGCACGATCCTTGCCGAATATCTCGCGGCAGAAGTAGTCGAGCGTGCCCTTAAGGTCGCCGAAGGTGATGCCCTCGTCTACGACGAGGCCCTCTACCTGCGTGAACTGGGGCAGGTGGTTCGCGTCGGGCGTGTCGGGGCGAAAGACCGTGCCCGGGCAGATCATATATATGGGCGGCTTGTTCTGCTCCATGTAGTGGACCTGCATGCCCGAGGTCTGGGTGCGCAGGAGCACGTCGGAGTCGCCAAGCATCAGGGGCGGCTTGCCCTCGGGAGCATTGTCCACGATGTAGAAGGAGTCCTTGGCCGAGCGGCTCGGGTGGTTTTCAGGCGCGTTGAGCGCGGTGAAGTTGTAATAGGTGGTCTCGACGTAGGGGCCGTCCGCCACGATAGGCCGCAGAAGATGTCCTCAATCTCCTCGCGGATCTGGTTGATAAGGTGCTGCGTGCCATTGGAATAGCGCCTGCCCGGAAGGGTGACATCGGCCGCCTCGGCCTGCATGCGCGCATAGAGGAGTTCCTTGCCGAGGTCCTCTTGGCGCTGTTTGATGGCCGTGTCCACGTTGGCGCGGACGGTGTTTGCCAGCTTGCCCATAGCAGGGCGATCCTCTGCGGGAATCTTGCCCATCATGCGCATGATGGCCGTGAGCGATCCCTTCTTGCCCAAGATCTGCACGCGCAGCTGCTCGAGCGCGTCCATGGTCTCGATGGCCTGCAGTCTTTGTTTGACCTGCGCCTCGATGACCTCGAGCTCTTCCTTCATTGCCATACGCAACTCCTTCTTTCCAAACAAGTACCGCCCTTGGCGCGCCGTAGCGCATGCCCAAGGACGGATAATCCGCGGTACCACCTCGGTTGGGCGCTCCGGTTGTCGTCTCCGGGCACCCCGCTCGCGAGCCTTACAGCCCGTTGCCCCGTGTCGTGGGGTTGACGGCTTCCCTACTGAGCTCGAATCCGCGTCACGCGCGCATAACCGTTGCCGTTCAGGTCGCGGCTCGGGAGTGAACTCCGTGCGTCAACCTTCGCAGGTGCCTCCCAGCCGATGGGCACCCTCTCTCGTGCTCGGGCACGCGGCGCACGAACCTCTCCGTCATCGCCATTGGAGCGAGAGTATAGCACATGTTGGCGCGGAGGAGGATAGAGACTAGGGGGCGTCGGGTGGATTCGCGCTTGGTGCGGGAGCGTCGGGCGTCTTTGCGCTTGGTGCGGGATCCTTCGGGTGGATTTGCGCTTGGTGCGGAGTCCTCCGGGCGTCTTTGCGCTTGGTGCGGGATCCTTCGGGTGGATTTGCGCTTGGTGCGGAGTCCTTCGGGCGTCTTTGCGCTTGGTGCGGAAGCGTCGGGCGTCTTTGCGCTTGGTGCGGAAGCGTCGGGCGTCTTTGCGCTTGGTGCGTATCTTATTGATACACGAAACGCAAAAACGGCCGAACTGGTCGCACGAAACGAAAAAGTGACCGAAGCGCGGCGCACGAAACGCAAAAACGGCCGAAATCGGACGCACGAAACGCAAAAACGGCCGAAATCGGACGCACGAAACGCAAAAACGGCCGAGTTTCTTACGGGCTCAAGTGAACGGTAAGGAACGATTTGGAGGATCTGGCACGAGGAATGAATACGTTCTTTCAGCTGGTCATCAGAGATTGCAACTGAACTGGGCATATGTAGCTCACGTGAACGAGCCGAGAGCATCTGACGCGGAATGACGTTGAATCGCGCGTCTTTTTTACCTGCGAAAACATGGCTTTTCGGGAAAGACCTGCTCAATATGCGCAAACTTGTTGTCACCTTCGCAAAACTCTTTGGCAAGAGCTCGATGCACATGTCGTAGCGTCTTGTGCGAGGCGCGGAATCTCGGAAGCAACCACGAAAGGCGGCATCTATGGACAAAGGCATCGTATGCATTACTGGCAGCCAGTCCTGCGCACTGATGCGCATAGCGCGGATTGGTAGGTCACTGTCAGCTGTTCATTTCTACAATGGAGCAGCGGTTCCGTTCGATTACAGAATCCACACCGTCGGCGATCTTCACGCCGAGGCGTTACTCGACATGCTCCACGTCGACAGGCAGCATCCGCTTGAAATACTCGTTCCAAGCGCCAAGTTTCGACGCGACTCGGCGATGATACGAAGCAGGGTATTGTCGATACCCCTTCCAGACGGTGCCTTCCTTGAACTCAAACCTGGAGCAGACCCTGCCAAGCGAATCTCACTACCACAGAGCATACGCATTCTGATTGAATCGCCTCCACTTGCTCTCTTGCAAGGTGCGCGAACCATTCAGCGCCTGATTTCTTGCCAAGGAGGAAATCGCCTCAACGGCATTCTGCGCCTCATGGAGTTCGCTGACGAGTGTTGCGGATGGTATTCGCGTGATCCGAAGAATCCCCGTTCGGGCAGCATCAGCTACGACCAACCACACAAGTGTACACGCCTCACGACCCCAGAAACCATGCGCGCTTTCGTGGAAGAGATCAGCAATGTAGACGGTGTGAGACTCGCACGCATCGCAGCGCGCCACGCCATCGATGAGGCGGGGTCACCCATGGAAGCCTATATTAACCATGCCCTTGCCCTACCACCCCGATTCGGTGGTCTTTCGATGAGAAAACCCTTGGCAAACCAACAACTGCGAGTCGACGAGGCCACTCATGCCAAGCTCAAGCATCACTCGCTACGACCCGACTTGCAATGGCCTGAACAGCACACCCTAGCGGAATACCTAGGAGACGAGAATCACGCCGGTCGTCCAGCGCGAATCGAGGACAAGGACAGGATGCAAGACTACATGACCGCCAGTTTTGCCGCCTTTCCCCTCATGTATGACGATGTGAGAAACGCCACGTCACTCGGCCAAACCGCAGAGATGATCGCACGTGAACTCATGCGGAGAGGAGCGAAAGAGGAGCTCTATAACGTGAGGAAGCTGCTACGAGACGAAGAATTTCGCATCCGCCAACGAATTCTTGTCGGGGCATTGCTCCCCCCGATAACGCATTACGAAGACGCATGACGTGCTGCGGAGTTGATGCGCGAAAGACACCATGCTTCGCACGCCATAGCCCACGCAAGGGCCATTTGAGGATCACCCCAAATGACCCTCTGATACCCCTACACCAGACGACCTCCGACGTAAGTCTCGACGAGATTCATGCTGGAATCGAGGATGGTAAGGTCGGCATCGCGACCAGGCAGAATCTGCCCGCAGCGATCATCGATCCCACACGAACGCGCGGGAACCTCACTCGCCATGCGGATGGCCTGCTCTGCCGTCACGATGCCCCAGCTCACGACGTTGCGTACAGCCTGTACGAGAGTGAGCGTGCTGCCCGCGAGGTTGCCTGCACCCTTGAGGTATGCCGCGCCACGGCGCAGCTCGATGGGCAGCTCGCCGATGAAGTAATCGCCATCAGGAAGGCCGCCGCAGCTCAGGCAGTCCGTAATGAGCGCGACATGCTCCCAGCCCTTCGAGCGCACGAGCACCTCGCACGCCACCGGGTCAACATGCTTGCCATCACAGATGAGCTCCGAATACACACCCTGGCTCGTCATGGCACAGCCAACGATACCGGGCTCGCGATGTCCGAGGTCATCCATGCCGTTGAAGGTATGTACCACCACGCGGGCACCCGCGAGCACCGCAGCAGCCGCTTCGCCATAGGTGGCGGAGCTATGTCCGATCGCAGCCGTATACCCAGCCGCCGTCGCAGCCGCTACATATTCGACGGCACCATCGCGCTCTGGTGCAAGGGCTGTCTTTACGATGAGGCCCTTTGCTGACTCCTGCCAGCCCTCGAGCACCTCCATGCTCGGGTCGATGAGATAGCGCGGGTCCTGCGCACCCTTGTGCTCGTACGTGAAGAATGGCCCCTCAAGGAAGATTCCCTGCGTACGCGCACCCACGAAGTCAGCGTTCTCCTGTTGTGCTGCCACGGCTTCGGCTACGCTTGCACACGCCTGCCCGGTCTTCTCCACGCCCGCCGTGAGCGTAGTGGCAAGCCAGCTCGTAGTGCCCCTCTTTGCGAGCTCGACCGTGATGGCATCAATCCCAGCTGCGTCACAATCCATGACATCATGGCCGGCAAAGCCGTGGATGTGCGTGTCTACGAAACCGGGGGCAACCCAGCAACCTCTGCGGTCGACGATACGCATTCCCTCGGGACGCTCAACGCTCACGCCACCGAACTTGCCGTCCTCTATGATGAGGTAACCGAACCCGTCGATGCCGCTTGGTAGCACCAACTCATCAGATACGATTGCAAAGGTCTCCATGGTAGTCCTACTCCTCCGTATCCTCGGTCTTCTCTTCCTCAATCTGCTTCTGGATCCTTCGTACCTCGCGCTCGGCCCATGGCGGTACGATCTCATAGAGGTACGGCTTTGGCTTGCCCCGCATGTAGAGAGCAGAAGGATCGACTTCGATGCCCTTGGCCCTGAGCCGCTCCATAATGAGCATCACCGGACGGCGCGTGAGCGCCGAGCTGCCAAAGGCAATCGCCGTATGCACCAGATCACCTGGAATGCTCTCGAGGTACTCCTCCATCGAGGGATCAAGACGGAACTTGTAAAGTGCACCACCGATGAAGAGCACGTCTATGGGCTCTGTGATAGGCGCGCGAGGATCGTCGATTGAGATGGGCTCTACATCGATATCGTCTACATTATCGAATCCGCTCGCAATGATTTCGGCCATCTCTTTGACGTGCCCACCTCGCGACTGGTATCGAATCGCAACTTTCATGCATACCTCCCTGTCGCATGCGCTGCAGTATAGTGCCGCAGGGAACACTCCCTGCGGCACTATCCTAGCGATGCACTTGAAGACTAACCCTGCATCGCCTGGTAGGCACTTCCATACATCGCGGCGTCATTACCCAAGCTTGCGGGCAAGATACGCGTGCTGATGGAGGGAGCCAGGCAATACTTGCGGAACGCAGCACGGAGCTCCTCGGCATAAAGCTTGAAGCCACCGCCAACTCCGCCACCGATGAGATAGAGCTGCGGGTCAATAATCACCGAGATCTGGGCAAGCGCATAGCCGAGGCAGTCGCACATCGTCGAAATGGCTGCTTGGGCGGCCTCGTCGCCAGCGCGATACGCGTTAAAGATCGAAAGCGTATCGGTGGGGCCGTCGAGCTTCACGGGAGTCTGCCCGAGTTTCTTGCACTCTTTCTTGTACACGCGGACGATGCCCGAGGCAGAAGCATACTGCTCAAGACAACCCTGCCTACCGCAACCGCACGATGCCGTCTCCTCACGATTGACGGTAATGTGGCCAATCTCACCGCCAGCACCAAAGGCACCAGACACGATCTTGCCACCCGATACGACGCCGCCGCCGACGCCGGTACCAATGGCGACCAGCACGAAGCTGCTTGCATCCTTGGCCGTGCCCTGCCACAGCTCTCCCAAAGCTGCCGCGTTCGCATCGTTAACAAAGGCAAGGTTCGCGCGCTTGAAGGTACGCTTGAGGGCCGCCTGCAGGCCCTTGGGATCGAGCTCGATATTTGCGAGCATTCCGACTTCGCCGTCATCATCCACAGGACCAGGAACGTCCAAGCCTACGGCGATCACGTCATCGGCTGTCGCACCGTTGTCCTCAAGAAGCTTCTTTAGCCCCTCGGTCACGACAGCGAACGCAGCCTCACTCACGATTTCGCCTGTGGGAATCTTGGTCGCTGCCTGAAGCATACCCTCCGTGGAAAACATGCCGGCCTTGATGCTCGTACCACCGATGTCGATGCCCAGTACCTTGTCCATGAGTCACTCCTCTCGTGGGATGGTTTATAACCTTGTAGTCAATTGTACCGTTAGCGCGGGACGATATGTGCGAAGAGTAGCAGCTCACTGGGAAACGGTAGCCCCCATCGTGTCATTTGTGCCGACCGGGGATACTCCCCCTCCGACATGAAAGGGCCACCCCGGAGGGTGGCCCTGGTTGGCGGTGTTTGCACCTTTGCGCTACTTGCGCTTGCGGCGGCGAAGTGCGCCGGCTGTCACGAGCGTGGCTCCGGTCGTGAGGAGCGCCGCCAGCTGGACAGCAGCCGTGGGATCTCCGGTCTTGGGCGTGCTTGACCTCGTTGTCGAGGAGACCGGGGACGAGCCCGTGGTCGTAGTGGAGGACGTCACCGGGGTGCCGGTCCTCGTAGTCGTGGTCGTGGTGCCAGAGCCTGTGGAGCCCGTTGTCGTGGTGGCGGTAGTTGTCTTGTCGTCCTTGGTTTCGGTCTTGCTGCTTCCAACGGTGTTGGTGAAGGTGAAGCCGTCCTCGAGGCTGCCAGTGACCGTGGACTTGCTCACGGTGACCCCGGTCGCCTTCGTCTCGGCCACGGTGTACTTGGAGAGGTCGTCCTCGCTGATGCCGGTGAAGCTATCGGTCGGGTTGTCCGCCGTGAGCTCGAGCTCCTGCTTCGGGTCGAGCGACTTGCCGTCTCGACGCAGCTCGATCGTGACGGTCGCGCCCTCGGGCCAGTCGATGTCCTCGCCGTCGGCGTCTTTCCAGACCTTGGCGACGTCGATGTCGACGGTCCCGGCCTCGCTCGGCAGGGTGTTGGTGATGGTGAAGCCGCTCTCCGCGTCGCCCGAGGTCTCGCTGCTGGCCACGCTCACGCCGCCGCCGACCTCGGTCTCCCTGACGGTGTACTCGGCCGCCGGGTCGAGGCCCTCGAACTTCGCGCTCGTCTTTTCGGACGTGAGCTCTACCGTCTCGCTCGTCGCCTCGCCGTCCTTGTAGAGCTCGACCGTGACGGTCGCGCCCTCCGGCCAGTCGATGGCGTTGCCCTCGCCGTCCTGCCAGGCCTTGGCGACCTCGACGCTCGTGGTCTCCGCCTGCTCGGGCAGGGTGTTGGTGATGGTGAAGCCCGTCGCCTGGTCGCCCGCGACGGACGCGGTGCAGCCCTCGGGCAGGCCGGTGACGCCCTGCTCGGTCACGCTGTAGCTCGCGCCCTCGTAATCCGCGAGGTCCTCGAAGGTGCCGGACGGGTTCTCGGCGTCGAGCTCGAGCGTCCTGCCGGTCGCCTTGCCGTTCTCGAGGAGCTCGACGGTGACCGCGGCGCCCTCGGGCCAATCGGCAACGTTGCCTTCGCTGTCCTGCCAGGCCTTGGTGACGTCGACCTTCGTCTTGCCGGGGATGACCACGACAAACGGGGTGTCGCCGCCCTGCGAAGGCTCGGGGCTCTCTGGGCTGTCGTAGACGCCGTAGCTCGCCTTGTTCGAGACGCCCTCCGCGCTGGAGACGTTGTCCGCGAGCTTGGCGTCGAAGCTCACCTTGACCCAGTGGCCGAGCAGGGACTCGGGGATCGGGCCGATGAAGACCTCGAGGATGTGCTCCCCGCTCTCTTCGTCATCGTAGATGTCGACCTCGGCCTCCTCGATGTCGGTGCCCTCGGCAGCCTTGTCCTCCACGACGCCGATATCCTTGACGCGCACGGTCTCGGGGGTGCTCACGAACTCGAGGTTGCCGCTCATACGGTCCTCAATCAGCAGGAACTGGTTCTCGGCGTCTGCCGTCACGAGCGCGTAGATGTCGTAGGTGAACTCGTTCTTCTCGTCCGGGTTGAGGATGAGGGTCTCACCGTCGTTGACGTACTTCTCGATGGCCGCCTCAGGCGCGTAGACGTTGGTGATGGTGAGCGACTCTCCGCCGTCGTACTCGACGGTGGCCTCGAGGGCCGTCTTGTCGGCGTTGGGCGCGACGGTGACGCGTGCTGCGTGAGGCGTCGCGTCGTAGACCATGCCCTCGATGGCGTTCTCGGACGCGACCTCGGTGATGGTGTAGTCGTAGGTGCCGGGGCGGTCGAAGCTGATCGCGCCGAAGGTGGCCGTCTCGCCGGCCTTCGCCGTCGCGGTCGTCCGGGCGG
>ONMP01000255.1 GCA_900318935.1 uncultured Actinomycetes bacterium
ATCAAGAACTACGGCAACTGCTACCTCAGCGGCTGCACGGTGCAGATGTGCCTGCACAAGGTCACCGACGTCGACGACGAGACCAAGGTCCTGAGCGAGGAGTTCAGCAAGGTGGAGGGCTCCACCATGGAGCTCACGTTTGGGGAGGACACGCTGCTCGAGTCCAGCTGGAACCCCGAGGACGACAACGGCAACCTGCTCAACGTCGAGCCCGACTACTCGCTGGCTCCGGGCCAGATCGCCGAGTACCGCGTGGAGGTGCCCATCCCCTTCGAGTGGCAGAGCGGCAACTACACCGTCTCGTTCTGGGCATACAGCCCGCGCATGGCCGCGGGCGGCGGCCTCAGCGCGGCCGCGGAGGATAACGGCGTCTTCATCGAGTACGCCACAGACCCCGGCATCGGCGCCAATTACGTGAAACGTACGTCTCTTGACGTGAACCCGCATGTCCTTGATCTGACCGTCCTCGAGGTGAATGACGTCCCCGACGGCTCGAACCTCAACGACGCCCCGGTGCAGTCGCCCGAGGACGCAGCCAGGGACGCCGGCGTGGACGACGGCAACGGCAACAACAACGGGAACAACAACGGGAACAACAACGGGAACGGCAACAACGGCGGTAACGCGGGTAACGGCAACAACGGCGCCGCCAGGCCGGCCACGTCCTCGACGACCACGACGAAGACGACCACGCCGAAGACGGGCGACGCCACCTCGGCCGCGCTGCCCGCCGCGCTCGCGGGCCTCGGCGCCGCAGCGCTCGCCTACGAGCGGCGCCGCGCGCGCAACGAGCGGCCGTCACGCGACGGAGACTAGCGCGGCGCTAGCGGGCGTCTTGACCTCAGATAGCATTTGCGAGTAGAGGGGTACCTCTCATTGTGCGCGAGAATCGTTGCGTGCACAATGAGAGGTGTCTTTTATATCTTCAAGACGTATGGCATGCATGACCATGCGGATACGCTTGCGCTTCGAGGTTGATGTACGTGAGATTCCACATTGTGACAAGAATATAACAGGGGTGTACAATATGCATACTGTGCGAGTTTCATCAATCGTTCGTGACCTCAGTACGCCGGCGCAGCCAAGCAGATAGGAGACAGCTCATGAAGTTTAAGGACATAGCTAGAGAGGGTGTTACGCGCCGTGGCTTCATGCAGCTGGCGGCTGGCCTCATCACTACTGTCCCAGGAATGATGGTCTATCCCGTCACGGCTCTGGCCGAGGAGGATGACTGGTCCGAGTCGCTCGAGCAGGACGCTGGGAGTGCGGGGTCTTCCATCATCAAGGTGGTAAAGCTCAAGGCCAACGAGGTGGGCGTGCAGGTGGCCGACATGTCCACGAGGGCCGAGACGGTCGTCGAAGGCGCCTATGTGCGCATCATCTCGTCTGAGAACGACAAGGCCGTGGAAGGCTTCACCGACGAGTACGGCATGCTGACGCTCGACGTCACAGAGCTTGCGCGCTGCCCGAAAGGGCAGGATCGCAGGAAGCTCAACGAGTACCGCTTCTACGGTTCAATCGAGGTGGATCCTGGTAATGACGGCTATCGCAAGTTCGCGACGGGCCTCATGCGCTTCACCGGCGGCGTTGCCCACATCATCCCGACGAGGTCGCGCGAGAACCAGATGTACCCGCTCAAGGCCTGCTTCGACGAGTGGGACGTGCTCTACACGAGCAGGGACTTCATCACGACCGAGCGCAACGACGACACGCATACCTTTGACATCGAGCTTCGTGGCTTGGAAGCCCAAGAGACGACCGTTGCGCTTAGGGTGCAGGAAAAAGGCGCACGTCCGCGCCAGACCGTCCGGGTAGTTCCCGTGGACGGTGCCGCGAGCGTCAAATTCGAGGGCAAGTTCCTCCAGACCGGTCATAAAGACTTCCTTCCCGAGGGCTGCAAGGTGGTCCTCGACGTGACCCAGGGCGGCAAGACCAAGTGCGTCAATCTGCACTTCGGCGTGGACAAGGGCGTGGTCGAGGACAGCGCCTATGGCGATAATGACGAACTCGAGCCGTTCGATCTCACCAGCACGGATATGCAACTGGGCCTTACCATACCTGACTTCCTCCCCGTCATAGGCGGAGGAGAGCTCAGCACCTGCTGGCTCCCGTCGTTTCCCGTCAACGTCAGCCTCAACCCTTTTGGCAGCTTTCAGATCACGGCCAAGGTGGGCACGGGACAGTACGGAGACGAAGAGGATCGGGAGGACGCTGGTGGTCTTCCCGCGACGTGGGGGTACAAGAACGACGGGGATCCCTCCACGTCCGGTTGGAAGCGCTGGCCGCGCGATGACGTGAGCAGGCAGTGGGAGGATCTGAAAGATGAGATTAACGAAGCCTATGACGGCGTGATGGCCGTGGCTTCTCGTCCGGGTGCCTCGGCAATGTTTGGTCACGGCAAGTTCTTCCCCAACGTCGAGTGCACAGGCGGGCTGCAGCTCATCGCGGCCGCGGCCTACGACATGGACGAGGACCTCTTCCGTGGCTCTCTGGGAGCGCAGGTCCTCATCAACCTCTCAGCGTCCGTGGCGGAGCAGTTCGTGGCGTTCGGCATCCCCCTCATCGCGACCGTCGGCCTAGAAGGCAGCTTCGCCGTGTTCCTCGGTTGTGGCATGTACTCGCGCAAGAGCAGCAGCGGGTACAAGATGGAATGGATCAAGGATCTCTTTGACGTCAGGTATTGGCACTTCGACTACACCGATACCGGACTCACCATCACCGTGAGCGTCTCCCCGTTCTTCAGTCTGGGCGTGGGCATTCGCGGTGCAACCTCCGTGTCGATTATGGCCAAGTGTACCTTTACGTTCTACATCGGACTTACGTACCGCGGCGAGCTCGACACAAAGACGCACCCACTGCCGCAGGTCATTCTGAGCTTCGGCTCTCAAATCACCTTCATCATCCAGGTCTTCATCGTCACAAAGACCTATGAGCTCCACGACTTCGGCTACCACGAGTGGTACAACCGCTGGAAGAGGGCCGGGGCGCAGGCCCAGAGCGAGCTTGAGTACCCGGAGCTCAACCCCCTGGCGGACCGTCCGGTTTCGGAGCTCGTGGACTCCATGAACGTCGTCACCGACGCTATGCTCAAGTCCACCGTCGAGGCAACGGGCAAGAAGAACCTCTCCGCGCAGGCGGACCCCGAGGGCTGGGGACCCGTGCGCGAGGATGACATCGTGGGAGTACTCGACAACGGCACGCCCATCACTTACAAGGTGATCCGCATCGCCGACACCGAGGCGCGAGACGAGGAGTGGCTGGCGCGGAACGGGGGGCAGAGGGCTGAGGGCGAGCAGCCGAGCGAAGAGAAGCCAACGGAGGGACAGGCATCAGCGGATCAGCCCAGTGACGCGCAGCAGGATGAGAGACAGGACGCGGGACGCGAAGGCGAGTCCGGCACTCGGGAGGAGCAGACGCAGGACGAGCAGGCCGTGGCTGCGCATAACCCAGTCACGCAGGACGCGACGACGCAGCCCCAAGATCCGGTCGCACAGCAACCGCAGGAAGGCGATGTGCAGAACGCGACGTCCACGCAACCTCAGGATGTCGTCGCGGAGGGACAGGAGAGTGTGCCCGAGGCCGAAGGTGAGGGTCTGACAGCACAGGCCGAGAGCGGCTCGGAGGCCGAGGGTAACTCCGAGAAGGGCGGCTCCGTCCTCGACGCGGTCGCGGGCCTCGTCGCCGCGGTCACGGGC
>ONMP01000230.1 GCA_900318935.1 uncultured Actinomycetes bacterium
TTGGAAACGTTACCAGAAACGTTTCCAACGAGGGAAACCAAATGAGCTGCGAGGGGAGGACGCATGACCATCAAGGACGTTGCCGCCTACTGCGGCGTTGCGGTGAGCACAGTGTCTCGAGTGCTCAACAACCATCCCGACGTGAGCCCCGAGACGCGTACCCGCGTGCTCGAGGCGGTGGACAAGCTGCACTACATCCCCAACAACAGCGCGCGTGATCTTGTCTTGGCGACTGCGGACACCATCGGGCTGGTCGTTCGTGGCGCAGAGAACCCCTTCTACACCCCCATCATCCGCACCATCGAAGAGCGGTGCGAGGAGGCGGGCTACACCATGGTCCTGCACCAGATACCCGTGGGGGCGGACGAGATCTCCGCTGGCGCGACCCTCGTACGCTCAAAGCGCCTGAAGGGCCTCATCTTCCTTGGCGGCCGCTTCGACTACAGCCGTGCCGAGAGGGACGCCATCGGCATCCCCTTCGTGTGCTGCACCAACACCAATCAGTTCGGAGACCTTGACAAGAGCGTCTACTCGTCTGTCTCCATCGATGACTATGCCGAGGGCTATAAGGCCACCAAGCTGCTCATAGACCATGGGCATACCAAGATTGCGGTGCTGTTGGACAGCGTGCGCGACCACTCGATCAGCGAGCTGCGCTATGCCGGTTACCGTCAGGCGCTTGTCGATGCGGGCATACCCCTTGACGAGGACCTCGTGCTCGAAACCGTGGACTTCACCATGAGCGCCGCCTACGCGCGTACCTTGGCTGCGCTCGAGGCGCGTCCAGATATCACCGCCATTTTTGCCGTAGCGGATTCCATGGCCATTGCCGCCATGAAGGCCTTGCATAACGTGGGGTTCGGTGTGCCGGGGACGTGCTCGGTCGTCGCCATCGACGGCATCGAGATCTCGCAGTACACGATACCCACGCTCACCACGCTGGTACAACCGCAGGAGACATTGGGAGAGGAGGCATTCAAGACCCTGTTGGATCTCATCGAAGGCACGGCGCCCAACCGGCATGTACGGTTGGAGACAAGCCTCAGGGAAGGAGAGACCCTGGGGAAGGCGAGGAGCTAGGCCAAGCGTCCGAAAGAGGACGCGTACGAGGCTGCTGCAACAGCCCCGGACGCGCCAAGACAGCCACAAGTAAGTTCATGTGTTGGGCAACACAGGATAGGAGAACCCTCATGGCAAGCAACAATATTACCCGTCGTTCGTTCCTTGGTGCGGCCGGAATCGCGGCCCTCACTCTTGCCGCATGCGGTGGCGCAGGTGGCTCAGGCGAGGGTGGCAGTGACGCCGCAGCCGGCAAGGTGTACTGGCTCAACTTCAAGCCCGAGCTCGACGAGACCCTCCAGACCATCAAGGACATGTACAAGGAGGCCAAGGGCATCGAGCCCAAGATCGTGACCGCTGCGTCGGGAACCTATAGCCAGACCCTTACCTCCGAGATGGACAAGACCGACGCGCCGACCATGTTCGTCATCGGCAATGCCGCCGGCGTCAAGGAGTGGGGCGACTTCGCACTGGACCTCAAGGGCACAGCCATCGAGTCGGAGCTCAACACCGATGCCTACAACCTGTATGACGAGAGCGGCAAGCTCGTCTCCATGGGCTACTGCTACGAGTGCTACGGCATCGTCGCCAACGCCGACCTCATCGCAAAGGCCGGCCACGACATCGCCGACATCAAGGACTTCGCAAGCCTCGAGGCCGTGGCTACCGACATTCACAGCCGCGCCAGCGAGCTGGGCTTTGATGCCTTTGTTGCCACCGACATGGACGACTCGTCCAGCTGGCGCGTGACCGGACACCTTGCCAACCTCGACTACTTCTACGAGGAGCGCGATGACGGCGGTTGGGACGAGTGCCCCGCCACCATCAAGGGCACCTATGTCGAGAACTACAAGAAGCTGTACGACCTGGCCATCAACAACTCCACGGTGGAGCCCAAGACGCTGGCCACCGGTGGCCATGACCCCGCGCAGCAGTTCAAGGATGGCAAGGCCTGCTTCTTCTTCACGGGCTCCTGGGACTACGCCGACCTCGCGGCAGCTCAGCCGAACATCCATATGCTCCCGTACTATTGCGGCGTAGACGGCGAGGAGAAGGCCGGCCTGAACTGTGGCACCGAGAACTGCTGGGCCGTGAACGCCAACGCCTCCGAGGCCGATCAGCAGGCCACCATCGACTTCATGGTCTGGCTGGTGACCGACCCCGACGCGTCCGCGCTGCTCGTCGAGCAGCTGGGCATCATGCCCTACAACAACGCCGCCGAGTCCACCAACGGTTTCCTCAACGACGCCGCCGACTACACCTCCAACGGCTGCTACGTGATGGACTGGGCCACCAACTACCAGCCCAACGTGGACGATTACCGTGCTGCCCTCGTGAGCGCCCTTAACGCCTACAACGCCAATCCGTCTGACAAGACCTGGGCAGACGTCCGGACCGCTTTCGTCGATGGCTGGGCCACCCAGTACAAGAAGGCCAACGCCTAAGGTCGCGCCTTCGCATCCTCGGGCCGGGGTGGCATGAGACCATCCCGGCCCCAGACCGGTTCGCATACACACGTGGCTAGGCTCCCGCGCATGGTACGCCATGGCGGGGGGCTCGACCACATGCGTCCTTGCGTCCCTATGGCACCGGAACATTCCCACAGAAAGGAGGAACGGGCATGAGCAAGAAGATCGGCCGAGGCAACTCGCAGACGCAGGCCACCAGACGTTGGGCGTGGCTCTTCTTGGGGCCGGTAGTGGCTGCCTTCACGATCGGGTTCGTCTGGCCTTTCATCCAGGGTATCTACCTTTCGTTCTGCAAGTTCCGCATCACCTCTGACGCCACCTTCGTCGGGATCTCCAACTACCAGGCGGCACTGGCCGACCCAAGCTTCCAGCACTCGTTCTGGTACACCGCAGCCACCGCCGTGGTGAGCCTCGTGCTCATCAACGTCTTTGCCTTTGCGGTGGCCTATGCCCTCACGCAGGGTATCCGCGGGTCCAACCTGTACCGCACGGTCTTCTTCATGCCCAACCTCATCGGTGGCATTGTGCTGGGCTACATCTGGTCGATGATCTTTGATGGCATTCTCTCGCACTATGACACCTCGATTCTGCTGGAGACCAAGTACGGCTTCTGGGGACTGATCATCCTGATGTGCTGGCAGCAGATCGGCTACATGATGATCATCTACATCGCCGGACTCCAGGCGGTGCCCGAGGACATGATCGAGGCGGCCAAGATTGACGGAGCAACCAAGTGGCAGACGCTCTTCAGGGTGATCATTCCCAATGTCATGCCCTCGATCACCATCTGCACCTTCCTGTCGCTCACCAACGGCTTCAAGCTGTTCGACCAGAACCTGGCGCTGACGGGAGGCCTGCCCTATCTCATCCAGCCGGACGGGTCCACCATCAACACGACCGAGATGCTGGCCCTCAACATCTACAACACCTTCTACAACTCGAGCACCGCGGCGCGTGGCACCGCCCAGGCCAAGGCCGTGATCTTCTTTGTCCTGGTTGCCGGGCTGGGCCTGGCGCAGCTCGCCTACACGCGCAAGAGGGAGGTGCAGCAGTAATGGACAAGCAGCAGACGTTGGCGGCCGAGCGCCGCAACAAGGCGATCCTGTCAGTTGTGCTTGCGGCCATCTGCATACTGTGGGTGCTGCCCGTGGTGGCCGTGGTCATCAATTCGTTCAAGCTCAACACCTTCGTCAAGACGGACACGTTCGCTTTGCCCACCAGCGAGAGCTGGGCGGGGATGGCCAACTTCGTCAAGGGCATGACCTTTGGCAACTATCCCTTCAAGAGCTCGGTCCTCTATAGCGTGGTCATCACGGTGCTCTCGACCGGACTCATCCTGGTGTTCTGCTCTATGGCCGCCTGGTACATCGCTCGCGTGGACTCGCTGTTCTGCAAGGCCATCTACTTCCTGTGCGTGTTCTCCATGGTGGTGCCCTTCCAAATGGTGATGTTCACGCTCTCCAAGACCGCTGATGTCCTGAAGCTCAACACGCCCTGGACCATCCCGATCGTGTACCTCGGCTTTGGTGCGGGACTGGCCATCTTCATGTTTGTGGGCTTTGTCAAGTCCATCCCTCTTGAGATCGAGGAGGCGGCCGCCATCGACGGATGCGGACCCGTGCGCACCTTCTTCAGCGTCGTGCTTCCCATGCTCAAGCCTACCCTTATCAGCGTGGGCATCCTCGAGATCATGTGGGTGTGGAACGACTACCTGCTACCGGTGCTCG
>ONMP01000100.1 GCA_900318935.1 uncultured Actinomycetes bacterium
GGCCGAGATGATGGTCTTGTTTGCCACGTCTATGCCATCGATGTCGGCAGACGGGTCACGCTCGGCATAACCAAGCTCCTGCGCGCGCCCGAGCGCGATGTCGAAATCCAGGCCCTCACGGCGCATGGAATCCATGATGTAGTTAGTCGTGCCGTTCATGATGCCCATGAAGGAGTTGACCTCATCGATGCGACGCACCTTGTCGATGCTCGCGATCCAGGGAATGCCCCCACCTACCGATGCCTCGATGAGGAACGCCACGCCGTGCTCCTCGGAGAGTCGAGCGAATTCGGCGAAGTGGGCCGCCACGACGGCCTTGTTTGACGTCACAACATGCTTGCCCGCCGCGAGTGCTGCCGCGATGAAGGTGTGTGCGGGCTCGATGCCGCCCATGCACTCCACCACGAGTTCGACAGTATCGTCTGCCAATATCTCGCCGAAGTCCGACGTCATGCGCGGGTCGGTGATTCTGTCGGGCAACTCGAGGATTCGCGTCACCTCGATCTCGGGCACGCGTGCACGGATGATGCCGTCGACGCCGCGCCCGACCGTCCCATGGCCCAAAAGAGCGATGTTCATACAAAACCTCTAACGTACGCTTGCCTACTACGCAATCCGTACAGGATACACCAACGCCCGCCGTCGTGCGCGGCGCATCAAATGCGCTCCGGCCCAATTAGCGCGCGAATTGCCGTATACTACGGTTGTTTTGCCGAACGAGAGCAGGGAGTCCATCGTGGAGACGTTGTATCACAGCACACGTGACGCGCAGAGCGTCATGAGCAGCAAGCAGGCAATCCTGGCCGGCATCGCGCCTGACGGGGGACTCTATGTGTCGGATCAGATCGGTACGGTTATCCTCGACGTCACGCAGATATGCGCTCAAGACTATCATGCCACGGCTCGGGTCGTACTCCAGACGCTACTGGGTGACTACAGTGCCCAGGAGGTCTCCGACTGCGTGGCGGGAGCCTACGGTAGCCAGTGGGATACCCCTGCCATCACCCCGCTTACACCCATCGGAAACGACTGGCTGCTCGAGCTCTATCACGGTCCTACCTGCGCCTTCAAGGATGTGGCCTTGCAGATGCTGCCACGCCTCATGAGCGTTGCGCGCACCACCGAAGGCGATGGCCAAAACGTCATGATCCTAACGGCCACCTCAGGCGACACCGGAAAGGCAGCGCTTGAGGGCTTCGCTGACGTCGCTGGTACCGGCGTGACCGTCTTTTATCCAGACGGAAAGGTCTCGGACGTGCAGCGGCTGCAGATGGTCACGCAACGCGGCGCAAACGTAGCCGTCTGCGGCATCCGCGGCAACTTTGACGACGCCCAGACCGAGGTCAAGGCCATCTTTGCGGACGCGAACCTGCGCGCGCGCTTAGCCAGCGATGGTTGCGTGCTCTCGAGCGCCAATTCCATCAATGTGGGGCGTCTTGTCCCTCAGGTCACCTATTACTTCGACGCCTATGCCCAGCTCGCGCGTACGGGTGCCATCAAGGCCGGCGAGCAGATCGACTTCTGCGTGCCGACAGGCAACTTTGGAGACGTTCTAGCTGGCTACTACGCAAAGAAGCTCGGTCTGCCCGTGGGCCAGCTCATCGTGGCCTCGAACGCAAACAACGTCCTCACGGACTTCATCACGACGGGTACTTATGATCGCAGGCGCACTTTCCACAAGACCATCTCACCTTCCATGGACATCCTTGTCTCCTCAAATCTCGAACGTCTCGTGTACTACCTAAGCGGCGGCGATTGTGAACTCGTAGCCTCCTACATGGCAGACCTCGCAAACAAGGGTAGCTATACCGTCAATGCAGACATCTTGGCAAAGCTTCAGGCATGCTTTGGCTGCGGATTCGCAGACGACGATGCCACACGCGAGACCATCCGCAGCACTTGGGCAGAGCTCGGCGTCCTCGTTGACACGCATACGGCCGTCGGAAAGGCCGTTGTAGACGAGCTTCCCACATCCGGGCGCCAGCGCGTATGCCTCTCGACGGCGTCGCCTTACAAGTTCTGCGCCGACGTCCTCGCCGCGCTCGGCGTTGATGTCCGTGGTTTCGACGGCTTTGCTTGCATGGACAAGCTCGAGGAGCTCACACACACCACCGCACCATCCCAGCTTTCTGGCCTGCGCACGGCCATTGAGCGCCACGCGGACGTCTGCGACCGCGACGAGATGCCAGCGTTCGTAGAAGCGGCCTGCAAGCGGGTCTTTGCATGATCGAGCGTCGCGTCCTTACATACTCGGAACCCCTCGAGGGAACACTTCCACCGCGAGACGAGGGCACTGTGACCGTCCTCGTCCCCGCTACTTCGGCCAACCTCGGCGTCGGCTTTGACGTGATGGGATTGGCGCTCGACCTTTGGGCCACCTTCACATTCGAGCCGAGCGAGGAAATAGAGATTCGAGGCTGCCTCGCACGATTCGCCAATGAGAACAACCTCGTGTGGGTGGCATATCGTAAGGCCTGCGAGCTGCTCGATGCACCGGCCAGGCCCCTCTCCATATCCATCGACTCGCCGCTTCCCCTCTCGGGTGGGCTCGGGTCGAGTTCGACGTGCGTAGTTGCGGGCGTCATCGCCGCGCTGCTCTTTTCGGGACGTCCTTTCGACCGTGCCCAGGCGCTCAACATCGCCACAGCCATCGAAGGGCATCCCGACAACGTGGCTCCCGCCATCTATGGTGGACTGACCAGCTCTTTCGTTGAGGCGGGCACCGTCTATGCAGCTGTCATGCCCGTCGGTGACAACCTGCGCTTTGTGGCCATGGCACCTCCCTACGAGGTTCAGACGGAGGAGGCGCGCAAGGCGCTTCCCGACACCGTCTCGCGCCAGACCGCCGTCTGGCAGATGGGTCGTTGCGTGGCGATGGCAGACGCACTCGAACGTGGTGACGCCAGCCTCATTGCTAAGTCCTGCCACGACAAGCTGCATGAACCGCACCGCATGTTGCTCATCCCTGATTACGACCTACTACGCACACGCGCTCTCGGGGCTGGAGCCTCAGCGTTCGTGATATCTGGTTCGGGATCAACGATGCTCGCCATCACCGACGGCGACGATGCGGCGAGGCAGGTAACGCATGCGGTCGATGGCCTCGTTGAGGGCTTGTGGGTAACGACGCTTCGCGCTACGGGAGGCGCCAAGGTCAACCTGCAATCGTAGTCTCAGTTGCAGAGCCGCTTTCTTCGTAGAACGGCATGTGTGATGAGCATCCCCAAGAGTCCTCCGGCCATGTCGATAAGCACGTCAGTCACTCGTGGTGCCCTGCCGGGCGAGAAGCTCTGAATGGTCTCGTCCACCACGGGCACGCACGTCCAAATAGCAAGCACCATGTAAATGGCGGCACGCGTTGCGCCCCACCATGCCCGTGCGCATCCGACTGCGATGCTTGCCAGGACCGCATACTCGCTGAAGTGTGCCGTTTTGCGGATTACGTGCGTCATGAACCCCTCGTCCGTGATTCCGCACATTGCAAAGAACGGCCTCACCAAGAACACAAAGCGAGACGATTCTTCCGCTGAAATTTCCGCCGACATGAGCGAATGTCCCCACACGACGCAGATCCATAGCACCAGCAGCACCGTCCACACTATGCGACTGCGCCTTCTTGCGGTCGCCAACGCCCTATGCCTCCTTAGTCACGGGAGCAAAGTGCTTGCCATGCAACCCATTCTGGGTGTCCTTCGCCCTCTTTGGTACATTGCCATTGGATCCTTCAACCACGGTGAGGTGAGAACGAGAAAACGCCTTTGCAGCTTCTTTCTCACTACGTTGCAGCTCTTCCTCATATATCTGCTCGATACGACGTGCTGGGTCAGTCTCCACAACTTGCTCGTCTTTGGCTGCGCGTCCTTCAGGCATCGCATTGAGCTTGCCTAGACAGGGAATGCGCTTCTTGATCATGTTTGCTCGCGTAGCCGAATCCAGCGTGTGCAATACCTGCATGGCATGAGTTCGCTCGAGGTCGTCACTTGACCTCATGAGGTTACCCGAGCTGTCCCCTCGCTCGAAATGGGGCAGGTCATTCTCGTCAGATAATTTCAGCAAGTCACCAAAGACCGAGTCGACGCTCGCAAGATGATGTTTTGGCCACACCTTAACCCCATTCGATGAATCCGGCTTTGCAAAGTGCTTCCCCACCGGCATAGAAGAGTCCTCTGCGTCCTCTACGAGCACTTCGTCAATCTGCAGTGCATGCTCATTCTTTGGGGTATTGCCACCCACCGACGCAGCCATTAGCTCCTCAAGCTCCGTGACCTTTCCCTTGAGGATGCGCAGCTTACGTCGATGAAGCCCATGCGCAACCAAACCCGTAACCAAAGTTCCCGTCAGAAACCCAATGCCATAGCACATGAGAGGCGAAGAAGTGACCTCCACTAGTGCCTCGTCCAACGTAAGCGCTGAAGCAGACTCCGGTATCGATACCATCAGGCCAGTGATAAGAAGAGCATGATTCGTTTTTGGCTGCATGGTTTGCTCCGTATTGAGTGTGTTTGTGTCAGCCCCATTATAGAGATATAACCGAGTCTGTGCCAAGTGCATTCGTGCATGGTTGCGAATGCGCCGCGAGATGCTTTTGTGCTGCTTGGGGGTATCCCCAAACAGCACACCAATGCAAGATCATTGCCTGTTTATAGGTAGTCGTTTTGCTGGGCTTTCTTTGCGGAACGAATGAGGAACTCTTGGTTGTTGTCGGTCTGCTTGAGGCCTTTCACCAGAGCCGACTGCGCACGCTCGATGTTGTTCATGTTTGCCAGAACGCGGCGGATGCCCCACACGAAGGGTTGGAGCTCGGCGTCGATGAGTAGCTCCTCGTTACGGGTGCCCGACGCTACGGGGTCGATGGCCGGGAAGATACGCTTGTTTGCAAGGTCGCGATCAAGCTTCAGCTCCATGTTGCCCGTGCCCTTGAACTCCTCAAAGATGACCTCGTCCATCTTTGACCCCGTGTCCACAAGGGCCGAAGCGAGGATGGTGAGCGAGCCGCCGCCCTCGATGTTGCGAGCTGCACCGAGAAAACGCTTGGGCGGATAAAGGGCAGCTGAGTCAACACCACCCGAGAGGATGCGACCGCTAGCGGGTTGTGCCAAATTGTAAGCACGTGCGAGACGAGTTATGGAGTCAAGGACAACGACGACGTCCTCCCCCATCTCGACCAGTCGCTTTGCATGCTCGATGACCAGTTCGGATACGGTGGTGTGGTTCTCAGCGGGCATGTCAAAGGTCGAGGCAATAACCTCACCCTTGATGGAGCGTTCCATGTCGGTAACTTCCTCGGGACGCTCGTCAACAAGTAGGCAAAAGAGATGCACTTCTGGGTTGTTTGCCGCGATGGACTGGCAGATGCGCTTGAGGACCGTGGTCTTTCCGGCTTTTGGCGGACTCACGATGAGGCCTCGCTGTCCCTTGCCGATAGGTGCGACCAAGTCTATGGCACGCCCTGTGATGGAATCCTTGCCGTGCTCCATAAACAGACGCTCGTCGGGATAAATCGGCGTGAGATCCCTAAAGCGCGGTCGATTGCGCGCGGCCTCAATCGACATGCCGTTTATCGTCTCCACGCGGCCGAGCGGCGGGTATTTGTTGCCCGCACGCGCAGGTGCCAGCGTGCCTTGAATCATATCGCCGGGACGAAGGCCATATTGACGAATGATCTGCTGGTGAACAAAGGCGTCATCGTCGCCCTTCATGTAATTTCCGGTGCGCAGGAAGCCATATCCGTCATTCTGCACGTCAAGCACGCCCATAACGCTCCGAAAGCCCTCTGCCTTGGCTGCGGCGTCATAAACGAGTTCCACAAGCTCTGCCTTGCGCTTGCCCGTGACGTCTATCTCGAGCTCCATAGCTTTCTTGCGAAGCTCAGCCACCTTCATTTTTTCAAGCTCTTCGCGCTTGAGTGAAGGCTCAAGGTTCTGATCCGGCTGGTTCTGTCTTCTGCCGCGTCGCCGTCCCTGCTGGCCCTGCTTAGGTTGGCCATTCTTTCCCCGACCTTGGGCGTTGCCGCCTTGACCACCATTCTGCCTGCGGCGCTTTCGTTGATTTCCCTGCTCTTGGTTTTGTTGCTGCTCAGGAGAGGCTTGCTGTTCGTGCGATGCCTGATGCTCTTCTAATGGTTGCTGCTCACTGGAGGCCTGTTGCTCATTCGAGGACTGTTGCGACTGTTGCCCATCGGATTCTCCGTTCACGCTATCACCCTGCGCTTTTTCCTGGGTACCTTCGCGATGCTTCGCGGCAAACGACCCGTCGTCAGAGACCTCCATAGATAGCTGGGCAGGAACCTGCCGTACATCTCCCACCTCAGTGGGCTGCACGAAATCGTTCGCAACCATCTCGATATCCTCAGCCATAGGCACAACCTTTCTCAGTCATTGCGCGACACATCGCATAAATTTTGATAATGGATGGAAATATAGCTTTTGTCTTATTTGACAGCGCTACATGCGCTCAAGTCCGACATACAATACATCACACCTGCCGTTTCGTACAGCCCGAATCCACGAACGGCAAATGATATCTACGAAGCGAATCACACTTTAAGGTACGCAATAAGGGTTTCACAATGGCACAGACCTATGATGCGACTTAAATGACGGCGCACGGGTGACACATCCACACCCGTGCGCTCACGCATGCATACTGCCTACTATTCGACACGCGTACGGCGTCGTACGACAATGGAATCAATCCTATTGAATATGTCAAAAGCGACGTCACGTCCCTCCTGTGTAAGCTCGATGTCCAAAGACCGCGTAACCGAGCCCTCGGGACGGCTGCGAACCACTAGGCCTTTCTCGGCGAGCGTTGCGACCGACATTGAGACCGTCGGCTGCAAGAATCCCAGCCGATCGACAAGCATCGTAACGGTGCAACGTTCACCTTCGGCTTCAAGCAGACAAACGAGGACAAGCTCACCTGCCGTGCAGTAAACAGTTCCCATCGCGTCCACATACTTGCACATACGCTCCGACGTTATGCGCGCAAGGGGTTGTCCCGCAGGAATTTTCTCGCACGTTAGATGAGCAAGAGTCTTTGCATGCTGCTTCCCCTCTTCAGAGATGCTGCAGACGATGTTTCGCCTATCTACGAGCCCCTCACCTCGGTCGATGAGACCCAAGCTTGCCAAGTGGTTCGTCCGATGCGTCATCGTTGGTCGCAACGCACCCTGATAGTCAGCTATCTCCGAAGTCTTGACAGGAACGCCCACCGCCTCGAGCCTGCAGAGAATGGCGAACTCCTCGAAGGTGAGGCGACTCGCAGCATCCTCATTCTGTCTCACTAGGTTGTAAGCCCTGCGTATAGACATGTACTCCCGTAGCTCCAAAAGGCCCTCCTACCCAACGGCTCGCTGACGAGTAGTGCAGTAATCGAACAATTACACCATACAACATTAAAACTATATGCGTCACTTACTATCGCTTATTTATAATATTGTTTTCCTTCTTTTGCACCATTCTCCACAATTCATCTACATTTGGAGAGGAGCGCTCACGCCAACGAGCTGCAGACAGATGCCCAATACGATGCGCACGGCGTCGCAGAGCGCAAGACGCGCACGCGAGAGGTCCGCATCGAGCGGACGTCCATCTGAGGGAAGTACCTGACACTGCGTATAGAACGCATGGAATGCACCTGCCAGCTCCTCCGCATAGTGCGTGAGGCGGAAGGGGGCACGATCACGTGCGCAGCCCTCAACAAGCCCTGGGAACTCGGAGAGTTTGCGCGTGAGGGACAGTTCGCTTGCATGTACCAACAACCCAAGGTCGATGTCAGAGCCCGCAACGCCAGAGGCAACGGCATCCATGCCCGAAGCTTCTGCATCCTGCGGCGTGACGCCTGCCGCACGGCGCAGTATCGAACAAATGCGGGCGTGAGCGTACTGGACATAGTAGACAGGGTTCGTGTTGTCTTGGCGCTTTGCAAGCTCGATGTCAAAGTCAATCATTTGGTTCGCTGACTTCGAGACGAGCGTATAGCGCGTGGCATCTGCTCCCACCTCATGCAGGAGCTCGTCGAATGTCACCATCGTGCCCTTGCGCTTTGACATGCGCACGGGCTTTCCGTTGCGTAGGAGGTTGACGAGTTGCCCGAGCAACACCTCAAGTCCACCGGGATAGCCGAGCGCCTCGCACGCAGAATCCACGCGCTTGATGTAACCATGGTGATCGGCTCCCCAGATGTCGATGACATGCTCGACGCGCTGGAACTTGTCCCAGTGATAGGCGACGTCAGAGGCGAAGTATGTGTACTCCCCATTGGACTTCACGAGCACTCGGTCCTTGTCGTCACCAAAGGTTGTGGAACGGAACCACAAGGCTCCGTCCTCGGTGGTGTAAGTGTGACCCATCTGCTCAAGTTTGGCGAACGCACGATGAACCGCATCCATACCTGACTCGTCAGGCACGTAGAGAGAACGCTCGGAAAACCACGTGTCGAAGTCGCAGCGCGCCTCGTGGCAGGTCGTACGGATGGAATCAAGCATGAGCTTGTAGCCGCTCTCGCGGAACTCCGCGACACGCTCGTCTGAGGAAAGCGCGACCCAACGATTGCCACCCTCGCGTGCGAAGTGGAGGGCAAGGTCGATGATGTAGTCACCGCCATAGGCGTTACCACCCAGCTCCTCGTTGAAAGCGTCCATATAGGGATGGCCGTTTGGAGACGGACGCTGCTCGAGGGGCAGAGCATCCCAATCCACAAGCTCGGTGTCTTCTTCGGAATCGTCATCTCCGTCTAGCATGAACGCCACGCGGTCACGAAGGAGGGTGACACGCGCCTCATCAAGGTCCTGTCCCTTGTTCATGAGTTCCATGAGTTGCAGATAGCGCACGCTGATGGACGAGCCAAAGACGTCCATCTGGCTGCCGTGGTCGTTGATGTAGTACTCGCGCTGCACATCGTAGCCGGCGTGCTCCATCACGTTGCATAGTGAATCTCCAAGGGCCGTCCATCGTCCGTGGCCAATGTGCATGGGACCCACGGGGTTTGCCGAGACGAACTCAACCTGCACGCGCTGGCCTCCACCAAAGTCCGAGCGTCCGAAGCCACGCCCTTGCATGCGAATCTGCCGCACCACGTCATTGGCGCTCGCGGCGTTGAGGTAGAAGTTCATGAAGCCGGGACCAGCGACCTCGACGCGATCAATCAGCTCACACGCTGGGATGTGCGCAACGATTGCCTCGGCGATAGCACGCGGCGATCGACGAGCGAGCTTTGCGGAACGCATGGCAACGGTGCTTGACCAGTCGCCGTTGTTTGAGTCGGCAGGGCGCTCGAACCCAAGGTCGCCGACTTCGAACTCGGGCAGGTCCCCTGCCGATTGCGCTTCAGCAAGTGCATCGCGTACGAGAGTCTCAAGCGTGTCGAGCATGGTGGTTCTCCTTCTTTACATCCAACAAATACATGCTTTTGCGAGCGTTGTTTACTCCCCCCGCTCTTCGCTGGCCAGACGCTGACGCAGGTCGGCGAGACCACGCTCCAAGCCCACCGGATAGATCTGTGGGTTGAGGAAGCGTTTGGTGGCCGGGTCGAGGTGCATGATGGCCTCTTTGCAGCGCGCGCGAGCATCCAAAATCGAATTCTCAACGTTTATGGGCTCTCCATCAGCCACAATCTGCGTCAGCAGGTCCTGGCTCTCATAGCCCTTGAGACGATATGTCGCGATGGCATCGATGAGGTCGACCATGCACCCGCGCTCGCCCGTGTCCACCGCATCGTCTACGATCATGTCGCCCATGGGGACGCCGCTCGCGTCTCGGAAGCGCAGCACGCGCTGTACTCCGGGAATCGTGCGCTTGTAAACTTGCTCGGAGAGCTTCATGACTGGGCGCCATGGCTCATCGTCGGACACACGCGTCGCCGAGAGCTTGTAGACGCCTCCCAAGGCGGGCTGCGGGTCGCAGGTGGCAAGCTTGGTTCCCACGCCGAAGCTGTCGATAGGCGCTCCCTGCGCAAAGAGTGACTGGATTGTGTATTCGTCAAGGTCGTTGGAGACAGAAATCTTTACATAGGGAAGCCCAGCCTCATCGAATGCGGTACGCGTGTCTTTAGAGAGGCGCGCAAGGTCACCAGAGTCGATGCGTATGGCAGCAAGTCGCTCGCCCACGTCCTCCATCTCCTTCGCAACCACGATGGCATTCTGTATGCCCTGATGAACGTCGTAGGTGTCGAACGCCATCACCCAGGAATGCGCGTGCGTACCAAATACGGGAATGCCATAGATCTTTCCGGCAAGCACATTGGATGTGGAGGCGCACCCTCCGATGAAGGACGCCCTGGCAACCGCGAGACCGCCATCGTAGCCCTGGGCACGTCTCAGGCCAAAGTCCGAGACGGGGTGGCCCTCAGCCGCATACACCACGCGTGCTGCCTTGGTGGCCACAAGCGTCTGGAAGTTCACGAGGTTCAGCAGGGCTGTCTCAAGTAGCTGGCATTCGATGATGGGACCTTGCACGCGCACCATGGGTTCGCGCGGAAAGACGAGGTCGCCCTCTGGCACTGCCCACACATCGAGGTGAGGACGAAAGTCGCGTAGGTAGTCCAGGAAGGCCGCACGAAACATGGGACCTCCGCCCGGCGCCTTCACTGATGCCAGGTAGCTGATGCTCTCGTCATCGAAGCGCATGTTCTGCACAAGTTCGGCAATCTGTCCGATACCACAGGCGACGGCATACCCTCCGCCGAAGGGGTTCTCCCGAAAGAACACATTGAAGCAGCCCTGAGCATCCATGAGTCCCGACTCAAAGAATCCCTGAGCCATCGTGAGCTCGTACAGGTCGGTGTTGAGCGCGACGTCCGTGGGGACCGTGCGGTCAGTGAGTGCCATTGGTAAGTCCTCCTCGTGATATGAGAGATAGAAATTTCAATATAGCACTCTGCTAATCACTTGTAACACAGAACCTCTCCCCACGTAACACCTCTGAAAAGCACATGAAACGGAGGACGGGCCATGTGGGGTACCCGTCCATGGCCTGCCACCACTCGCTAAGCTGGGGCAAAGAGGATCATCACCACGGCAACGATCACGGCGATGGCGACGACGGCAAGCACGACCTTTTGCCCTACGGGCATCGAAAGGTCGTCTCCCGGCTCCATGAGCCGTCGCGCACGCTCCTCCTGCGCCGTTGCCTGTCCTTGGATACCACGCTCCGCGCGTAGTCGCTGCAACTCTGCTCGCTCACGGCGCGCCTGCTCGGCCTCCTCGCGGGCAGCTTTCTCGGCGCGAAGCTGCTCAAGCTCAGCGCGCTCCTCGGCGCTCAGCGGTGTAATGTCATCTGTCATGGCTCTCCCTTGTAAGCAGCTTACGATTCGTCTTCCAGTAGGTCCTCCACGAAGCCCACACGATAGTTCACAAACACGGCCTCACCTGCCTCCTGCGTGGCATCGAGGTCCACGTCCGTGACGATACGAAAATCGTGGTCACCCTCTGCGTCAGCAAAGATCTGGCGCGCGTGCCAAACGTGGCTGCGTTCCTCATCTGTGATATCAACCTCAAAGAACTGAGTCGAGCGTGCATTGCCGTCAAGCAGAACGTCTTCGTGCTCGTCATAGAACGCATCAAGTGCCTGGCGCCAGCGCTGCGCAGACCAGCCCCAATCAGCGTCGAGCTCTCCCAAGGCCTTCCAGTTGTCATGGGCAGCCAGACGCACGCGAGCAAAGAGCGCGTTGCGCACGAGGAGCGTGACGGCACGTCGGTCGGCTACCACCACATCGGGCGAGGTAGGCGGAGCTCCTGCGTCCTCGTCGAGCTGTCCCGAGCGTGCCCACTCGTCCACGAGGCTGGAGTCGGTCGTGCGGACCACGAGGCCGAGCCAGGCGATGATCTCCTCAAGCTGCTCGTTGCGCTTATCGAAGGGTACCGTGCGGTCTAGTGCGCGGTAGGCCTCGGAGAGGTAGCGCAGCAGGATGCCCTCGGCGCGCGAGATGTTGCAGCGCTGGATGTAGCCCTTGAAGTCCGAGGCCGTCTCGAGCATGTCGCGCAGGATGGACTTGGGGCGCGGCTCGAAGTCGCGCGCCCAGGGCACCTGCTCGCAGTACTGCGCGTAGGCCGCCTCGATGAGCTCCTCGAGCGGGCGCTCGTAGGTGATGTCTTCGAGGCGCTCCATGCGCTCCTCGTACTCGACGCCATCGGCCTTCATCTCGGCGACGGCCTTGGCACGCGCCGCCTTCTCCTGTGCGATGAGGATTTGGCGCGGGTCCTCGAGGGTGGCTTCGACGAGGGAGATGAGGTCGAGCGCGTAGGTCTCGCTCTCGGGGTCAAGCAGCTCGAGCGCGGCCAGCAGGAAGGGCGAGAGCGGCTGGTCGAGCGCGAACCACTCGGGCAGCTCGACGGTGACCCAGTAGTCGTCGTTGCCGTCCTCGTCCTGCTCCATGAGCACCACGCCGGCATCCATGAGGGTGGCGAAGACCTCGTCGGCACGCTGGTCGAGGGCGAGTTTCTCCGCATCGGTCTGCATGGAGTCAGAGATGAGCTTTGCCACGCGGGCACGGGCGTCACCGCCCTGCTCCACCTCGGCAAGCACCATGGAGTGGCTCACCTTCATGCGGGGCTTGAGCGCCTCCGGCGTGGCCTCGATGAGGCGCTCGAAGGTCTGCTTGTTCCAGCCCACAAAGCCCTCAGGGGGCCTCCGGGTCTTGACGTTGCGGGCCTTCTTGGGGTCGCCGCCCGCCTTCGCGAGCGCGCGGGCACGCTCGATGTCGTATTCGGTTGCCTGCGCGATGACCACGCCCTCGGTGTCGTAGCCCGAGCGCCCGGCACGCCCGGCGATCTGGTGGAACTCGCGCGCGTTCAGGCGGCGCTGGCGGCGGCCGTCAAACTTGGCGAGGGCCGTGA
>ONMP01000157.1 GCA_900318935.1 uncultured Actinomycetes bacterium
CTCGCGTACGAGCTCGGCGACCGCTCCATCGCCTTTCCGCTCATCTCGTCAGGAATCTACGGCTATCCCAAGGAAGCCGCCATTGACGTCGCCTTAGACGAGATACGCTCGTTTCTGGCCGACGAGAGCCATGAGATCGACGTGTTCCTCACGCTCTTTGACGTTGACAGCATGCGCGCGGCAAGCGGTCGCTTCGGCCCGATAACGGCCCTCATAAACGATCTCTACGCTCGGAAGAGCCCCTATCAGCGACGCAGTCGTTGGGAGCGCCCGCTTGGCGGTGTTGGCGGTGGGACTTTGATGTCACTCCCGCTCGGTGCGTCGGGTGCGATGCTCGATGACGCTGACTTCGCGCCGGCATCACAGCCGTCGCCACACCCAAATCCCGAGGAGCCAGCGCAGACGATGGCAGGGGCGCCAGCCCACCAAAGACGTGCCCTCGGCGAGAGGCCTTCCCTTGAGGAGCTGCTCTCAAGAGTTGATGCGGGCTTCTCCCCGACGCTGCTCGCTATGATTGACGAGCGCAATCTCAGGGACAGCGAGGTCTACAAACGAGCGAACATGAGCCGCCAGCACTTCTCGAAGATTCGCAATAACCCCAGCTACCAGCCAAAGAAATCCACAGTGCTAGCACTTGCCGTGGCACTTCGCCTCACTCCCGACGACACGCGCCTTCTGCTGGAACGCGCGGGCTACGCCCTCACGCACGCCGATGCCCGTGACCTTATCGTAGAGTACTTTCTCGCGCGAGGAATCTGGGATATCTACGAGATCAACCTCGCGCTCTACGCCTACGATCAGCCCCTGCTCGGGTAAGGGGTCACGCGAGGGACGATTCCCTTTCGCGTAACCCCTGCTGAGCAAAGCTATCCGGCAATGACGGTGGCAGTGCTGCCCTCGTGGCTTGCTCTTACCTCCACGCGCTGCTCGATTCGCTTCTCCAGCTCCTCCACGTGACTGATGATCGCCACAAGGCAGTCGCCGGACGCGAGGTCAGAAAGCACCCGCATGACCTGTTCCAAGGAATCGGGGTCAAGCGAGCCAAAGCCCTCGTCGATGAACACCGTGTCGAGATGCATGCCACCAGCCCTCTGCTGTGCATAGTCCGAAAGACCCAGAGCAAGCGACAGAGACGCTTCGAAGCTCTCGCCGCCCGAGAGCGACGACACCGGTCGCTGCTTGCCCGTCGCGTAGTCCACTACATCGAGCGAAAGGCCGCCCTTCCCGCGCTTCTCGCCCTCCTTGTTGCGCACGAGCTGGTAATGGCCGGATGACATGACAGAGAGACGCCTGTTTGCACAGATTACGATCTGATCGAAATAGAAGCCAAGCACGTAGCGCTCGAACGAGATGCGATTCGTACCACTCGCCTGTCCTCGTGCGATGCGCGAGACGCGCTCTGCCACCTGGGCGGCACGCTCACGCACAGGAAGTGTCGCTGCAATCGTCCGCATCTCCTCCACGATGCGCTCGTTGAGGGCGACTCGTGCAACCGTTGCACGCACCGCTTTGTCAGCACCCTGCTCGGCAGCTTGTGCCACCATGAGGTCCTTCTTTTGCCTTGATGTGCCTGGGGCTTCCTCGCCCTCCGACATGCCCAACTCCTCGAGCCTTACACGCCTCTCGGCTAGGACAGAGGTTGCCGACGCCTGGTCGCGCTGTGCCTTTTCGAGCGCCTTACGCGCATCGTTAAGTACCTTCTCGGCCTCCTCGCGCTCCCGCACGACCTGACGCAGGACCCGCTGGGCCTCCGCCCTCGACGAGAGAGGCAGGCTCAACGCGATCTCATCCACACGCACCTGGGCCGACGCCACATCGGTCAAGGCTAGCTCACAGGAGACCGATGCCTCCGCCAAATCACCGCGCACGAGCATGAGCTCACGCTCGTCTTCGGCAAGCCGTGCACGCAGGGCATCTACCTCGGCTAGCTTCTCTTGCAACGCACGCACACCCGCACGCTGCTCCGCCTCTTGGTCGCTCAGATGTCGGCGTAGCGCTGCTACCTCAGTGGTTGCCATGCGCTCCGCTCGCTGACTGTCACCCACAGTATCACCTAGCACGAACAAGGTGCCGACGAGCTCTTGAGCGGCGGTGAGAACGCTACGAGAGCGTTCCTCAACCTGAGCTCTGAGGAGCAGGTATGCATCCTGCGCCTCCCCCAGCCGCACGTCAGCCTCGCGCTGGCGTTCACGAGCCTCGGCAAGCGAGGATCGGTCAGGCGCAACATCAATCGGTACCGCTGGATTAGGATGGTCAATCGAACCGCATACCGGGCATGGGCGCCCCGCCACAAGCGAGGACGCAACGAACGCCGCATCATCGGCTACGAGCGCGTCAAAAAGCGCGTCCGCCTCACGATGTGCCTCATTGGCTTCAAGACGTATGCGCTCGACCTCGTCCGCTTTCGTCTGCATGACTACCCGGTCGCGAGCGAGTGCTGCCAGCGCGTCGGATGTCTCCTGGGCACGTGCGACCATCTGCGACGTGCGCTCGCATTCGGCCTTGGCACGTTCAAGCTGCCCTTCCACGCCTTGCGCAATCGATATCTCAACGCGTGCATCGGCAATGGTTGTCTCCAACTGGGATCTACGCGCTTCGAACTCCTCGCGTCTCTTTGTGAGCTGAGCGTTCTTGTCCTGCGCCTGCGAGAGCGCCTCGCGTCGGCGGTCGAGCTCGTCGTAGCGAGGAAGGGAGCGAGCCAGCTCGTCCTCGCGCGCCACAAGTGAGCGGTGACGCTCCTCGTAACCATTACTCGCCTCATCAAGCGCCTTGGCATAGATGGTGACATGCGCATTCGCCCGCGCAAGGTCACGTTTGGCCTCCTCTACGGCTTCGAGAGCAGCAGCGGCATCCTTTGCTTGCTGTAAGCGTAGACGCGCTTGAACGGTAGCCTCGCGCGCGCCGTCGCGGGCCTCCTCCGCCTCCTGGACTTCCTTGCGCTGGCGCTCAACCAATTGTGCGGCCGCATTCACGCAGTCATCGGCCGCGAGCGCTGGATTCGGCTTCTGAAGTACTCGTTGCAGCGGGTCATGTACCTCGATAATCCCGCAATCCAGACGAGCTATGCAACCCTCGAACTCAGCACGCGACACATCGAGCGCATCATGGGCCTCGCGTGCCCGCTGAGCCAGCTCATTGGAGAGACGGTCAAGCTCCTCCGTGCCGAATATCTTGCGCAGGACCACCTCGCGCTCGGCTGGATCGGTACAGAGGAGATCGCGGAATGCCCCCTGGGCAATCATGGTGACCTGACGAAACTGCCCGTAGCTCAATCCCAAGAGGTCAATGATGTAGTCGTTGACCTGACGCGTGCTGCTTCCCAGCACAACATCGCCACTTGTCAGCTCGGCGACAGCGGCACGCATCACCATCTCCGAAGAATCCTCACCGCGCGCACGTCTGCGGGCGAGTTCTTGTTGGGGTCGACGCACCACGGTATATATGCGGCCCGCATGGTCGAAGGTGAGGGAAACCTCGGTAGGCGTCTGCGCATCTGCGAAGTCGGAACGCAGCGTACGCACGTCACGATCGCCCGACGACTCGCCAAAGAGCGCGTAGGCAATGGCATCAAAAAGCATCGTCTTGCCAGATCCGGTATCGCCATAGATGAGGTAAAGCCCGTGATCACCAAACCTTGAGAAGTCAATCTCCACCTTGCCTGCATAGGGGCCAAACGCCACGAGGGTGAGCTGCAACGGCCTCATGCGACATCACCCCCTCCGTTGAGAACACTCTCCATGGCTTCGTCCACCAATCTCGCCTCATCATCCTCCAGGGGTTTACCGGCCTGGGCGAGGAAGAATTCGCGGAAGAGCTCGCGCATATCCTTCTCGAAGTCAACCTCCTCACTCAGCTGCTCCACGCCAGCAGCACGCGTGACGGCGTTGTCGAAGACCACCTGCTCGAGGTTGGGCCATACGCGACGAAGACGGGCAACCACGTCAATCGGGTCATCATCGGTGACGACCGCGTGGATGAAGTCCTCTCGCTGCTCCTCCGGCTCTTGCTTGGCGCAAGCAACGAGCTCCTCTACGCTGCCACGCACCTCTCGGAAGTCACGCAATGGTTCTACCGGCACGAGCCTAAACTTTACGCGCGTGCCCTCGTCTGTGGCCTTGATTCCAACGACGGTGAAGGACTTGTGCTGACGTATCTCAGATGCCGAGAGCTTAAGCGGACTGCCAGCATAGCGAATGGTGTCCTCTCCGACCTTCTGTGGACCATGGAGATGCCCCAAGGCCACATAGTCGAACCCATCGAACACGCGTCGATCGACGTTGTCGAGCGAGCCCAGCGAGAAATGCTCGGAGTCGCTGCGCTCGGGAGGAACACCTGCATTCGTCACGAATTGATGTGCAACGCACACGTTCGGGCGCTCGGCAAAGGTCTCTTGCGAGCGTATGTGATCGCAGAGTAGGCGAAGTCCGGTGTCGTAATTTATGACGGAGTCGGCATCGAGTCCAAGTCTGCTAGCCCAAGCCCTCACATCGGCCGGACGCACAAAAGGAATGAGCCAGAAGTTGACCCCATCCAGCACGACAGGATGCAAGTCATCCTGCAACTCACCCATGATGTGTATGCCTGCTCGTGCGATGAGGTCTGACCCGACAGCCAGACGCGCTCCCGAGTCATGATTGCCGCTCACAGCAAGAACCGGCACGCCGAGGTCCGCCATATCGGTGATGAAGCCATCCCATAGACGCACGGCCACCTCGGCGGGGTTCGGGCTGTCGTAAACGTCTCCCGCTACGACGAGCGCCTGAGCGGCAGACCGCCCCACGAGTTCCTTGAGCTGCGACAACACCTGCGCGCAGTCGCGCTCCAACGACATCTGTGCGAGCTTGCGCCCTAGGTGAAGGTCCGATGTGTGTACGAAGCGCATGTCCTTCCTATCTGTCGGTATGGGCGATACGTCTGAGTATACCGTGCGAGTGGGACGAAAACAGCTTGAGTTTGACGCTTTATTGAGGTGCGGTCCCCTGCCATCCCGCACGAGATACCAAGGGACCGCACGCAGATAATCCTAACTTACGTGTTATCTCCTGTAGGACCCTAGGTTGCCGTTGTCCATATCCTCCCAAAGCTCCCATGGCCAGCTGTAGGTGTTCCAAGGCCAGGTCTGCTGGGGCTGGTTCTGCTGTTGGTTGTAGTATTCCTCGAGCTGTTGCTGCTGTTGACGCTGCTCCTCGGCCTGCTGCTTCTGCAGCTCTTCGTCGGATCCGAGCGTCACCTTCAGCGTCTGCTCCTGCCCATCACGTACGACCACGACATCCACCTCATCGCCAACGGCGTAGGAACGTACTGCGAGGATGAAGCCATCTGCGGAGTCGACCTTGTTTGTCCCAATCTTTGTGATGATGTCACCAACCTGTATGCCCGCAGTCTGGCCGGGGCCGCCCTCGGCAACTTCCGCCACATAGGCACCCTGACTCACCGTAAGGTGGTTGGCCTGTGCGTTCTGGGCGTTGACGGTACTGCACGAAAGACCGATATAGGCGTGAGTCACCTGCTCGCCCGCGATGACCTTCCGCGCGATGTCCACCGCGTAGTTTCCGGGGATTGCGAAGCCGATACCCGAGAACGTCTCGGTGCCTGCGCCGTTCGCATAGAGGGTGTTTATTCCCACGAGCTGGCCCTTGTCGTTAACGAGGGCACCGCCGGAGTTACCACCATTGATGGCCGCATCCACCTGAATGAGATTCGTGTAGAGCGTGTTGCCGGTCGCGCCGGTCATGAGCGTGTTGCGATAGAGTGCGCTCACGATACCAGAAGATGCCGACTGATCGAGACCAAGCGGGCTGCCCAGCGTCATAACCCAGTCGCCCACTACGAGCTGCGATGAATCTCCAATCTCGATGGGCGTGACAACTGCCCCGTTGAGGTCAGCCTTGATAACCGCGATGTCGCTCGATGCGTCACCGCCTACAAGCGTGGCATCATAGCTCTGGCCCTCGATGGTCACTGAGATCGCCTGTGCGTCACCAGCGACATGCCAGTTGGTGATGATGTTGCCATCTGCGTCGAGGATAACGCCCGAGCCGATGCCCGAGCCCTCGTTGGTAGTGACATACACCGACACAACGGACGGGAGACATTTTGCGGCGACTACCTCGGAAACTGTGGCATCCTCGGATGCGGTGGCGATGTTAATCGTCTGCGCAGAACCGTCAGCAGATCCCGTGCTAGGCCCAGAGGTAGCCCTGCCCGCCCCGATGACACCCGTGAACATAAGTGCGCCGATGAGCGCCGCAGATACGGCCGCTCCAGCCACGGCACCGCCAAGGACGGCCTTCCACGTACCAGTGCCTTTCTGCCGTGGGCTTTCGACGATGGGAGCCTGCGATGCCTGAGCATATTGCCACTGTTGTCTCTGCGTGTCAGGATTATCGTAGGTGTCCTGTCGGACTACCCGGCGACGTCGCATCGGATGCTGCTCGTAATCATCCCTCTCGTCATCGTATTGTGATCCTGGGATGGGGGGAGTACCGTTGTTGTAGTTCTGCGCCATTGAACTCACCTTTCATCTATAACCGCAGCCTTCGGTCATTTGTCCATATGTGAATGTACCCGCGTTGAACCAAGTTCAACGCGGACAGTTACGGGGTTCATATTGGAGAAACAAGTCTTTGGGCTTACTGAAAGCTCGATTTCAGCTGACCCACAACACCCACGCTAGAGCTTGAATAGGTAGCCGACACCACGCACTGTCACGATGTGCGCAGCCACCTGCGGCCCAACCTTGGAGCGGACACGTCGAATGTGGACGTCCACAGTTCGCGTCCCGCCGCAGTACTCGAAACCCCACACGCGATGCAGCAAGGTCTCACGTGAATACGCACGCGAGGGATGCGTCGCCAAGAACGAGAGCAGCGAGTACTCCATGAGCGTGAGATCCACTGGCTCATCATCTATGTAGACCTGATATGTAGCAAGGTTTATGGTCATATTGTCCACTGAAACGATGTCGGCAGGAGCACTCTCCTCCCCCGGCCAGAGCAGCAGCTTGCAGCGCATCTCGAACTCAGCCGCACCAGCTGACGCCAGGATGAAGTCGTTTCGACCTTGCACGGGCATGCGGAGATTCGCAAGCTTGTCCTCATCCTGCACCACAAGTGTGGGGATAAAGCCATTCTCTGCAACGTATCCATCTACTGCGTTAAGCGTGTCTTCGTCAAGCC
>ONMP01000192.1 GCA_900318935.1 uncultured Actinomycetes bacterium
ATTCCCACCATCGAGGACGTGACGGCGGCATCCGACAGCATGGCTGACGCCGTAGAAGCCTTTACCTACGGAGGGGAAGAAACGATCGAAGAGCCTGTGGCGCATCTCTCCGGGGATCCTCTTCGGCGCGATCTCGTTTTGGGTGGTGAAGATCCGCGCGACGTGCTACTCGAGGAGCGAGCAAAGAACGAGGATGTTCTGTTTACCGGCCGCATTTTTAACGTCAATCGGTTGCATGTGGAACTTCCCGACAAGCGAGAGGCTGTGCGGGATGTCGTGCGACATCCCGGCGCGGTGGCAATCGTGGCGCTAACGGACGATGGACGAATCTGCCTGGTACGCCAGTATAGAACGGCGCTCGGCCGCGTGACGGTAGAGGTTCCAGCCGGGAAGCTCGATCCGGGCGAAGATCCGCTTGCTTGCGCCGCGCGAGAGCTGCGTGAGGAGACGGGCATGGAGGCGGATCAGATGGCCTTCCTCACCACGATTTGCACGAGCGTCGGCTTCTGTGACGAGCTCATACATATTTACATGGCGACGGGCCTGCATTTCGCGGAGTCCAACCCTGATGACGATGAGTTCATCAACGTGGACTTGGTGCCCCTGCCCGAGCTGATTGACGCCGTGCTCGACGGACGCATCGAGGACTGCAAGACGGTCACGGGTGCCCTGATTTGCGATGCCGTGAGCCATCGCCTCACGTGATTCGGGTGACCGCTAGCCCACAGCGGGATCGTGCTCAATACTGACCACGATCCCGCTGTGGGCTAGCGGTCAAAATTAGGAAAAAAAGTCCTTGACATAGATAGCGGGCTATGGCATCCTATTTCTTGCGCAAGGGGTGTTAGCTCAGTTGGTTAGAGCGCCGGCCTGTCACGTCGGAGGTCGAGGGTTCAAGTCCCTTACATCCCGCCATTGTATACCGTAGACCCCGCGCCGTCGGGGTCTTTTTTATTAGTGTTAAGTTCAGTCCAATCCAGTCCAATGGAGTGGTTTCCATGCGCAGCGAATTAAACGCGAATGCTTCTCGGACGCTGGCGTGGCCACACGACACACTACCCTATCCATGCATCGAGCTCTCGACCTTTCGCGAGAGGGTGACGGCGCGCGGCAAAAGCCTGTATCGCGATCTACCGTGGCGTCGGACCCGTGACCCCTATGCGGTGTGGGTGAGCGAAGTGATGCTGCAGCAGACGCAGGTATCGCGAGTCGACGGACGATGGCAGCATTGGCTTGAGCGCTTCCCCAGCGTGGACGCGCTTGCATGTGCCTCCCAGGCTGACGTGCTCGCCGAGTGGCAGGGCATGGGATACAATCGTCGCGCTCTTGCGCTCATGCGTGCGGCGCAGCAGATTCGAGAACTCGGCGAATTCCCCCAAGACGAGGCAGCCTTGAAGGCGCTACCCGGTATTGGTCCCGCTACAGCAGCGGGTATTCGCGCCTTTGCCTTCAACCTTCCGGGTACGTATCTGGAAACCAACGTGCGCACGGTCTTTTTGCATGAGCTCTACCCACAGGAAGTTGGCGTGTCCGATCGTCTGCTCCAGCCCTTGGTTGCGGTCGCCTGTCCGAGCGAAAGTGCTCGTGCGTGGTACTATGCGTTGCTCGACTATGGTGCCTGGCTCAAGCGTACGGTACCCAATCCCTCCCGCCGCTCGCGCTCACACGTACGGCAGTCGCGATTCGAGGGTTCGCATCGACAAAAGAGAGCATCTGTCGTGCGACTCCTCCTTGATGCAGAGACCAAGGGAATCGGCGTGTCAGAGACTGCCGCCGCACTCTCCTTGCTGGAGGAGCGCGACGGCCGGGAGCCCGTTGATGCGGATATGGCTCGTTCACTACTCGAAGAACTTGCTTCTGAGGGTTTCTGTCACGAGCGAGACGCCCGCTGGTACGTGTGAGCCATCCGGAAAGCGTACACACCCTGCAGCGGCGGGTCGGGGCGGTACACGATGGGCGTCCCATCCGTGTACCCATCTAGCCCCGTTGACCCGCTCTTTCCCCTAGTCTACCTGGTGCTCCTCGATGTCATGCAAGGTCAGGCGCATGCTCCTGTAGGTCGGCAACTCTATCTGCTGGCGCAGGCGCGTTCGCGCGCGATGCCACTTCTCGTCATCCTCTGGCAGGGCGATTCCGAGTAGCTTCGCAACCTTGTGGGCGGTGCGGTCAAGGCTCTTTGCATCCGCCACGTCTTCGTCGGTGACGCAGATAACGCTCATGCCGTCGGCCTCAAGCGCCTCCACCTGCTTTTCGCTTGGCCTGCGCTTCCCCACGTACTGGACCGCCACGGCTTCGAGCGGCCATACGAGGTCGTAGGCGAGATAAGGACCGCTGGAAGTAGGCATCAGCCCGTTCTCACCGTCGTACACACGTGAGAGCTCGGCCTTGTCGAGCCCGTATCCGCCATGGGAGCGAGAAAGGCAGAGATGCAGGTAGAGATAGCTTGCCATGGGACTGCCCGCGTCATCGGTGACGAAGCGGAGCACACGACGTGCGCGCTTGCATTCTTTGGTGCCCGTCGCACCGCGTAGGTATGAGCGAATGCGCTCGGTCGAGGTTCGCGAGCTGGTGAGGTAGTCGTACTCCTCGCCCGCATCATATTGGGTCAGCGAAGTCCGAAAGCGCCCGCACAGCTCCACGCCCAGCTGAACTGCCTCGGCGAAGGGGAGCTGGTTGGCCTTGCGAAAAAAGAAGTACTCGGGCGTGCTCATGTGGATGCCGCCGGTGATCTGCTCGAACGAGCCCTGAGGCACAGGCCCCTCCCAGATGCTCACCTTGCGCACGTGGCGTCCGTCTCGCATGGCGGCGGCGCGCATGGCGTCTGCGGTCTCAGCGTCGGGAGCGAGTATCTCGACATTGTCGAGGTTCGAATGGGCATACGAGTCCTCGGGAACTTCTTGCGAGAACTCATCGTCGGGGTAGTCGTAGTCATCCACGTTGTCGCTTAAGGAGTCAAAAATCATATCGTGAAGGGCCTTGTTGCTCTCGTACCAGTCGGCGGACGGGGTGAGGTCGTGTCCGAGCAGATGGCTCAGATGCCTCGCGATCTTTGAGAAGGAATCATAGTTGGTGAGGTCTGCGCAGGTGACTCGCAGTACGGTGTAGTCGTCGTCGCCCTCGAAGGGGTTTCGGTGCGGGTCGTCAATGATGTCGAGGGCGACCTTCTCTTTCGGCCAGTACAGTGCCATGTGAGCCTCCTTGATGCTCGTGCCAATAGGTGGCGCACGACACTACGCCAGCAAGCTTGCACTTTTTTCCCCGCTAGCTGACAGCAATTTCCCCGGTTTTTGCGCCGCACCCCCATCTAGCTGGGAAAAAATCGTGTTTGCAAAAATGCACGCTTTGAATCGAGAATCTTCGGAGCTTGAAACCTGATAGGGTTATGGCTCGTGCAGCGTCTGCTGCTGGGGATGCGCCGCCCGCATCGTACCCAGATGGCGTATACTGGTCACGTTTGCCGACTCGAAAGGAACCCATGATGGGACTCAAGGACTTGTTTTCAGCACACGCCGCGCAAGACGAGGCCAAGGAAGAGGAGCACGCGATTAACGTGACAGGCATGCATTGCGGTGCGTGCGAGAAGCGTGTGGTCATGGCACTCGAGGAGTTGGGTGCTACGGATGCGAGCGCGAATCACGAGACAGGTCTTGTGACATATCGGGGAACGCTGGAGGCGGCTGCCGTCGAGCAGGCGATTGCGGACCTCGGCTTCAGCGTCGCGTAATATACTGCTAGTCATGCCACATCGTCCGAGGAGGTAGTGCCCGCGCGTGGACATTGCGATTTCAATTGCCGTAACCGTACTGCTCACCGTCATCAACGGTTACTTCTCCATGTCGGAGATGGCGCTCTCTACTGCGAAGAAAATCGTGCTCGATCACGAGGCCGAGGAGGGTGACAAACGCGCAAAGACAGCTGCCGAGGTCATTGAGAACCCCGGTGACTTCTTGGCAACCATACAAGTTGCAATTACGCTCGTAGGCTTCGCAAGCTCGGCGTTCGCTGCGACGAGTCTTTCGGAGCCGTTTGGTGACGTGTTGGCATCCGTTGGCTTGCCTGCACCGCGTGCCGTGGCGACCGTGCTCATTACTCTGATTCTCTCGTACTTCTCCATCGTCGTCGGCGAACTGGTACCCAAACGCATCGCCATGTCCGACGCGGAGAAGGTAAGCAAACTTGTCGCGGGTCCGCTCAGGTCGTTCTCGACCATTGCCAAGCCGGCGGTGTGGCTCACGGCTGCGAGCGCTGATGGACTGGCGACTCTGATGCACATCAAATCGGCAGACGACCGTCAGAACGTGAGCGAGGACGAGATTCGCTACATGGTGACGGACGCTGAGGAGCTCACGGACCAAGAGAAGTCGATGATTCACGAAGTCATCGACCTGGGGGACACGGTAGCGCGAGAGGTCATGATACCGCGTGTGGACGTTGAGGCCATCGAGGACACAACTACCTGTGGTGAGGCCCTCGATCTCATGCGTCGAACGGGTTACAGTCGTGTTCCCATATTCCATGAGGACATCGACCGCATCGTAGGCATAGCACACATCAAGGATCTCATCGCTCCGGTTCTCGAAGAGGGGGCGTTGGATCAGGAGGTGAGCCGCTACGCGCGCGCAGCGACCTACGTGCCCGAGACGAAGGACATCTTCCCGCTTCTCTCCGAGATGCAAGCGTCTCATGATCAGATGGTCATTGTGGTCGACGAGTACGGTGGCACAGCGGGCGTCATCACGGTCGAGGACATCGTCGAAGAGATCGTCGGAGAGATCGAGGATGAGTTCGACCCCGACAATCGCTACATAAGTCAGCCCGATGACCATAGTTGGGTCGTGGACGGGCGGTATTCCATTGACGATGCGATTGAACTGGGTTGGCCTATCGAGGACAACGCTGAGTACGAAACGATAGCTGGCTTTGTGCTCGAGCTCGCCGACAGGCTACCCCATGCGGGAGACGTGTTCCACAAGGATGGTTACGCATTCGAGGTTCTTTCGATGCGCGGGAGGCGCCTTGCCATGATACGCGTGACGGCCGAGGAGCATCCAGAAGAGGAGTCCGACGACACGCACGAATAAGACCTCCTCATCTGCGCTATACTAGCAAGGAACTTCAGGCACGCAGAGGAGGGCAACCCCATGGCGCAGTTTATCGATATCACCCGAATTGTCGTCGGGAGCGAATACCTTACGGCCACGGTTCGCGTCGCGGACGGCGCACCGCTCATGACGAGCGATGACCTCGAGGGTACGACAAGGGTTTACAACCTGCTACCCACCATCATCGACCATGCGTGCGCCGGAGACGCGGGCAGTACCTTCAAGGACTGCATGGGCGACACCGAGATTGCGCATCTTCTCGAGCACGTTGCGGTCGAGCTGTTGGCGCGTACCAACCTCACGGATGACGTCATTGCCGGCCGTACGTGGCGCGAGGTGGCATACGATCGTACCTATAGCATCCAGTTGCCTTGCGTTGACGACGTTTTGGTCGCTGGGGTGCTCTCGAGCGGCATCTGGATTATGCAGTGGGCTTTTTCGGGTGGACAGGGCGCGGTGCCTGATGTGAATGCCACGGTGGAGGGTCTTGTCCAGTTGGTCCAAAACCTGCCCACCGA
>ONMP01000008.1 GCA_900318935.1 uncultured Actinomycetes bacterium
GCCGGCCCTCGTGGCCTTGGGCAGCGTCACCTCGCCGGTCGCGGGGTCGACCGCGAAGCCCCTGGCCGTCGCGTCGGCGGAGGCGTTCTCGTAGGAGAGCGCGCCGACCTTGCCGCTGGTTCCGACGTTCTTGGGCGTCACGGTCGCGGCCTTCGGGTTGTAAGTCACGGAGACGTTCGCCTTCAAGGCCTTGGCTGTGATGGGGTTCGCGGCCTTTGCGATGGTGAAAGCCGCCTTGGCAGACCCCGTATACCAGCCGATGCCCTTCACGGTGACCTCGTAGGTTCCGGCATCCTTGCGACCGGAGGCGTACGACACGGTGTAGTCGGTACCCCGGACGAGCGGGGTGCCGTTGAGCGTGACTGATTTGACGACAGGCTTCTTTGCGGTGGCATCATAGGTGTAACTCGTGGTCGAGAGCCTGATGGCGGCCTTGGCGATGCTGCGCGCGGGAGCATTGGTGTAAGTGTCAGCGACGCCGGAGCGAACAGCGACCTTGTCCACGGAAAGCCAGCTAGACGCCTTGCGAGACCACCAGCCCTTCGCGGCCGTCGCGGCCGGAGCGGCGCCATCGAGATCCGTTCGGTATCCGGCACCCACCTTCCACAAAGCGAGCGACCCGCAGCCTTCGTACATGTCGCCCATGTCGACGTCGTGGTCCCTCGGCATGTCAAAGTTCGAGAGGTTGAGCGACTCGAGCGATGTGCATTCAGCGAACATCCTGTATGTCCCGTATCCACCGGAAAGCCCCTGCACTGAGAGATTGTCTCGAGTTACGGGGTCGGCGATGAGACTAGCGCCACTCAGCGCAGACGCGTCCAGGGACTTGAGGGAGGTGCAGCCGTCAAACATGTGGCCCATGTACAAAACCCTGTCGCTGTGGAACCCCGAGATGTCCAGCGAGGTTAGTGAGTTGCAGCGAAAGAACATGGACATCATGTCCTCCACACTCGACGTATCGAACGTGGAGATGTCCAGTGTCGCAAGCGCATTGCATGAGCCAAACATGTTTGACATCGACTTGACATTACGGGTGTCAAACCCATTCAAGTCGAGTGAGCGAAGCTTGCTACAGCCAACAAACATGGCGGCCATGTTCGTCACCCTCGACGTATCCCATCTCGAGAGGGCGAGCTCTATGAGTTCTGCATCCACGCGGAACATGCTGTTCATGTCTGTGGCCCTCGACGTGTCGAGCCCACTGAGATCCATGCTCTTGACGTTGGGAAAGAAGCTGAACATATATGCCACGCTCGTCCCGCAGACCACGGTGCCCTCGACCTTGACCCCTGTGATTGACGACTTCTCCGAGACAGCCCACGGCCATGAGGAGATACTGGGATTCTTAAGATCTGGGAGCTCGCCGCGCACGCCACCTGCCGGAGCGATTGTGAGGACACCCCCGCTTATGGACCATCGGCACGTGCCGAACTTGCCACTCGTGGGGGAGCTTTCCTGGGTTGTCAGAACACGGGGGGTGTCTTGCTCAGGAGCGTAGGGAGAAGAATCATCTTCTGCCGAGACAACTTCTTGTGGCTCCGTCTCATCCTGAGCGACGAGCCCTTTCTCGATAGGAGCCTCGTTGGCATCGATGCTCTCCGCCTCGGCGGCTTCTACCGGGGGCACTTCGATGATGGGCGAGTCGTCGCTAACGGGTGTCACGCTCTCCTGCACGACATCCCCATCCTCGATTGCGTCGGCCAGCGCCTGTGCCGGCAGGCTGCCTAGCGCCATGGCGAGGCTCAGTCCCAGCGAAATCGCCGCCCTCGGTGTCCTTCTCATCGCCGCCCCCCTCATCGGTGCGTTTCCAGTTCTGATTTAGGCATTCAGGCACATCGCAGGGGGCTTCTTGCGATTGTGGCAGAGTGTACCAAAGGATATTCCCCGCCGCCTTTGGGCACAAATTGACGTTCTGGCCCTATCGCACAGCACGTCCCGCGCGAAACCGACATTGGCATCGACGAAAAATACCCAAGAGTCGGCAGGCACCTAGCGCCACGCGGCAACGATGTCGCGGGTGCGTTGGTCGGGCTCCCCGCCGTAGTACTTGTCCAGCACGCAGCCAAAGACCGCCTCGCCCGTCTCGTCGCCAAAGAGCGTCATGCACGAGCGCACCTTCACGGCATCGATCCAGCCCAGCACGCGCTCGGGGTTGTTCCCGTCAAGGGCCAGCAGCGCACCGGTAATCTCTCGCAGGCGCGGCATGAGCACGGGGTGCGCCACGTAGGCATCGAGCTCGGCTCGCGAGGCGATGCCGTAGTAGGACGCCATCTGGCTCCTGCCCAGCCCCCGCACCTGCGGGAAGATATACCAGATCCAGTGCGACGCCTTGAATCCTGCGCGGATCTCCCCGAGCGCGCGCTCGTATTCGCCGCCCTCCTGCGCCCGCACGAACCTCTCGACACTTGCCTCAGCCATCCGTGCCCTCCTCGTCCCGCTGCCGCAGCAGCTCGTCGTACTGCGCGTACAGCCGCTGCGTGCCGTTCTCCAGATGATAGTAATGCACGACGTACGGCACGAGCAACACTAGGAACAAGACCATGAGCGCCGCCGACGCCACGGTCGGCGAGAGAATCGTCGCGACGGCCGTCGCGAGCTCCATCAGCGCAAAGGCGAGGGTGACGAGCAGGTGGACCAGCCGCTCGTGCTGAAAGAAGGACGTCTGCGCGAGGTGCTCCTCGAGGACGCGGCCCCAGTCCGTGCCGGAGGGGCTGGCCCCGAGCAGCGCATCGATTCGTGCCAGGTATTCGTCAAGTCTCTTCCCCATGTCACCTCCTCTGCTGCGATGCGCACGATACGTCACAGACACTAGCCCCCAAAGAACGACGCGAGCACTTGAGAGGCTCTCCTGCGCAGCTGCGTCATGTCGTCGCTGTCATTCGCAAGCAAGTAGTCAAGCATACAGCTCCTCAAGCTGGTACTCGGCATCCCCAGAGATTGTTGTAGTCCTTGACGTCCCGGATAACGCTAGAAGTGTCGGTGCGACCCATGATGTCCTCCATCCCACGAGCGTCCTCCGCACGCCGGCTATCATAATGCATCATACCAGCCGCAGGGAATCAATTTTGCATAAGGCTTCACGGTAATCCACCCCTTCGGCGTTACTCACGACCGACCGGCCAACCGCGCCGGACTGAGTCGGTCCTCGCGGTGCACGTTCCTGACCAGGTCGTAAATACTATGCGCCTTGAAGGGAGCGACATACCCGCGCGCACGTCGGCATGAGCTGCCCCAACATCCAAACTCCACCTCGGCGTTCGGAACCGCAAGCACGTATTCTTCGGTGCGTTCATCGTGCGCCTTTATGGTGAGGTATCCTGCCTGATAGAGCAGTGGCACGATATCCGGGTCATCGATGCGATAATCCGAAAGGCGCTCTTCCGTAGCGTAAATCGTCTCGTCAACGAGTCTTCGCGGGTCAAAAGCCTCCTCGTGTAGACGCCTCACGAGGAACGTCGGCGTCCCCGTACCAAACCACTAAGAACCGAGGCGAAGCTCAGTGAGAGCGTTGAGCAAACTATACGGATTATAGACACGCGTGTTTGAACGCCTGTCGTCATCTCGCCCTGAATCGTCTGGCGATACGTCATCCGCTAACACACGCAGGGCGAAAGGTCCATCGGGAAGAAAGCAGTATCCGTCGTATTTTGCGCGCAGCGCACTCAGGCAAGCTCCTCCGTCCATTCGCTTCGCTCGCGCGAACTCCTCGAGCTCAGGACCAAAGGTAGCAACCAGCTCCTCCTCGGTGATGCCACAGACGCCGGCAAACTCCGCGGAGAGCGAAATGTCGCGCAGGTTGATCAAGTCACTGAATATGGACACCTTGCTGAACTTCGTCACCCCGTGATAAAGACCGTGCGCAAATGTGCGTCGGCTTTCTTGAGTACGGTATAAAACCCCTTGAGTATCGCCCTATTTCGCTCTAGTACTGCAGAGTTTCCATCGCGTCAAGCAAGGGCTTGTCGTATTCGTCGACAAGGACTGCGCAACGTCTGCGCGTGCGCCGCACACAACACATCGTAGAAACGATCGCCAAAACCCACCGCCACTCGATTGAGCTCAAGGTCACGCTCCCATCGAGCAAGCTGCGTACCAAGCACGTCTTCCAAACGATCTTCCCGGTAGTTCGCGCCATCAAAGTCCAGATGGAAGACGGGGTTTCCCTCCCAAGCACCAGGATCCTCTTCCGCGAGCCTCTCGATCGCAAGCCTCTCAAAGAGGCCTTTCCTTCCAGCAAGATAATACTTTAGCGTCGAAACAAGCAGACTCTTGCCAAAGCGTCTGGGCCGACTCAGAAAGAAAGGCGTCGATATGGATGCTATCCGATATATGTAGGCAGTCTTGTCCACGTACACATACCCATCGCGCCTCTGCTTTTCAAAGTCCTGTATGCCTATGGGTAGCATCCTGCCCATGTTCCGGACCCCCTCGACCAGCGATAACAGTAGTCATAAAGCAGCACAGTTATTGTTTGACCCATGCGGGGACATCCCCCATTTACCCACCCCGAAGCGCATGGCCTGAACACGTGAAAGACGCCCCCGCTACGTAACTCACGCAACGGGGGCGTCCCACTTCACTCGCGCTATTCGATCGCTCTACAGCTTGATCTCGATGTCCACGCCTGCGGGCAGGTCCATGCGCATCAGGCTGTCAACCGTGGAGCTCGACGGGTCGAGGATGTCGATGAGACGCTTGTGGGTGCGCATCTCGAACTGCTCACGGGAGTCCTTGTCCTTGTGCGGCGAGCGGATGACCGTGTAGAGGTTGCGCTCGGTGGGCAGGGGGATGGGGCCGCTGACGCGAGCGCCCGTCTTCTGCGCGGTGTCTACGATTAGCTTGGCGGATTGATCAACTACCTCATGATCGTAGCCCTTGAGGCGGATCCTGATCTTTTGGGTTGGCACTGTTACCTCCTGTGATGCGGGGCCCTCGCCCCGCGTAGGCTACGGATATTACTAGGCGTTGCCGCCATGCTTTTCTATGATGTCTTCACGTACTGACTTGGGCACCGGCTCGTAGGAGTCGAACTGCATGGTGTAGCTCGCACGGCCCTGCGTCTGAGAGCGCAGGTCGGTGGCATACCCAAACATCTCGCCCAGTGGCACCTTAGCCTTGATGACCTTGGTGGTAGTGCGATCCTCCATGCCCTCGATCTTTCCGCGACGAGAGCTGAGGTTGCCCATGACGTCGCCCATGTACTGCTCGGGCGTCTCGACCTCGACGGCCTCGACCGGCTCGAGAAGGACAGGGTCGGACATCTTGAGCGCCTTCTTGATGGCCATGGAGCCGGCGACCTTGAAGGCTGCCTCAGAGGAGTCGACCTCGTGGTAGGAGCCGTCCACGAGCGTGACGCGGATGTCCTGCACCGGGTAGCCAGCGATTACGCCAGAGTTCAGCGCCTCCTGGATGCCCTTGTCCACGCTGGGGATGTACTCCTTGGGCACGACACCGCCAACGGTGGCGTCCACGAACTCGTAACCCGTGCCTGCGGGCAGCGGCTCCATGTCGATGACGGCGTCACCGTACTGGCCACGGCCGCCGGACTGGCGGACGAACTTGCCCTGCACGTGCTTGACGGCCTTACCAGCGGTCTCGCGGTAGGCGACCTGAGGCTTGCCGACGTTGCACTCGACCTTGAACTCGCGTCGTAGACGGTCGACAATGATCTCGAGGTGCAGCTCGCCCATGCCGGCGATGATGGTCTGGCCGGTCTCGTGGTCGGTGCGCACCTGGAAGGTCGGGTCCTCCTCGGCGAGCTTCGCCAGACCGACGGACATCTTTTCCTGCTCGGCCTTAGTCTTCGGCTCGACGGCGACGTCAATAACGGGAGCAGCGAACTCGATGGACTCGAGAACGATGGGGTGCTTCTCGTCGCAGAGCGTGTCGCCGGTGGTGGTGTTCTTGAGTCCGACGCAGGCCACGATGTCGCCGGCGAAGCAGTTGTCGCGGTCCACGCGCTCGTTGGCGTTCATCTCGAGGATGCGGCCCAGACGCTCGCGCTTGTCCTTGACGGAATTGTACACGTAGCTGCCGGCCTCGGCCTGTCCCGAGTACACGCGGAAGTAGGTAAGCTTGCCGACATAGGGGTCGGTCATGATCTTGAACGCGAGGGCACTGAAGGGCTCCTTGGGGTCTGCGATGCGATGGTCCTCGTTGCCCTTGAGGTCCACGCCGTCGATCGACTTGACGTCGAGCGGGCTGGGCAGGTAGTCGACGACTGCGTCGAGCAGCTCCTGGATGCCCTTGTTTTTGTAGGCAGAACCCACAAAGACAGGATTCAACTCGCCGGCAAGCGTGCCCTTGCGGATGGCTGCCTTCAAGGTCTCGACGGGAATCTCTTCCTCCATGAGGGCGAGCTCCTCGAGCTCCTCGTCAAACATTGACGCCGCATCAAGCAGCTCGTCGCGCTTTTGCTGCGCGAGCTCTGCGAAGTCCTCGGGGATCTCGTCGAGCTTCTGGGGATAGATCATCCCCTTGGCGTCCTCCTGGAAGTCCCAGGCCTCCATGGTAACGAGGTCCACAAGGCCCCAGAACTGTGACTCGGAACCCATGGGAATCTGTGCCGCCACGGCATTTGCGCCCAGACGGTCCTTCATGGTCTCGATGGCATGGAAGAAGTCCGCGCCGACGCGGTCGTACTTGTTGATGAAGGCGATGCGCGGCACGCCGTAGGTACCGGCCTGGCGCCACACCGTCTCGGACTGGGGCTGCACGCCGGCCACGGCGTCAAAGACCGCCACGGCACCGTCAAGCACGCGAAGGCAGCGCTCGACCTCGGCCGTGAAGTCTACGTGGCCCGGGGTGTCGATGATCTGAATCACGTAGTCACCCCAGAAGCACGTGGTCGCTGCAGAGGTAATCGTCACGCCGCGCTCCTGCTCCTGAACCATCCAGTCCATGGTGGCAGCACCGTCGTGCACCTCGCCGATCTTGTGCGTCTTGCCCGTATAATAGAGAATGCGCTCGGTCGTCGTCGTCTTGCCCGCATCGATGTGGGCCATGATGCCGATGTTGCGCAGGTTTTCGAGCTTGTACTTAGCTTTTGCCATAAAGAGTAACTCTCCGGATTCTGACTAGCCTAGAAGCGATAATGCGAGAAGGCGCGGTTGGCCTCGGCCATCTTGAAGAGGTCCTCACGACGCTTGACGGAGGCACCGACACCATTGGCGGCATCCATGATCTCGTTTGCGAGACGCTGAGCCATCGTCTTCTCCTTGCGGGCGCGGGAGAAGTTGACCATCCAGCGGATGGCGAGCGTGGTGGCACGACGGGAGTTGACCTCCATGGGCACCTGATAGGTGGCGCCACCGACACGCTTGGGCTTGACCTCGAGGGTCGGGCGGACGTTGTCCATGGCCTTCTTGAAGACGACCAGCGGATCCTGCTCGGTGCGCTGCTCGACGATGTCAAAGGCATCGTAGACGATGCGCTCGGCGATGGACTTCTTGCCGTCAAGCAGGACCTTGTTAATCAGCTGCGTGACGAGACGGTTGTTGTACTTTGCGTCCGGCATGACCTCACGACGGACTGCTGCTGCACGACGCGGCATGTTGTATCTCCTCTACCTAGAACTATTCTTGCGTGTGTGGACAATGCCGCTTACTTGGGGCGCTTAGCACCGTAGCGGGAACGGGCGCGCTTGCGATTCTGCACGGCCGCGCAGTCGTAGGCGCCACGGATAATCTTGTAACGAACGCCGGGGAGGTCGCGCACACGGCCACCGCGGATGAGCACGATCGAGTGCTCCTGAAGGTTGTGGCCCTCACCGGGAATGTAAGCCGTTACCTCGATGCCGTTGACGAGACGCACGCGGGCAACCTTGCGAAGTGCGGAATTCGGCTTCTTGGGCGTAGTCGTGAAGACGCGGGTGCAGACGCCACGTTTCTGGGGGTTGTGCTGGAGTGCCGCGTTCTTGGACTTGGACGCAACGGACTTGCGACCCTGACGCACGAGCTGGTTAATGGTAGGCAAAGCGTTTCTCCTTCGTACCTATCGGTTGTTTATGTATCGACAAAGGCGGCGCAGCACCACCACCTTGAATCAGCAATGTGTTAGACTACGCCGCTTTGCACTTGTTGTCAACACACCGCGCAGCCGGGCGTTGCCCTTTGTGACGGCCCTGTGACCACAAACCCGCTGTGGGATCGTGGTCAGTTTTGACCACGATCCCACAGCGGGTTTGTGGTCATCGTCTACGCGCACGACGAACGGTCGATACGCTTAATCCCGTCATTCGAGCCACCTGGCCCGCAGTAATCCCTCGATCAAGCAAGGTGCACAGGAGGTTTGCGCGAGTTTCTGGCTTCATACCCGACAAATCCTTGAGCTTGCTTGCCCCAAGAGCAGCGTGCGCAATGACCAACGCCTCATCGTCTGTAAGGTGACCTCTCAATCTGCTGCCAGGAAACGCTAGGCCAGAGAGCTGCATCTTGTGGAACCTGACAAACTCTTCGATACTTCCGAACATTCCCATCAACAAATCCGTACGGCACAGCAAGGGGGTGTTTTTAAGATGCTCTTGCACGCTGCTCCAGGCATACTGACTGGCAAAGCAGATTCCTGCCACCTGCGGATTCTGATGGATATAGCGAGCGGCACACAGAAGGTACGCATCGTTCTCGACCGGCTCGCTCCAAAAGCGGCCCGAATACAGAGTCCCCTCATGCTCATACCGGTTGCGGTAGTGTTCAGTATAGCCACGGTTTAGCAGCGCCATCGCATCCGAAAGCCGTCGTTTGGGATCCTCAATGAGCATGTGCACGTGGTTACTCATCAGGCAATAAGCGTGATACGAAAGCTCGCATTCATCGCGAACCTCGCGCATCAGCGCTTTGAACCTTGCGCGGTCTGAATTGTCCTCGAACAATATATGTCCGTCGTTCCCTTTCACGACCGCATGGTAAAAGCCCGATTGGCTCAGCTTGCGTGGGGTACCCGACATGATGGCTCCTCCCTAGCGCGATTATTCGGACGATGCTTTACCTTATACCCACTTTTGACCACGATCCCACAGCGGGTTTGTGGTCAAAACTGACCACAAACCCGCTGTGGGATCGTGGTCACGGGTACCACTCGCGGAAGTCGTGCAAGGGCAGACCGCAAACGGGTATATTCCTTTTTACCGTTGTTTGGCTTGAAAGGAGCCTGGCATGTTTGGACTAAGCTTCATAACCCTCGTCCTCATCGTGGCGCTGGTGATCGTCTGCGCCACCTTCCTCCTCTCGGGGTACGTCAAGGCGTCTCCCGACGAGGCGCTCATCATCAGTGGCCTGCATGCCAAGCCCCGTGTCCTCACCGGCCGCGCCGGCTTCAAGATCCCCTTCTTCGAGCGCACCGACCGCCTCTGCCTCAAGCAGATCTCCGTCGACATCAAGACCGACCAGTACATCCCCACCAACGACTTCATCAACGTCAAGGTCGACGCCGTAGCCAAGGTGCACGTCACCGACGACCCCGAGGGCATGCTCCTCGCCGAGCGCAACTTCCTCAACATGTCCGAGGAGGCCATCGCCGCGTCGCTGCAGGACTCGCTGCAGGGCAACATGCGCGAGATCATCGGCACGCTCGACCTGCGCTCCATCAACACCGACCGCGACTCCTTCTCCGACCAGGTCATGGCCAAGGCCAGCAAGGACATGGAGAAGCTCGGCATCGAGATCCTCTCCTGCAACATCCAGAACGTCACTGACGAGCACGGCCTCATCAACGACCTCGGCATGGACAACACGTCCAAGATTCGCAAGGACGCCTCCATCGCCAAGGCCAACGCCGACAAGGAGGTCGCGGTGGCGCAGGCCGAGGCCGACCGCGAGGCCAACGACGCCCGCGTGCGCGCCGACCGCGACATCGCCGTGAAGCAGAACGAGCTCACCATCCAGAAGGCCCAGCTCAAGACCATCGAGGACACCGAGCGCGCGAAGGCCGACGCCGCCTACCGCATCCAAGAACAAGAACAGCAGCGTACAGTGCTCGAGGCCGAAGCCCGTGCCAAGTCCGAGACCGTTCACGTTCGCGAGCAGGAACTTGCCGCCGAGGTCAAGAAGCGCGCCGAAGCCGACAAGTACAAGGAGATCCAAGAGGCCGAGGCAGCCATGGAGGCCGAGAAGCGCCACGCAGAGGCAGCCGTCTACGCAGCCGAGCAGGAAGCCCGCGCAACCAAGCTTCGTGGCGAGGCAGAGGCAGAGGCTATCCGCGCCAAGGGTGTCGCCGAGGCAGAGGCCATCAAGGCCAAGGGCGAGGCCGAGGCTGCCGCACTCGAGAAGCGCGCCGAGGCATTGCAAAAGATGAACCAAGCTGGTATGGCCGAGATGATGATCAAGGTCCTGCCCGAGGTCGCAGCCGCCGTGGCACAGCCGCTCTCGAGCATCAGCAACGTGAGCGTCTACGACGCCGGCTCCGGCAACGGCGAGGCAGGCGTCTCCCGCGTGTCGGCCGCAATGCCCGTCGTCATCAAGCAGGTCTTCGACACGATGAGCGACGCCACCGGCGTCGACATGCGCGAGGTCATGCGCGCGAGCACCTACGACGCGGCTGTCAACCACAACGTCCACGTCGAGGGCGATATCGCCACCGTCACCGAGTCATAAGCCAAGGCCAGAAGGGCACGTAAGCAGTGGGGCGGGAAGGCTACCAACCTTCCCGCCCCACTTATATTACGGTCTGGTCCACTACCTTGCCGGATCAACGAACACGCAAGAAACTGACCCCTTCCGTATACCTCTGCCCCCATCACTCCTTATTTCTGGCGGAAGGCGTGAGCTGTGGAACCGGGTGCCTTGCCACCCTTGGGAACAAGCACTATCTGGATGGCCTCAAGGCGCTTCGCGTGACCCGCCGTGCCCGCGCTGGCACCGTTCTTTGCCCAACCCATCCAGCCAAAGCTTTGGGCATGCACACGGTAGTACACGTCGTACCGCGTCGCCATCTGACCGGTGAGCTTGATCTGAATGGCCTCAAGGCGCTTGGACTCACCCGTAGTGCCAGAGAGCTTGCCGTCCTTGGCCCAGGACTTCTCCCAACCATAGGTCTGCACATGGGTGCGGTAGCTGATGCCACCCGAGACCGGAAAGCCGCTCCCCAGCTTGATGTAGATACCTTCGAGCCGCTTGGACTCGCCCGTAGTGCCACTCGTCTGGCCGTCCTTCTTCCAAGCGGTCTCCCAGCCGTAGGTCTGACGATGCACGCGATAGAGCACCTGAGGAGCGACAATGCGGAACGTCTGCTTGCACGACCCCGTATAGTTGCCCTTGCCCCTCGCGGTGATGGTAGCCGTGCCGACGCGCAGGTTATTGGCGTATGAGAGCGTATAATCAGTGCCTTGAGTCAGCGTCCTGCCGCCCACCCTCACGGAAAGCGCGGGTTTGATGGCCTTACCGGTATAGGCCTGCGCCGCGACTGTACCCACGGTCGCCTTGGCGATACTCGCGGCCACCACCTTGAACTTGGCTTTCTTCGCGCCGGTGAAGTTACCCTTGCCCGTGACGGTGACGGTTGCCGTGCCGACCCTCACGTTGTTTGTGTAAGACGCGCTATAGCCAGAGGTCGACACCGCAAGCGAACCCGCCTTTACCGTCGGCGCGGGCTTGAGGGCAGAACCCGTATAGGCGAAGCTCTTCGAGACGCTCGCCGAGGTGATGGCGGCAGGCGCTATCTTCCATGAGAGCGTCTTTGAACTGGTCGCGCCATCGTCCCAGCAATAGTTCTTGTTGTCCGTAAGCGCCGCAGTCGCCTTGTAGCTCCCCGCATTCGTAGCCTTCGTAGTGCCAGAGAGCTTATAGCGCGCGCCTGACGCAACCCCTACTTTTGCCTTGCCATCATAGACGAAGCCTGTCTTCACCGAAGGCACCTCCACTTCGGCTCGTTCGATGACAAAGTGCTCCTCCCGCACGCCGGCATAGTCACCCAGTCCCTCAATCCTGGCAGTCGCCTTACCCGCATTCACATTGTTTGAGCACGACAGAGCATAGTCATCGCCTTCCACGAGCACGCTCGAGCCCTCGTCGTCCTCATACGTTACCGTCACCTCAGGAACCAAAGCCGAACCCGTGTACACGAGGTCGTCCTGCACGTCAATCACGATCCGTCGATCAGCTATGCTGTGCGGCGTGATCTTGAACCCTTTCGCAACAACACCGGCATAGTTGCCCATCCCCTCGACCGTGAGCGTGGCAGTTCCCGCCATAACGTTGTTCTCATAGCCAAGCGCATAGTCTTCGCCCTCCACGAGCGTCACCCCGGCATGAACGACCGTCGGCACGGGTTCCACCGCGTCGCCTGTGTATGGAAAGCTCTCGTCGGCAAGCAACACGTCTTCATCGAGTAGCTCCGCCGGAACGATCTCGAAGTCCGCCGTCCTCGATCCGGTGTAGGTGCCCATGCCCTCAATCGTCACCGTCGCGACGCCGACATCCACGTCATTCTCGTAGCCCACCGCCCTGTACTCAACGGAATCCACGAGGGTATGGGTCCCCACGAGCATGGAACCACCTTCGGCGTCGTAGTCATACTGCTCCTGAATCAGCCTGATTGCAGGACGACAGGCTTTCCCGGTGTAGGCAGCCTCGCCAACCACCGCAATCACGGTCTCGTCGTCAAGCTCGTGCGGCACGACCTCAAATGTCGCGCTAGCGCTGCCCGTATAGTTGCCTGCACCATAGACCGTGACGACCGCCGTCCCGAGATTGACGTTGTTTGAGTACTCCGCGCGTTCGGCAAAGTCGACACCCTTCACGAGCGCCATTCCTCCGTCAATCACCTCAAGCACCTCTGGCACGAGCGCATGACCATCCCAAGCTAGCTCCTCGGCGGCAAGTATCACCTGTGCGCCACCCAACGGACGCGGTGCAATCGCGAACCGCAGCCCCTTGACAAAGAGGCCCTCGTATTCGCCCATACCCACGACCGTTGCCGTGCCCACTCCGGCGTCCACGTTGTCCGAGTACTCCACGCGGAAGTCGACGTTGCGCACAAGCATCGCGGACGCGCCGTCAAACCGAAGCTCAATCTCGACATCGGGCTCCTTTGGCGTGTAATCGAATACGTACCCACCGTCCGGCAGCGCAAGACTCATCGCGAGCGTACCGAGGCCCTCGACGTCCACTATGCTTCCCCCACTGGCAAGCTCAACGGCAGCGAAGGCGTCCGCCTCACCGTAGCCCGTCTCTTCGTCCCATCCCAGCTCGCCGATGTCATGTGCGCTCGCATAAAGAATGCTCGTCGCCTCATCAGCACTCAGCTCGGGATTTGTGGCGAACTCAAGCGCAAGAACGCCAGCGACCTGAGGCGTGGCCATGGACGTACCTGAGAGGGTGCCGAACAAGTTCCCCATAAAGGTGCTGTAGATGCGATTGCCCGGCGCCGAGATGTTCTTGCCGCTCGTCGTATGCACGCCACCCTGGCCAGCAACGTTGTAGTTCGAAGTCGCGCTGCGACTCACTACAAAGGAGCCAGATGGATCGTTGCCTGCACTCGAGGGCACGCCAGCAAGGTCCATCACGCTCACGACTGATTCATCGTCGCTCGGAAAGGCACGAAAGGGCACCACGCCCTTGTTTAAGGAACTGTTGCAGGATGCGACGACGGTGACGATTCCGTTGTCCCGCGCCGTTCGAATCGTTCGTATAAGCGCCTCATCCGATACGCTCGGAAAATCCGCCTCATTGCCAATGTTCATGCCAATGCTCATGCTCACAACGCGCACGTTGTAGTCGTCTGCCACATCCAAGACGTATCTAAAGGCTGTCACCAGGTCAGCAGTGGTAACGTTACCGCTATCGCTGAAAGCCTTGATGGGCACAACACCGGCGTTGTAAGAAATGCCCGCCACCCCATAGCCGTTGTTTGTGACGGCACCGAGGATGCCGAGCACATGGGTACCGTGGTTGTTGGCTCGCAACGGCGAAACATCATACATGTCCTCGATGTCACCGACGCGAGCGGCATGAGCATTGTAAGCGCTACCAGCGATGATATTTGCCTCGAGGTCACGGTGAGCAATGTCGAAACCGCTGTCGATGACGGCGACGGCAACCCTGCCCTCGCACGTCGCGATTCCCCAAGCATCAAAGGCGCGCATGCTCTTGAGGGCCCACTGCTCGCTCACGATTTTGTCATCAACTCCCACCGAAGCAAGGCCGAGCAGCTCGACCAAAGGCTCGGGTTCATTCTCGGCAAGATAATAGACGTAGTTGGGCTGAGCGCCCGTCACAGCCGACGTCGCGGACTGGAGTACGGAGTTTACCGCGTCCTCCACGCCGGCGCCGTCCTCGACCTGTACAGAAACGACACCAGACGTGATCTCTTCGGGCGAAGGTTCTCTCGCCAGAACCTCATCGGCCTGGGCAAGCGATGCTTCGACGTCTGCAGGAGCCGCTTCGGGGTCGACGCACACAAGCACCTCTCCGGGTACATACTGCACGCCATCAGGCATCTCGAACACCTTAGCAGGTTGGCCTTCTTCGGCGGATGCCGGAACCGCCAAGCAAAGCAAGCATGCCACCACAAGGAGAAGACATGCGAACCCGCCGACTCCACCGCCAGAAGGCCCGCTTATGCACAAGGTCGCTATCTCATTTGCGACACGAGCCGCCCAAGGAGTACTGCCATGAGAGAACGCGGCAGCGCGTGAACGGATTCGATGCGAATGCCGATACATAGGCAATCCTTGGTCAGCGTGTCATATATATACCCATCATACGCGAAGAGAACCTACCTCCACCCCTATGGGTGTGCCGCACGGTATGCTAACTCGGCTTGCGCGTAGGCAACAAGGGCGCACGCCGCGTCATGGCCACCATCCTGGGCATGTGCCTCAGCACCCAGTAGCAACTTGACGTAGGCATAACCTGATCCTTTAAGAACGAATTCGCCTCCGCAGTCACCGGTTACGACAATGGGATCAGCGAGCTGCCAACCTCGGATACCAGCAATGCGCACACGCCAACGGGAGCCGACCCTCGTCACGGAAAGCTTGGAGGCCGGAACGGACTTGCCGCCCAAGGTGGCCGTCGTGATCGTAGGTTTCACTCCGTCCACAGTGGTGAGCACAAAATCGAGGGAAGTCTCGGATTCGAGCACAAGGGAAGCGCTGGTCGCCGTTACGGAAGTACCTTCGATCTCTGCAGACAAGACATGGTCCCCAAGTACCGACGCCACGGCAGAGCTGTCGTAGCCACTGGCATAGAACGTATCCATCGCCATGTACTGCCCCTCGCCATCACCCAGACTCCAGTGATTAGACGCGGAGAGAAATGGCTGCACCCAGTGGCCGTAGTCCGCCACGGCATGCACAAGCGAGACAGTATCGTCATCAAAGGAGGACGCGGAATCCTCGAATCCTTCGACGTATCTCTTGACCGAAATGCCTTCCTTAGTGAGGGTGAGTCCATCGCCGTAGTGCAGCGTGGCCGTCACGGGCTCCGCCATCTCCACCGATGAGACCGGCACCGTGAAGCCATAATACTTCTTTGTCGAGTCGCGGAAATTCGCGTCAAAGGGCACCTCCACGTCACGCTCACGCCTACTGCCCGCATGCCCCACGTGGAAAGCCATCTTGCTCTGCGACCAGTCGATCCTATCCGTCTCGGGCAGGTCAACAAAGACAGTAAGCCCTATCTGCCCCGTAAGCACGAGGTTCTGCCTCACGAAGGATGGCTCAGGAATCGGGTCAGAGGCAGGAGGCTCTATCGTAAAGGTCGCTATTCTCACGTCCTTGTAGTTACCGATGCCCGTGATCACGACTTTTCCCGTTCCCACGTTCACGTTGTCTTCGTATGCCAGCGTATAGTCCTTGCCTTCCTCAAGCTCATAAATGAGCTCGCCTGAGACGGCAGTCTTCCGCTCGTGACGAAGAGTCACGCCAGGCTTGTGCTCCTTTCCGTCATAGGTGAAGCTTTCCTCATCAAGTTCTAGCGTGACCTTGGAGTAGTTGACGGATCGGGGAAGAATGGTGAACTCCTTGACCGCCTCGCCCTCATAGTTTCCCATACCCGCGACGACCGCGAATCCCGTCCCCGCATCTTGATTGTGCGAGTAGGTCACTGAGCCCTCGTAGTCGACGTCCTCCACGAGGGTCACGTCGCCGTCCTTGACTTTCGTCACCGCAGGTCGTACTGGACGTGCGTCATAGTCCCACACGGAAGACGAGAGCGTGACCATGTTTGCAGTCAGTTGTCGTCTCCCGATGGTCGCATGCAGCGTCTCGCAGAACGCGCCTGCATATGAGCCGATGCCGGCGACTGTTGCGGACATCATGCCGGATTCCACGTTGTTGGCATAGGTAACTTCGAAGTCCACATCGCGCACGAGCGTCGTGACCACCCCCTGCGCGTCCTCGAGCATTACCTCCACGTCGGGCTCCTTGGCGCTGCGATCGTATACCAAGCCACCATCTGGCACGTTGAGCCGCATCGAGACCTCGCCCAGGCCGTTCGCGTCCGCTTGCACCGCGCCTGACTGCGCCATACGTACCGCCGCGTAGGCGTCAACCTCCCCGTGGCCGTACTTCTCGTCCCATCCCGCGTCTCCGATATCGTGTGCGCTGTGATAGAGGATGTCTACCGCCTCGTCCGCAGTAAGGCTGGAGTTAGCTGCGAACTCCAAGGCAAGGACACCCGCAACGACAGGTGTCGCGTTCGATGTGCCAGTAGAGCTACCATATAAGTTGTTGTTTATGGTGCTCAAGATGGACGTGCCAGGTGCCGAGATGTTCTTTCCCTTGTGGGTATGCTCGCCGCCCTGTCCGCTCACGTTGTAGTTGGAGGTGGTCCCCAACTCGACGTCATATGCACCCGACGCGTCATCCCCCTCATCCACTTGTGTGCCTCTGAGGTTCATCACGCTCACGATGGACTCGTCGTCACTGGGATACGCATAGAACGGCGCGTCACCTGTAGACGAGTTGCTGTTGCAGGCTGCGGCAACGGTCACGATGCCCCTCTCGTACGCCTGCCTCACCTTACCTATGAGTACGCTGTCAGAAAAGCTGTCCGTATGATACTTTGCACCAACGCTCAGGTTTATGACACGGATGTTGTCGCTCTCAGCGCGCCCGAGCACATAGTCATACCCCATCACCACACTTGCCGTAGTTGCTTCCCCGTCGTCGTTAAAAACCTTCACGGGCACGAGCTTGGCGTTGTAAGAGACACCAGCCACTCCCTTGCCGTTGTTTGCCACTGCTCCAATAGTGCCCGCCACGTGAGTGCCGTGGTTGTAGTTCTTTGACGGAGGAGTAAGGTCATCCGTGCTTCCCTGACCCGTGTTGGCAGCATGCGCGTTGTAGGCACTCCCAGGGATAATGTTGTCGACTAGGTCCTCATGATCGAGCTGAAAACCAGTGTCGAGCACAGCCACGGCGACTGACCCCTCGCAGCGCGAGATGGACCATGCATCATAGGCACGCACGCTCTTGAGCGCCCACTGGCTGGCAGCAGAGGGGTCGTTGACGGATTCGTTGGTGGAATCATCGGCAGCCTGCAACGTCGGCGACACGTCCATCAAGCCGGCGTCAGATCTCTCGTCGCCCCCCGCGTCGATGGGCTGTACCCCCGCTTGTGATGCAGCAGTCTCGTTGGGTTCGACTGCGGAGTCGACTTCATCTACAGGCCCTACGTCCACAATGGGTTCCTCATCGTCCGTTTCCTCGAGGTCCACGACGTCTTCGGCATCCATCAGGTGGTAGATGTAGTTTGGCTGGCAACCCACTATCACGCCCGGCGCAGCCTCGAGCGTGTCGTTGACGGCATCCTCGACCGATGTCCCCGGCTCGAGTGGCACCGTCACGATGCCGGATGCGAGCTGCTCCTCTTCTACCGACGAAGAGGAGACGTCGGGGACCTGAGCAAGTGCCTCTTCCACTTCCTCGGTACTCGCGTCTGTGCTCACGACCACAATCATCTCGTCGGGCTCGTATTCCACCCCTTCGGGAATCGAAAACGACTCCTCCTCGGGGCTCTCCTCCTTCGCGGATGATCGCGAGTCCGCCGCCTGCTCTCCATCGACCTGCGCCTGTGCCTCCCGCAGCATGGGCATCGGCACGAAACACGCGAAGACAAGTTCCACGCTCACCAACATGGCAATCGCGCGCATTGCGGTTCGCTTTTGCATATCCCCTCCTCTCGTTTGCGCAGCACATCGGCGCAAACGAATCTTTCTCCCTAACAGAGATAATATGACGATAACACGATTTGCACTGCAAGCATACATGCGATGCACACAAGCGACATGCCGCGCCGTTTTGCGTGTGCTGCTTGAGATACACCTCCTTTGGCGCAATCGGCGCATCCGCCCCGAGCGTCGCATAGGGCTCGCGCCGTGATAGCATGGAGCTAAGGGCAAACGAAAGGGGCAATTCATGGCGTGGAACACAAACGTTTTGGTTGGACAATCGGGCGGACCAACGGCGGCCATCAACGCGAGTCTGGCGGGCGTCTTTGACACCGCACGCGATCTCGGCGCGCACGTATTGGGCATGCGCTACGGCATCGAAGGCTTCCTGGCAGGGCGCATCGTCTACCTCGACCGCACGCTCGGCGACCCCATGGACATCGAACTGCTGCGACGCACGCCGGCGAGCTTCTTGGGCAGCTGCCGCTTCAAGCTTCCCGAGCCCGAGGAGGATCCGGCATTCTTTGAGGACGCCTTCGCGAAGTTCGAGGACGCACATGCCGGCGCCGTCCTCTACATCGGCGGCAACGACTCCATGGACACCATCGACAAGCTCGGGCGTTGGGCAGATGCTCACGGCAGCGACGTGAGGCTCATCGGCATCCCAAAAACCATCGACAACGACCTTGTGGGCACGGACCATACCCCCGGTTTCGGCAGCGCCGCCAAGTTCATTGCCACGACCATGCGCGAAATCGAGCGTGATTCGAGCGTCTATGACCTCAAAAGCGTCACTTTCGTTGAGATTATGGGTCGCGATGCCGGCTGGCTCGCTGGCTCGGCCTGTCTCGCAGGCGCCCTCGGAAACCCCTGCCCCGACCTCGTGCTCCTTCCCGAGGTGACACTGAACCAAGAAGCTCTGCTCGACCGCATCTCTTTGCTACTCGCGCGCAAAAACACCGTAGTCGTGGCCGTAAGCGAGGGCGTACGCCATCGTGACGGCACGCTCCTCTGCGACGCCGCAGCCGAGGCGGCAGACGGCACGCGCCTCGATGCCTTCGGCCACGTCGCGTCGCTCTCGGGTACAGGACGCTATCTCGCAAGCGTCACTCGCGCAGCGCTTGGCTGCAAGACGCGCGCCATCGAACTCTCGACACTGCAACGCTGTGCCAGCCATGTCGCAAGTGCCACTGACCTTGCTGAAGCATATGCCTTGGGAGGTGCGGGTGTGCTTGCCGCACAAGACGGAAAGACGTCGGTGATGACCGCCATCAAACGCATCTTTGACAAGCCCTACCTCTACGACACCACGCTCACGCCCATCGCAGACGTGGCAAACAAGGCCCGCAAGGTGCCACGCGAGTTCATCGCCCCCGACGGCATGGGCGTAACGGCCGCTTTTGACCGCTACGCACGCCCGCTCATCGAAGGCGAGGTGTCCAGCACCTACCAGGGCGGCGTCCCCCACCACATCAAGGCCCTCGAAGCTGACCGCTCGTAGATGAGCGGATCGTCACATGAAAAAGTGGCCCCTTGCGTGCACCTATTTGGCGCATGCAAGGAGCCAACTTTTTTGAACCTGTAACCCTATGGGCGAATCGTACAGCCGAGGAAACAGCTGCGTTGGGCGCTCTCGCTGATGACCTCGACGAAACTCTCAAACCAGACCTTTGACTCAGACGGATCGGTCGCGCGCTCGAGTACGATGCGCGTGGGCCTATCGATGTCGCCTAGGCAGTCCTCAAGTGCATCGAGATTATGGCCGTAAAACTCTGGGAAGCCAAGTTTTTGCGCCAAGCGCTCGTGCGCCTCTTCGGCCGTCTCAAGCTCAACCTCCCGGAGCACCACCCTACGTGGACGTGGCATGTCGCACCTCCTCTTTAATATAGTTGCTCGAATGTCTTGTAGTGATTGCCGGTGTAATAGATGAGGCCATCGTTCGAGTACACGATGCGCTTGGCCCCGCGCGACCCACCCCTATAGTCGATGTCGCACTCGTACCACGTTCGGCCTTTTGCGTTCGGCAGACGCTTTTCGCGGTTGCCAAAGCGGTCACCACCGATGGACTTGCCGGGGCATGCCTCGTCCAGACTCAACCCCTCGGTCTTCCATCCGGCGTCCTCCGCCTCATCCTTGGTTACGTAGTTGCTGGGCAGATGTCCGAATTCGTGCAGGTAGAGCGCTACCTCCTCCTTTGAGGTGTAGGTACCATCCTCGGTGACGCCCGGCGCTCGGGCACCACCGACCGACCTGTCTTGCGCGCTATCCCCCTCAACGTCGGAGGTATCGACCTCAGCGTCCTGACCCTCTTCGAGCTCAACTCCCTCGCTCTTGGCCCCCTCATTGGCCTCCGCCTCCGATGCCTCGGACTCGGCGGCTACAGCATCGTCACCCTCAACGTTCTGAGTTTCGCCTGTCGCCTCGGCATCCGTTCGTTTAGCCCCAGAGCCATCCGGCGAGCACCCCGGCAGAAACAGCATCCCCACCAACGCAAGCATCGCCACGAGGGCAACCCACCATCGCTTTCGCGCCATATCCAATCACGACCCCTTTCTATATCGCTCCTTACGATGCCCTTCATCATACTCGCTCCACATACGACGTGACCCACGACGTGCTAGAATGGGACCTTCAAACGCACCCGAAACGCACCCTAGGAGGTCCTCGTCTATGAGGTGGACCGCACGAACGTATCTCTTTGCGCTCCTGGCCTTTGTCGTGGCATGCGCGATGCTCTATACCGCTACGCCTGCCTTGGCCGATGAGCAGCTAGCAACCGCAGAACAGAACGAGGCCATCGCCGACGCGGCAGAAACCATGGCCTCCGATGAGACGACCTCCACCGACGCCAAGGATTCCACGTCAAAGAAGAAGAAAGAAGAGCCCCCGCCACCCAAAGAGTATCTCGTCCACTACGATTCAAACGGCGGCGAGGGATACATGGAGGATTCCGTCTTCATCGAAAAAAAGCCCGCTCCACTCGCACGTTGCACGTTTACACGGGCAGGCTATACCTTCGAGGGCTGGAATACTGCGCCCGACGGCACTGGCGCGTCCCTCGCCGACGCTGTCGACGTGCGCGACCTCCTGAGCGACGCCGGCCTGACCGTCTACGCGCAGTGGGGTTCGCAGATTTACGTCATCCGCTACACCTCGGGCGTTCCCACACAAGACACGTCGCAGGTCTCTGGCTCGATGCAGTCCCAGCTCGTGGTCCACGACGCCGAAGTTGCGCTCAAGGATTGTGCGTTCGAGCGCGTAGGTTACACCCCCAAGTGTTGGGTGGACCAGAATGGCGCGCAGCACGAGTTCGACGAGCATGGCGTCAACTATTCCACCGCAACCGACACCCGATCGTGGGAACTCGCCACTATCGAGAACGGCATTCCTGATGAGGGCAAAGACGGACACTGGTCCTGCCAGGGATCGGTAGTCTTTGCGGGAGACGACGGCTCGCTCTGCGCTGCGATGGCGTTTTACTTCGCCGGGTCGGGGTACTCCAAGGGCTCGCTCGACAACTACGACTCCATGATCAAGGTCGTCAACCTCGATACCGGGGAAGAGTTGAAGAGCAAGCGCGGACTCATGCTCGAACACGCCAACGATATCGCCTATCGTCCGGACAACAAGCACTTCTACGTGGCGCAGGGCGGCATCAACGAGGGCTTCCCCGATGGCATCGTCGAGCTCGACGAAAACCTTGACGAGGTGCGCACCGTGACGCCCGAGGGCACGCACAACATTTGGAACCTCTCGTACTCCGATGGACGCTTCTATGCCATCGGCAACGTTAACGGCGACAGTTTCGCCCGCGGTAACCCAAACGGCGAGACGAGCGACCTCATCGTGCTCGACGATAACCTCAACCTACTCGAGATCCACACGGTGGACTACTCGCTGCAAGGCTTCTCTGGGCAGGGCATGGTCTGCGACGGCAGCTTCCTCTACTCCATCCTCATGAATTTCGGCGAGCACGAGGCTGTGACGAAGCAACGGCTCGCCATATTTACGCTCGAAGGAGAGCCGCGCGGTACGCAGCGCATCGACATTCTGGAAGAGGTCGAATCCGCTTCAACACTCGACGGCCGCATGTATTTCTCGACCAACGGCGGCAACCACGGCACCATCTACGGTACCGATCTCGCAAGCGCAACGATGTCGGTGGTGTGGGAGGCAAATCCCTACCAGATCGCCTTTGACGAGGGTGGTTTTCCCGCGACGGACATGCCCAAGACCGTAGACACCCATTACGACGAAGAGGTGGCTTTGCCCACCGAGCCGCCTGCGTGTCCTGGTTATGATTTCGTGGCGTGGACCGAGAATCCCGACGGATCGGGCCAGAGCTTTACCCCGGGCGAGACGGTACATAATCTTGCCGAGTCGGGCACCGTCACGCTGTACGCCCAATGGCGTCGAGTTCAAGTCCCGTTCGTACCTGACAATGGCTCGATGACCGACAGCAGCAGCATCGAACCAGAACTTGAAGCCCCCGCGCCGCGCAGCGCACCGAAGCATCTGGCACAGATGCTTGCGTTGTGCACCGCAATCGTGCTTTTAGGAGCACAAAAAAGACTCCATGGTGACAGGGGGGACAGTCCCCTGGGTACCCAGGGGACTGTCCCCCTTTTCCCTTTTTCCCTTTTGCGTACGTTGCACCCTGGGTTAACAGCGTAGTCGCGAAGGCTTCATGAGTCGCATGCCGTTAAGCACCACGATGAGTGCCACGCCCGTGTCGGCAAAGACGGCCGCGCCCATGCCTGCCAGCCCCAGCGTCACAAGCACAAAGACGAGCGCCTTGACGCCGAGAGCAAAGGCGATGTTTTCTCGGACGATGTTCATCGTACGATGCGCAAGGGCAAAGAACTGCGGCAGTTCGGCCAAGCTGTTTGAGAGAAGCGCGACATCAGCGACCTCCAGGGCCGTGTCGGAGGCGGCGGCTCCCATGGTGATGCCGATGTCCGCCTTTGCCAGAGCTGGCGCGTCGTTGATGCCGTCGCCCACCATGGCAACCTTCTGCCCCGCTCCTTGGATCTCGCCGATGCGTGCGAGCTTGTCTTGCGGCATCAACTCAGCAGAAACCCGATCAACACCCAACTCGTCGGCAACGGACGCGGCAACAAGCGCGTTGTCGCCCGTGAGCATCTCGAGAGCAAGTCCCTCATTGGCAAGCTCGGCCATTGCCTGCGAAGCCTCCGGTCGCGGCGCATCCGCCACCGCGATGACGCCCACTACGGCACCGCCACGCACAACCACCAGCGGTGTGCTGCCAGACGCGCTCATGCGAGCGGCCTCGTCGTCCACGTCCTTCTCAACGACTGTAATCTCATGTGCGTAGGCAAGCTTGCCCACCACGCACAACTCCCCTGCCACTTCACCACGAATGCCAGATGCTGCAATTTCTTCGACACCCTCGGCCTCCGGCACCATCACGCCAAGCCGCTCGGCTTCGGCAACGACCGCACGCGCAAGCGGATGCGTTGACTTCTTTTCGAGCGCCGCCGTCACCGAAAGAAGGTCCTCCGCGGAAGCAAGTCCCAACGGCACGATCTCGCGTACCTCAGGCTCGCCCTTCGTGAGCGTGCCCGTCTTGTCAAAGGCGATGGCTCTCACGTGGGTGGCAATGTCGAAATACGCGCCACCCTTCACGAGCACGCCCATACGAGCCGCACGTGTAAGTGCCGAGACGAACGACACCGGCGTGGAGATGACCAGCGCACATGGACACGCGACTACCAGCAACGAACATGCACGATAAGCCCAATCGCGCCACAGTTCGATCGTCATGCCACCCTGCATGACAGCAAGCGCCACGGGCACGCCGATACCCAGAATCAATGCACCGACAATAACGAGAGGCGTGTACGCCGCAGCGAAACGGTTGACAAAGCTCTCGTACGGCGCCTTCTCGGCCTGAGCCCCCTGCACCTCGCTCACGATGCGCGCCAAGGTGGTGCAGTCCTCGTCCGCCGTGACGAGCACGTCGACCACGCCCGACGTATTGAGCGTGCCCGCAAACACCTCAGCACCCTCGCCCTTATCCTGCGGGACCGACTCACCCGTGACAGGCGCCTCGTTGAACGAGCTGCTTCCATGGGTGATGATGCCGTCGAGTGGCACGCGCTCTCCTGGCAGCACGCGAATGGTGTAGCCCTCCTCAACACCCGAGGTCTGCACGTCCACCGTTCCCCCCTCAGGAGAGACAACATGCGCAACCGACGGGGCGAGTTCCATGAGGTCACGCACTGATCCAGCCGTCTTGCGCATGGACCAGCCTTCTAGCCACTCCCCCACTTGGTCGAGGAAGATGACAATCGCCGCGTCCCCAAAGACCGACGGGTCGCCTGTAAATCCGATGATGAGGGCGCCGATGACGGCAATGCCCATGAGGACGTTCATATCGGCAGTGCGACGACGCAGCGCCGCAAAGGCCATGGGAGCTATGAAGACCAACCCAGCCACGGCAGCTGCCACATAGAAGGGTATGGCACGCTGTTCATTGCCCAGCGCATGCTCTGAAACAAGCCCCGCGACCAACATGAATGCCGAAGTGCACATGAGGATCTTTTCGCGGTTCTCGTCAAACCAAGAGCGCTCTGCCTCGAGCTCAGCAAGTTCTTCCTTGCTCATCTTGAGGTCTTCGCCGCATGAACGAACGCAGGCGAGTACGGCACGCTTGCAAGCCCCGACATCAGTGTCGTCGGATGCGACAACTTCAAGCGTCGCCGTCGCGTACACCAAGCGCGCGTCTTCGACCTCCTTGAGCATGCGCACGGCGTTTTGGACCCCAAGGGCGCAGTTGGGGCAGTCGAGGCCTACGACGGTATAGGAGAAGGTGGGCTCTGCAGAGAGTTCGCGCGCTGGCATCTCATCGTGATGGTGATGCCCGCAATCGCAGTGGTCGTCGTGGCAGTGCTCGTGCTCGTGCCCGTGCTCGTGCCCGCAGTCGCAGTGGTCGTCGTGGCAGTGCCCGTGGTCGTGGCCGTGGTCGCAGTGGTCGTCGTGGCAGTGCCCGTGGTCGTGGCCGTGGTCGTGATGCTTCTCCTCGTGCGACATGGCTACTCCTCCTCTTTGGGCTCTGCGGCATGCTCCAGACCGATTCCGATGAGCAGGCCCACATGGTCATCCGAAAGCGAATAGATCACACGCTGCCCCGACCTGCGTGCCGAAACCAGGCTTCTGTCTCGCAGAAGCCTCAACTGATGTGATATGGCAGACTGCGATACATGGCAGATCTCTTGCAGCTCCGAGACGCTTCTATCATCCTCGAGCAAAGCGGAGAGAATCTGGAAGCGCGTGAAGTCCGAAAGCGCATCGAATATCTGCGTTGCGCCATACACCACCGCGTCGTCTGCCAGAAGCTCGTCGAGTCTCTTCTCATCCATTGTTTTCTCCTAATATATGCACATCTGCTCATGTGTTCATACCCAGTATACCGTCCTTCGCACAGAATGCAAGCGCAGATTCGCAGACTAGTTCGCGCTAGAATGTACGAGCCCCGCAATGAAACCCAAAAACGGAAAGGCACCGATATGAAACAGCCCTCCGACGTTCTAGCGCCAAAGCCTTATCGAGTGCTCAGCGGTAGCGCACTCAAGCTCATCGCCGTCATCAGCATGTTCATCGACCACGCCTCGAAGCGGCTGCTCGTCCGTAACCCCACAATCACCGAGACGCTTTTTTCGGTGGGCACGCATGACATCAGCTGGTTTTATATCCTCACGTCCATCATTGGCCGACTTGCGTTCCCCATATTCTGCTTCCTGCTTGTGGAGGGGTTCATCTATACACGCGATCGTCGACGCTACGGATGCAATCTGCTACTGTTTGCGCTTATTTCCGAAGTGCCATTCGACATAAGTCGCATGCTCACGCCCTTTGACCCCTCCTACCAGAACGTATTCTTTACGCTCTTCATCGGATACCTTGGCATGTGTGCGTTTGAGCGATTCAAAGACAATCGCGCCATGCAAGCCTTCTCCGTCATCGGCCTCGCGCTCGTCAGCATGGCGCTGAAATGCGACTATGGGGAGAGAGGGTACGCACTCATCATGATATGCTATCTACTGCGCGACAATGCCGTCGCCAAGTCAGCTCTTGGCTGCTGCGTAACGAGTGCCGCCTGGCGTGCTGGTCTTGCCTTCATCCCCATCAACTTCTACAACGGCAAGCGCGGATTCATCAAGGGGCCTGTGCTTAAGTTTGCGTTCTACGCCTTCTACCCCGTCCACCTGCTTTTCCTTTGGTGGGCACGCATACAGCTCCACGTCTAAAACCCCTCGCAAAACAAGCCCCTTCATGGTAAAACAAGGCGGCACACCCACATCATCGGGTGTGCCGCCTTGGCATTTCACATTTGGAAGAGTCGCTAGTCGTCGCTCTCCTCCTGGCGCTTGAAGCTGCCAAGCAGGTCGTCAAGCGAGCTCAAGTCCTCGTTGATCACGTTGTCGCTGGCAATCGACCCGCCGCCGATGAATTCAGTCTCGTCATAGTGGTGCGTAGACGGGGCTGCCGTACCGAGCATAACGTCGTCAGAGTCGGGCGAGAAGACCATGTTGAGCAGTTGCGACAGGTCCTCGTTGTCGGCCTCGTCATCGTCGGCCTCCAAGATAAAGAGCAGCCCACGGCTCTCGAGCCCTTCGCGCAACTCCTCTATAGCCTTGGCGCCGATACCGTCAATGCGGAACAGGTCGTCCTCGCTCTTGCCGATGAGGTCGCCCACGGTCTCGATGCCCACTTCGCTGAACTTGTTCGTCCAACGCTGCGACACACCAAGGTCATCAAAGAGGTACAGCTTCGCGTCCTCGCTTGAGAGCGTGCGTCCGTTCTTCGAGAAGCTGACACCATAATCGTCACCCACCCAATCAAGCTGCTTGGGCAGACGCTCCTCGATGCTCTTGAGGGTATCGGGAGCCCACTCGGGCAACGACTTGGCGATGGGACTCGTCGCTCCGTCGATACGTTGACCGTGGTAGGTCAATGCGACGTCTTCGTAGGCCTTGAGGCCTGTACCTGCAGGAATCTTCTTGCCCACGATTACGTTGGACTTGAGGTCGAGCAGATGATCCGTATCGCCCTCGATGGCCGCCTCCGTAAGCACGCCCGCAGTGCGGATGAACGACGCACTCGAGAGCCACGAGTCGATGGAGCTAGCTACCTTGAGCGTGCCCAGAATGACGGGCTCGGCCTCGGGCGGCGTGCCGCCGGCAAGCGTGATGTTGCGCACCGTTTCGGCAAAAATGTAGCGGTCCACGTACTGACCGAGCAGGTAGGTGGAGTCGCCAGGGTTGGTGACCTGCACGCGGCGCAGCATCTGACGTGCGATGACCTCGACGTGCTTGTCGTTGAGGCTAACGCCCTGAGAGGTGTAGACGTCCTTGACCGACTTCACGAAGGTATGCATGGTCGACTCGATATCGGTAAGCGTGCGCAGCTTGCGGAAGTCGACGAAGCCGTAGGTGAGCTGATCGCCCGCGCGTACGGGCACCGGCTGAACGTGTGCCTTTTCGATGCCGGGCATGAAGCGCACCGACACGGGAACGCGCTTCTCAGTAATGATGCGCGTGGGGTCGTCCTCATCGAGAATCTGCAGCACGTACTCGTTCTGCTCGGTGAAGATGTTGAGCATGCCGGTGACGGGAGCAAGGTCAGCCTCGCGACCCAGAATCTTTTCGTTGACGTTGCTGACAACGTCAAACATACGGGCAACGGTGGGCAGACCCTGCGTAATGTCTTCGGCGCCAGCAACGCCACCGGAGTGAATCGTACGCATGGTGAGCTGTGTACCCGGCTCGCCGATCGACTGGGCAGCGATGATGCCCACAGCCGTGCCGATGTTGACCGGACGGCGTGTCGAGAGGTCCCAGCCATAGCAACGCTGGCAAACGCCATACTTGCTCTTGCAGGTGATGAGCGCACGCAGGGGAACCTTCTTTATCCCAGCGGCGAGCAGACGCTCAAGATCCTCGCGCGACTCGATGTAGCCACCCGCTGGGATGAGCACCTCACCCTCGGGCGAGAGAACATCTCTGAGCGCACAGCGGCCAATCAGGTCAGTGTCAACGTTTTCCTCACCAGGCTTCACGAGGTCGTAGCTGACGCACTCGTCGGTGCCGCAGTCCTCCTCGCGAACGATAACATCCTGGGCCACATCGACCAGACGACGAGTAAGGTATCCAGAGTCGGAGGTGTGCGATGCCGTGTCGACCAAGCCCTTGCGTGCGCCATAGGTCGAGATGAAGTACTCGAGCGGGGCCAAGCCCTCGCGGAAGTTCGCCTTGATGGGCAGGTCGATGGTGTCACCTGACATGTCAGCCATGAGGCCACGCATGCCCGCAAGCTGTCGGAGCTGCGTCTTTGACCCACGGGCGCCAGAGTCAGCCATCATGAAGATGGGGTTGTCTTCTGCAAAGCCCATGAGCATCTTTGAGCCCAGCTCATCGGTGCATGCGCTCCAAGCTTCAATGACCTCAGCGTGACGCTCACGCTCCGAGAGGAAGCCGTCCTCGTAGAACTCGTTGATGGTATCAACCTTTTCCTGCGTCTCGTCAAGCATGTCCTGCTTGTCCTCGGGGATGACGGCATCCCATACCGAGACCGTAAGGCCAGCGCGCGTGGCATAGTGGAAACCCGTATGCTTGATGGCATCGAGGATAGGCTCAACGTCGGAGGTGGAATAGCGGTCGCAGCAGTCGTTGACCAGCGCGCTCACGTCGCCCTTTGACATCTTGAAGTTAATGAAGGGGTAGTCTGCGGGCAGACACTGGTGATTGAATATGATGCGGCCAACGGTCGTCTCGATGCGCACTGGACGGTCGGTAACGTCATGCCGCTCCACAACGCCACCCGCCTCATGCACGCAGAAGAAGCGACGTCCGTTGGCGATCTCATTGGCATCAGTGGCTCCCACGCGCACGGTAACGCGAGCCTGGATGTCGAGGTGATCGCGGTTGTCGTAAGCGCACACGACGTCATCGAAGTCCATGAAGATACGGCCCTCGCCTTCGGCGCCCGGCTTCTCGGTAGTAAGGAAGTAGGTGCCAAAGACCATGTCTTGCGAAGGAACGGTGAGTACCTTGCCCGACGCCGGCGAGCGCAAGTTGTTTGAGCTGAGCATGAGGACGCGAGCCTCGGTCTGAGCTTGCGTGGAGAGAGGCACGTGTACCGACATCTGGTCGCCATCGAAGTCCGCGTTGAAGGGTGCACACACGAGCGGGTGAAGGTGGATGGCTTTACCTTCGGTGAGAACCGGCTCAAAGGCTTGGATGGACAGGCGGTGCAGGGTCGGTGCGCGGTTCAGCAAAACGAGGCGGTTCTTGATGACCTCGTCAAGCACGTCCCAGACCACGGATGCGCTGCGGTCGATGGCGCGCTTGGCACCCTTGATGTTCTCCACCTTGCCGAGCTCGACCAGGCGGTGCATGACGAAGGGCTTGAAGAGTTCGAGCGCCATGGCGGAAGGCAGGCCGCACTGGTGCAGCTTGAGCTGTGGGTCGACGACGATGACCGAACGGCCGGAGTAGTCGACGCGCTTGCCCAGCAGGTTCTGGCGGAAGCGGCCCTGCTTACCCTTGAGCGCCTCAGCGAGTGACTTGAGCGGACGTCCGCCGCGGCCCGTGACGGGACGACCACGACGACCGTTGTCAAAGAGCGCGTCCACGGACTCCTGAAGCATGCGCTTCTCGTTGTTCACGATGATTGCCGGCGCGTCGAGGTCGAGCAGGCGCTTGAGACGATTGTTGCGGTTGATGACGCGACGATAGAGGTCGTTGAGGTCGGACGCCGCGAATCGGCCACCATCGAGCTGCACCATCGGGCGCAGGTCGGGCGGGATGACGGGGATGACCTCGAGAATCATATTTGACGGGTCGTTACCGCCCTTGAGGAAGGCGTCGACGACTTCCAGACGCTTGACGGCTGTGTCGCGCTTCTGCTTCTGGGACTCCTCGGAAGAGATGATGGCACGCAGCCTCTCGGCCTCGGCCCCGAGATCCACCGCACGCAACAGCTCGCGAATGGCCTCGGCACCCATACCGCCCTTGAAGTAGGGCGAGTAATAGCGACGCATCTCGGAGAAGAGCAGCTCGTCAGAGACCAGCTCGCGCTCCTCCAGGCTCATGAACTTGTCGTATGCCTCGCTGCGAAGCTGCTTCTCCTCGGCAAACTCCTCCTCGAGGTCGGCGATGGAGGCACGAAGCTCCTCCGGGCTCATCGGCTCGATGTCGGAGAATTCTTTGCTTGCATTGTCGGCGGCCTGCGACTCGTCGTACTCCTCCTGCAGATGCGCAATCTCTTCCTCGAGCTCTGCGTCCATCTGCTGGAGGTCAGCAATCAGCTCCTCCTTGAGGTCAGGCTCATCGGCCTTTCGCGCCTCGTCGTCGATGCTCGTGATGATGTAGCTGGCGAAGTAGAGCACCTTCTCCAAGTCCTTGCTCTTGATGTCAAGCAAGCGCGCGAGCGGGAAGCTCGTTGGGCTCTTGAAGTACCAGATATGGCTCACGGGAGCGGCGAGCTCGATGTGGCCCATGCGGTCGCGGCGCACCTTGGCGCTCGTCACTTCGACGCCGCAGCGCTCGCAGGTGATGCCCTTGTAACGGATGCCCTTATACTTGCCGCAAGAGCACTCCCAGTCCTTGACGGGTCCAAAAATCTTCTCGCAGAAGAGACCGTCCTTCTCGGGCTTGAGCGTACGGTAGTTGATTGTCTCGGGCTTCTTTACCTCGCCATGGCTCCAGCCGCGAATCTTGTCTGCGGCCGCGAGCGAGATTCGGATGGCATCAAAATCTGTGGTCTCGAAATCTGCCACGTTCGCTACTCCTTATCGTCCAAAGCTCCGCCGATGAGGACTTCTTCTGCCTCGTCGGAGATTTTCTCATCGGTGCCAAAGCTGCCAACGAGGTCACTAATGCCCTCGTCAGAGAAGGCGCTCACCACATCAGGCGTCTCGACGTTCTCGTGCTTATCGCGCTTGGTCTCCACCTTGCGATAGGTGAGCGGCTCGATATCGAGGGCCAAGGAACGAATCTCCTTGACGAGAACCTTGAAGGACTCAGGGATGCCCGAAGTCGGAACGTTCTCGCCCTTGACGATGGCCTCGTAGGTCTTTACGCGCCCGTTGGTGTCGTCGGACTTGACGGTGAGAATCTCCTGCAGCACGTTGGAGGCACCATAGGCATAGAGAGCCCACACCTCCATCTCGCCGAAACGCTGACCGCCGAACTGCGCCTTGCCGCCAAGCGGCTGCTGCGTAACCAAGCTGTACGGGCCGGTGGAACGTGCGTGAATCTTGTCGTCCACCATGTGGCCGAGCTTCAGGATGTAAGAGGTGCCCACCGTGATGGGGCTATGGTAAGCCTCACCGGTACGTCCGTCATAGAGCGTTACCTTGCCTGACGGCGTGAGCTGCGGCACGAACTCCTCCATCATGTGGTCGCCGTACTCCAGCTTGGCCTTGTTCATGCGGTTGATATTTGAGCGGCGCAGTGCCTCGGCGACTTCAACGTCGGTGGCACCGTCAAAGACCGCGATCGGAGTCAGCCGACTCGGTATCCCAGCCATTGCTGGCAGCCCAGCCGAGGTGGCACTCCATAAGCTGGCCAACATTCATACGCGAGGGGACGCCCAGCGGGTCGAGGATGACGTCAATCGGCGTGCCATCGGCCATGTAGGGCATGTCCTCGGTCGGGAGAATGCGGCAGACGACGCCCTTGTTGCCATGGCGACCGGAAATCTTATCGCCCTGCTGAATCTTACGACGCTGCGCAACGAAGACACGCACGAGCTCGTTGACGCCAGGCGGCAGGTCGTCGCCCGCGTCACGGCTGAAGCGCACCACGTCTACGACACGGCCGTAGGAACCATGCGGCATCTTGAGCGAGGTATCACGCACGTCATGTGCCTTCGCGCCAAAGATCGCGCGCAGCAGACGCTCCTCAGCGGTGAGAGCCGTCTCGCCCTTAGGCGTAACCTTGCCGACGAGAATGTCGCCAGGTCCGACCTCAGCGCCGATACGGATGATGCCATCATCGTCGAGGTTTGCGAGCATGTCGTCACCGAGGTTAGGAATCTCGCGCGTGATTTCCTCCGGACCGAGCTTGGTGTCACGCGCATCGATCTCGTGACGGGAGATGTTGACGCTCGTCAGCAAGTCTTGCTGCACGACGCGCTCGCTGACGATGATTCCGTCCTCGTAGTTATAACCCTCCCACGGCATGTAGGCCACGGTGAGGTTCTGTCCGAGAGCGAGCTCGGTATGGTCGATGGAAGTGCCATCGGCCAGAGGCTGGCCAGCGACTACCTTGTCACCGACGCGCACGATGGGACGGTGGTTGATGCAGGTGCTCTGGTTTGAACGCTCATACTTGGGGAAATCGTAGGACTTGAGACCCTTGGCCGTCGCGATAACCACGTGGCTCGCGTCGACCTGAACCACCGTGCCATCGCTCTCGGCGCATACGAGCTCGCCAGAATCGAAGGCTGCACGGCGCTCCATGCCCGTGCCCACAAGCGGCGCGTGGGTCTGAATCAGAGGCACGGCCTGACGCTGCATGTTTGCACCCATGAGTGTACGCTTGGCGTCGTCGTGCTCAAGGAACGGAATGAGGTTGGCTGCCACCGAGAGCAGCTGACGCGGCGAGACGTCCATAAAGTCGACGTCCTCGACCGCCACCTGCGCCGGTGCGCCGAAGGTGCCGTCAAAGTCGGTGGTACGCGCGATGATGCGGTCAGGATACGTGATGTTGCCCTCCGCATCGACCTCCACGAACTTGCCCGTCTGCGGGTCATGCGGCACGTTCGCAGGAGCGATATTGTGCTTCTCCTCTTCGTCAGCCGTCATCCACACGATCTCGTCGGTGACGCGACCGTCCACCACCCTGCGGTAAGGTGCCTCGATGAAGCCGTAGTTGTTCACATGGCTATAAAGCGCGAGCGATCCGATGAGGCCGATGTTTGGTCCCTCGGGCGTCTCGATGGGACACATGCGGGAGTAGTGCGAGTTGTGGACGTCGCGCACGGCCGTCGGCACGTTGGTACGGCGGGACGAACCCGACTTGTGGCCGGCCAGACCACCAGGACCGAGCGCCGAGAGACGGCGCTTGTGCGTAAGGCCCGAGAGGGGGTTGTTTTGGTCCATGAACTGCGAGAGCTGCGAGGAGCCAAAGAACTCCTTGATTGCGGCGACAATCGGGCGAATGTTGATGAGGGACTGCGGCGTGATGTCGTCGGCGTCCTGAGAGGCCATACGCTCACGGACAACGCGCTCCATGCGGCTCATGCCGATGCGGAACTGGTTCTGAACGAGCTCACCTACCGTGCGTACACGACGGTTGCCAAAATGGTCGATGTCATCGAACGACAGCCTGGGGTCCTTCTCATTACGCTCAGCGAGCTGGTGGAGTCGAAGCAGGTAACGCAGGGCGCTCACGATGTCGTCCTTGGTGATGACACGATCCGTGATGTCGTCGGAGAAACCGAGCTTCTTGTTAATCTTGAAGCGACCGACGCGTGCGAGGTCGTAGCGCTGGTTGTTGAAATAAAGGCCCTCGAGCAGTGAGCTTGCGGACTCCACCGTGGGAGGCTCGCCGGGGCGCTGCTTGCGGTAAATCTCGATGAGAGCGTCCTCGCGCGTAGTCGCGATGTCACGCTCGACGGTCGAGCGTACGACGTCGGACTCGCCGAGGAGGTCATAGATCTCGTCGTCGGTCGTGGCCATGCCGAGGGCGCGCAGGAAGAGCGTGGCGCTCTGGCGGCGCTTGCGGTCGATGGACACGGACAGATGGCCCTTCTTGTCCACCTCGAACTCCAGCCAAGCACCACGTGCGGGGATGAACTGCACGCGCTGCACTTCGATGCCGTTGTCGACCTCCTGCGAGAAGTAGACACCGGGAGAGCGCACCAGCTGCGAGACGACGACACGCTCGGTACCGTTGATCACGAAGGTGCCGCGCGAGGTCATGAGCGGGAAGTCGCCCATGAAGACAAGCTGCTCCTTGATCTCGCCTGTCTCTTTGTTGACGAAACGAACGTCCACGAAGAGTGGCGCCTGGTACGAGATGTCCTTGGCGCGGCACTCGGAGATGCTGTGGGCGGGATCGCCAAACTGATGGTCGCCAAACGTGACCTCCATCGAGCCCGCGTTGTTCTCAATGGGCGAGAACTCGGCGAACGACTCTGCAAGGCCGTCGGTCATGAAACGCTCGAACGACTCCTTCTGAACTGAGATGAGATTGGGAAGTTCCATCGCCGGCGCGATTTTCGAAAAACTCACGCGCGTGCGCTCCCCTTGGTGTACAGTAGTGGAATGCGTTGCGGTACTCACCAGGCAGTTCCTCCTAACAAACAGACGAGAAAGCGGCTTTTGTCGCAATATACCAATTTAACGGAACGAGCTAGTAAGGTCAACGATTGCTTCTTGACAATGCCCGGTTTTTGGTTTATAAGAGTTTCTTTTGTTTCTACCTGCGAAAACTTCGCGCCTATTTGTGTAGATATTGTGACTGTGTCATAAGTGTCTCAATCCTTCCGCTCTGCTTACGGCGTCGGCGCGCTGACTCCACAAGCCTTCTCATCGCCACGTAGGTGGGAACGCCAATCGCGTGAGGCAGGTTGCGTAGGCGTTCCGCCAGTTTGACGTCTCCGTGGCTTGCGCCCCGTACCCTTCGCCCCCGCACAGCAGCCCCTTCCGCCAAATCGACGTCGCCGTGACCCGCTTTCCCCGAGATTGCCGTTGGCGTGGATTTTTACCCCCCAGATTGACGTTCCTGTGGCACTTGAAGCCACGGCGACGTCGATCCCATGGAATCCAGCCACACGAACGTCAATCCGGAGGAACGGCCGCCACGGCGACGTCGATCCGGCGGAACGGGTTATGATTGGCGTTACGAACGGCAGACGACAGGGGGAATCATGAAACTCGTTATCGCATCCGACATACACGGGGCGGCGTCCGCGTGCGAGCGACTCATGCGCGTGGTGGATGCCGAGGTACCCGACAGGCTCGTGCTGCTCGGCGACCTTCTTTACCACGGACCGCGCAACGACCTGCCAGATGACTATGCGCCCAAGCGCGTCATCGAGATGCTCAACGAACGCGCCACGCGCATCATCGCCGTGCGAGGCAACTGCGAAGCCGAAGTGGACCAGATGGTGCTCGACTTTCCTTGCATGGCAACGTACAACGAGCTCTTTGACCCCCAAACCGGGCACATGCTGTTCCTCACCCACGGTCATGTCTATGGGCCGGGCCTCCACAACAGCATCGACAATCCCCCACGGCTCACACCCGGCGACGCGCTCGTCTACGGCCACACGCACGTAAAAGTCAACGAGCAAAGCACAGCACAACCTGGTGTCACGCTTTTCAATCCAGGTAGCATCGGCATCCCCAAGGACGGCAGCGCCAGCTTCGGCATCTACGAAAACGGACGTTTCGAGCTTCGCGCGCTCTAGGGCTTCGCGCTGCGGGAACGTCGCCCTCCGCCTTATGCGATGCACGCCTCCATATGAAAGAAGGCCGAACCCGTGGGCTCGGCCTTCGTAAAGCTGGTTGAAGCAAAGAACTACTTCAGGGTGACGGCGGCGCCAGCCTCCTCGAGCTCCTTCTTGGCAGCCTCGGCGTCCTCCTTCTTGACACCCTCCATGATGACATTGGGGACCTTCTCGACGGCCTCCTTGGCCTCCTTGAGGCCAAGACCGGTGAGCTTGCGGACGACCTTGATGACGGCGATCTTCTTGTCGCCGAAGGAG
>ONMP01000262.1 GCA_900318935.1 uncultured Actinomycetes bacterium
CATGTGACCAGCGTCGTAATCCGCTCCGATGACACCGTAGACCGTGCCGTCACTTCGGAATAGCGGATAATACCACGAGAACAGGTATCCGTACTGGTTTCGCACTATTTCGTAGGTCTTGGGCGCAAGACCATCGAGCGCTTCATACTCTTGCTCACTGAACGGCGCGACCGAGGTATCGCCAAAGGTGGGGATATATGTTGTGATGTCGATATCCTCGTCGTTATTCTCTTCCTCGGTCCCCACGACAAAGCGATAGGTCCTCGTGTCGCGAGCTTCATTGACGACGTATAAGTATAGATACTTAAGGCCGAGCCCCTTGCAAAGCTCTTCCACGTCACCAACCAAGTCCCTGTACTCTTCTGATTCACCCGAGCGGAAGACCGTATCTAAGTCAACATCCTCTAGGTAATTTGTGATGGATACGGCCGCTGCGTTCGTAGCCGTCTGGCTTTCACGCGTTGCCTCGTTCATCGTATAGTCACGGCAAAGCAATAGCGACACCACCGTAGACCACAGTAGTGCTACCACGGCATATGTACCGATTCGATAGAGCAGCGACCCATGAGGCACAACACCCGGAGCCAGTTCGTCTTTCGCGACCTTCGCTCGCGCCGTCATCAGCTTAAACGATGTTGAGCCGCTTATCGAAGCCTGCCATGCGCAGTATGTCAAGAACATCAGAATTGACATGCTCAATCGTGAGCGCGCCTGCCATCTTCTTATGCGCAGCAACAAGCTGTCGTAGCCCTGCCGAAGAGATATACTCAAGCTCCGCTAGGTCGATGACGAGCTTCTTGCAGCTGGGATCAAGCTCCGACACAGCCGTTTGGAGCTGAGGCGACGTGCTCGTATCGAGCCAGCCGGAAATGCTGATGGTGGCCGTACCGTCATGCTGGGTTGTCGAGATTTCCATGACCCCTCCTTTATCGATTGTTAAACACATGACCATAGTTTACATACTATCTGCGCCCATTGGGCTTTAGCTTCCGTCAAATGCATCAATGCGTGGTGGGACGCCGCGAAACTGCGCTATAGTGATTCGGGGAAACGGAAACAGGAGGAATCATGGGCTTGGCAGAACTCTTCTTGCTAGCAGTGGGTTTGAGCATGGACGCCTTCTCGGTGTCCGTATGCAAAGGGCTGGGAATGCGACGCGTTGACTGGAAGACCACGCTGATTCTCGCTCTTGCGTTCGGAGCTTTCCAGGCTGGCATGCCCATCATCGGATGGGCGCTCGGGAGTCAGCTCCTATGGCTCATCGAGCCCATCGATCACTGGATTGCGTTCGGTCTTTTGGCCTTCATCGGCGGCGGGATGATTCGCGAGGCGATTTCAGAGGATGACGAAGAGGTAGGCGCCTCTTCAACCATCGACGCACGCGAGGTTCTGATGCTCGCCATCGCGACCTCGATCGACGCGCTCACCGTCGGCATCGCGTTCGCTTCCCTGTCGGTCAACATTTGGCTGAGCGTCTCGCTCATTGGCGTGACCACCTTTGTTCTGAGCATCGTGGGCGTACTCGTGGGCAACCAGTTCGGTATGCGCTACCGCAGGCCGTCGCAGTTCGTCGGCGGCGTGATACTCATACTCATCGGTCTCAAAGTTCTGCTCGAGCACCTCGGCATCCTCGTGCTCTAGCATCGCGCCATGGGGAGAGACAGTGCTATCATGACGGGTGGGCAGACGGCCCATAGTTAGCGAGGAAGGAAGCATTATGGCAGCGATTGATGAGGTTTGCGAGTTCCTGAAGGACTGCGGCACGTATTACTTGGCCACGACTGACGGCGACCAGCCGCGCGTGAGGCCGTTCGGCACAGCCCACATCTTTGAGGGCAAGCTCTACATCCAGACTGGCAAGAGCAAGGATGTCGCGAAGCAGCTCGAGGCCAACCCGAAGTTCGAAATTTCCGGATTCAAGAAGGGCCAGTGGATTCGCGTCTCGGGCAAGCTCGTGGCCAACGAGTCCGACGAGGCAGCGGCTTCGATGCTCGATGCCTACCCCGCCCTCAAGAAGATGTATGCCGTCGGCGACGGCAACACCATCGTTTACGGCATCGAGGACGGTACGGCGACCTTCTGCAGCTTCACCGACGCGCCGCGTACCGTAGAGTTCTAGGAAATGGTCACGGAGTGACGAGGGGGACAGTCCCCTGGGTACCAAGGGGACTGTCCCCCTCCGTCCCCGAGGGAACAATGGGACTGTCCCCCTTGTCACTCCGTCCCCTCAGGCGGGGTAGACGAGCGAAAGGCGGGTCAGATGGGAGCATATTCGCTGCCTTTCGAGGTAGACGCGATTACGTATAAGGACGCACTTGACGCGCTGCATGCCACCCTGAAGTTAGGCATCTGTCCTCTGCTCGAGACGGTGGAGGACATGCTCGCTGAACTCGGTGACCCGGACCTGTGCTTCTCGTGTGTGCAGATAGCGGGCACGAACGGCAAGACGTCGACGGCACGCTATACGGCGGCAATTCTTGCGGGAGAGGGCTTGCACGTCGCGCTCTATACGAGTCCCGAACTGGTAAGTTACACCGAGCGTATGGAGGTGGGTGGCGCGCCTGTCAGCGAGGCAGCCTTTTCCCGAGGCATTGCCGCTGCAGTCGAGGCCGGCAGACGAGTGAACGAACGGCGTGTCTCCTTGGGAGAGCGACCCTACGACATCACGGAATTCGACTTGCTCACCGTTGCGGCGATGGTAGTCTTTGCCGAAGCTGGTGTGGACGTAGCCGTGCTCGAGGTGGGCATGGGCGGTCGCTGGGATGCAACAAGCGCCGCAAAGTCCATCCGCACCGTCGCTGTCACGGGCATCGGGCTCGACCACATGCGCATCTTGGGCAACACGCTGGAAGCGATTGCGTCCGAGAAAGCCGCCGTCATCAAAGCTGGGCGCAGCTGTGTGCTCGGAGTGGGCACGGCAACCCCGGACTCGCTGGAGGACGTCTTTTTGTCCCGGTGCGAGGAACAAGCTGTTGCGCCCGTCTTGGTACGCGCCAACAACCTCGAGGATGTCCGCGGCCTCGTACAACGTCGGCGCGCCGAAACCGCACTACCAGGCGGCAAACATCGCCTGCGCCATTACCCTCGCCGAGGAGTATCTGGGACGCCCGCTCGATATGACGGCGCTTCTTGCGTCCGTGGCGACATGTCCGACACCGGGGCGCTTCGACCTCGTGACTAATCGGCCGGTTCGCCTCGTAGACGCCTGCCACAACCCACAGTCGGTGGAGGCATTTATCGAAGCCCTGCGCACAGTATCGCCTGAGGTGGAAAAGAGGCCCACGCTCCTCTGCGCGGTCTTGGCCGACAAGGACGTTGACGGTATAGTGGGCCTGCTGGCAGCCGAGTTTCCCCGTGTTGTCTGTACGCAGACGGACTCTCCTCGTGCGCTTTCCGCACAGGATCTCGCGCAAAAGTTCCAAGCCCACGGGGTGGAACCAATCGCGACATATGGAAGCGTGCCGGAGGCACTCGCGGGACTCAAAGATGAAGCACTTGTCGCCTGCGGATCGATTACGACGGCTGGCGCGGTGGTGGGACAGCTACGCGGATAGGAGAACAACATGTATGAACTGAAGACCGAGGCATGTTTCGATAGCGCTCATTTCCTCACGGACTATTACGGCAAGTGCGAGAACCTACATGGACATCGGTGGCGCATGGTGGTCTATTTGCAACAGGCCACGTTGCAAAAGGAAGGCACGATGCGCGACATGGTGCTCGACTTTGGCGTGTTCAAGCAAGAGGTATGCGCAATCGCCGATGAACTCGACCACACCTTCCTCGTAGAGAAGGACTCCCTCTCCCCAGTAACGGTCACCGCACTCAAGTCCGAGGGTTTCTCGCTCACCATCCTGCCGTTCCGCACCACGGCCGAGAACCTTGCACGCTACGTCTGCGAGCGCCTGACCGCGCGCGACCTCCCCGTATACCAGTGACAACGAGGTCCACGGCTCGGTCATGCGGCTCCAAGACGCCCAGCTCCGCAAGGTCATCCACGAGAGTCGCGTGCCGACACAAGCCGACCGAGTACCCGCCGAAAGCCGCGAGGAATCCGTCATAGAATCCGGCGCCATATCCGAGGCGAAATCCCCTCTTGTCGAAGGCGAGACCCGGGACGAGGGCGAGCGCTTGCGTGTCTCCCCTTCCATCTAGCTCGAGCGTCGGGTCAGGAACCGGCTCCTCGACTCCGAGGCTACTCTTCACGAGGCCGTCCAAGGAATTCACCCGAAACCAGCGCATCTGACGCGTACCGGGAACGCACCAAGGCAGCGCCACCAGCTTGCCCTCTTGCCAAGCGCGCAATATGAGCGAGCGCGTGTCCACCTCGCTGCCGAACGAGAGGTATGCATAGACCACTCGGCACTCCGACCATACGGCGAGCTTTGCCACCGCGTCGGAAATGCCACCATCCTCCCGCATGCGCTCACCAACGTCAAGCGCCGCCCGTGCCGCCCGCAGGCGTCGCCTCAACTCCCGTTTGGCTTGTACCACCTTTGCGTTATCCAACGTTCGACGTTCCCATGCCGATGAGCCTCAGGGCCTCTTCGCGCGCCTTGAGGTCTCTCTCGAACCACCCGCGGACCGCGCTCGTCACGGTAAGAGATCCTGCCGCTCGGATGCCTCGCATCGTCATGCACGTGTGCTGTGCCTCGAGAACCACGAGTGCACCCAGGGGATCGAGCCGCAGCATCAGGGCATCCGCAATCTGTCTGGTAAGGCGCTCTTGCAGCTGAGGACGACGCGCATAGCCGCTCACGCAACGCGCCAGCTTCGAGAGGCCCGTGATTCGGCCGTCTCGTGGCAAATAGCAGATATGCGCACGTCCCGTGAAGGGGAGCAGGTGGTGCTCGCACATCGAGGAGAAGGGGATGTCACGCACGATGACCATGTCCTCGTTGCCAGGCTCGTGGAATTGCTTGAGAAGGTGCTCGCTCGGGTCCTCCTGCATGCCGCCAAAGATCTCCTCACAAGCACGGGCAATTCGGTCGGGAGTGCCAAGAAGTCCCTCGCGATCAGGGTCTTCCCCTATCGCCGCCAAGAACTCCCGCACCGCCGCCTCCACGCGAGGCTTGTCTATGGCCTTGTAGGTCAGATCGCTGTCCACGAGCCCTCCTTAGTTCTCACGTACCTCACACGGTCAGCATTTGCCACATTGCAGGGCTTTGCGCTCAGCAGCCTCCACCACGTGCTTCGCAAGCACGGCAGTGGTCACGCTGCCCACCCCGCCTGGCACGGGAGTGATGGCGGCGACTAACGGCTCTACCTCATCGAACGCCACGTCACCTACGAGCCTTCCCGCCGCGGCATCCCAGTTGATGCCCACGTCGACGACCACCTGGCCTTCGCGCACAGCATCAGCGCCGATGGTGCCCGCATGACCCGCCGCAACGACAAGGATGTCCGCCGCACGACACTTCGCGGCAAGGTCGCGCGTGCGCGTGTGGCACATCGTGACCGTGGCATTGCGCGCCTGAAGCATCATCGAGACCGGTTTGCCGATGACGAGCGACCTGCCAACCACACAGACGTCGGCCCCCTCGAGCTCGTATCCATAGTGGTCCAGAAGCTCGATGCAGGCCTCGGCCGTGCAGGGCGGAAAACCCATCTCACGCTGGGCAAACACCCCATAGAGTGACCCCTGCGTAAGGCAGTCCACGTCCTTGTCGGCAGAAATCGCCGCACATGCCGCGGGCTCGTCCAGGTGCGCGGGCAGCGGACGAAACATCAGGCAACCATGGATCCCCTCGTCAGCGTTGACCTGCCCAATCACGTCCATCAGATCCTGCTGCGTACAATCGCTCGCCAAGACGAACTTCTTTGTGGCGATGCCCACGGCCTCGCAGCGCTTCACGGCACCGCGCTCGTAGGACAGGTCGTCTTCGCGCTCGCCGACGCGCACGATTGCAAGCGTTGGCACGACACCGCTTTGTGCCAGCGCCTCCGCACGTGCGGCCAGCTCCTTCGTCAGCGCCTGAGCCACGGGCAATCCTTTGAGAATCCTTGCCATTTCTTCCCTTCCTTGCGTCCAGCTGGCCGCGCCTCATCATCCCCTGAGCTTGGCTACCACGTCGTTCGCGCACGTCTCCGCGCACGGCGCATATGTCGCGAGCATCGCGTCGCACTCGTCTTCGACGGTGCGGGCGAACGCCCGATCCTTGAGCGAGCGGGTGTTTACAAACACGTTGACGCTTGCCGCCTCGAGCGCTGCCCGCGCTAAGTATGCGCCGCATGCCACATCGGAGAGCAGCATGCGGCTTCCCTTCTGGGCCATCTCTTCCAAGAGGTCGATGGCACGACAGCACTGCCGCATCATCTCAAGCGGCGCGGTGATTGCTTGCTTGGTGCATTCCTCAAGAATGTCAGCGCGCTTGGGGTCATCACGCGGGATTGCGTAGGCACGGCTCAGCGGCACGAAGGCATCCGCGTCCTCTTGCACGAGCTCGATGAGTCGCAGACGAACCTCCTCTGCCTCGGCGAGCATGCGCGTGACGTCATCCTGCACCTCGGCATAGGTCTTCTTGCCCAGGGTGTAGTTGCCAACCATCGAGCATAGAGCCGCTCCAAGTGCGCCAACAAGCGCAGCCGCACCTCCCCCACCTGGCACGGGCTCCTTTGCCGCAAGCGCAGCGGCAAACTCCTCGAAGGTCCGCTCGGTCAGTCTTGATGCCATCATGTCCTCACTTGTCGAATTCCCACAGCTGCACATTATACCGATGGACAGCACGAAGGCGCCGTCAGACTCCGGGCGTCAGAACAGGCCGACGATGCGACCATCGTCCGTCACGTCGATTCTTTCGGCAGCAGGAACGCGCGGCAACCCCGGCATCGTCATGATGTCGCCCGTCAGCGCCACGATGAAGCCAGCCCCAGCGCTCACCTTGAGGTTGCGTACGGTAAGCCGCCACCCACGTGGGGCACCGAGCACGGTCTGGTCATCGGTGCCACACTCGCTCTCGTGGTTCCGCAGTGGACCGTCATTTCCATGCTCGGACAAATCTTTGTCAGTGCGCTGAAGGCCATCGCACCGGTTTTGGTAGCCGTACTCGTCACAGCATCCATCGCCAAGACTGGCGGAGGACTGGGACCGCGCTTCCGAACCGTCATCTCCAGATATTTGCTCAGCACGTTCATCGCCGCCTTGCTGGCTGTCGCAGGCAGTTTCCTCTTCCCCGTCAGACTCGCATTAAAAGATGCTGCAAGCCAGACGGCTCCCGGATCTTTGACTGATGTGTTCGCCAACCTTTTCACCAACATGGTGTCCAATCCGATTCAATCCACCTCCACCGCTAATTATATCGGCATACTGTTCTGGGCCATCATCTTCGGCCTTGCGATGAAAAAAGTGGCCAGCAAGCACACGATAG
>ONMP01000040.1 GCA_900318935.1 uncultured Actinomycetes bacterium
CCCCTTTCTTCAGCACCGATTCCGCAGTAGGCGCCGGATGTATCCACAAAGCAGATAACGGGCCTGCCGAATTTCTCTGCCTGCTTCATGAGGCGCAGGGCTTTGCGGTAGCCTTCCGGCTTGGGCATGCCGGCATTAATGAGAGCTTCGGCTGCGCCCTGCCCCAACGTTCTGCGCGGATCAAACGATGCGACTGGGTTTTGGAACACCATCTGCACGCCATCTACAAGCTCATGGATGTCGCGACCGTTGAGCGCGATGCTACCCGACGACGGCTCGATGAGCCGCGTGACCAATCGCGCGATGGTCGTCTTTCCGCATCCCGAGCCCCCAACGAGTCCCACACATTCGTCGCGGCCGACCGAGAAGCTCACCCCGTCAACCGCCCTGAGGCTCGGTTGCCCCTTGCGCTCAAACACCTTGGTGACGTCACGAATGTCCAGAACATTCTCAGACATGAAGCACCCCCTCCCCTCGCGCAATGCGCGGCGATGCCGCAATGAGCTCGCGCGTGTAGGCAGCGTGCGGGGCGTTGAGCACTTGTAAGACGTCGCCGAACTCGACGACATTCCCATCCTTGAGCACGAGCACGTGATTGGCAAGGGCACGCACGACGCCCATGTTGTGCGTCACGAGCACTACCGTCGTCCCCAACTCGCGATTCACCGTACGCAAAAGCTCGACCGCCCGCGCCTGCGTGATGACATCGAGAGCGCTCGTTGGCTCGTCGGCAAAGAGTATGCGCGGCTCAGAGAGAAGCGCCACAGCGATGCCCACACGCTGACCCATGCCGCCCGAGAGCTCGAAGGGATAGCTCGCGAGCACGCGCTCGGAATCCGGCAGCCCAAGCCGCTCGAACGTCTCCTTGGCCAGCGTATCTGCCTGGGCACGCGTCAGTTCGCGATGCACGGCAAGACTCTCGTACACCTGGTCGCCGATGCGACGCAGAGGCGCGAACGAAGCGAGGCTGTCTTGGAAGACGAGCGCGAAGTCGCCTCCGCAGAGCCGTCTGAGATCGCGCTCCGGCAGATCGGGGATGGAGCGTCCCTCATACCAGATGTCGCCACGGGTGACGAGACCCGCATCACCCAGCTGGCCCATAGCAGCCCGCACCAACGTGGACTTGCCGCTGCCCGACTCTCCGACAACGCACACGACCTCGCCCTCCATCACCGGGAACGACACGTCGTGCACCACGGGTGCCCCGTTGTAGGAAACTTCGACATGGGAGAATTCGAGCAGCGGCTTGTTCATGTCACACGTCCAAGTCGACCGTGATCTCGTAATAGTCGCAGGGGTGTGCAGCCATGCCCTTCACGTTGGCCTGGCTGACGATCCCCATCTGTAGGAACGACGCAAAGAAGTAGCCATGGTCATCGAGGATGCGCTGGCTCATCTTCGTCGCGAGCTCTGCCCGCTCGTCGGCATCGAACGTCGTGTGCAGCTTCTTTTGCATCTCGTCGAGCTCGTCGCTCTGATAGCCACCGAAGTTCTTTGGCGATGCGGAGAGGCACGTAGCGCCAAAGAAGTACTCGGGGTCACCCGTGGGCGCCGTCGTGAGCGCGCTCACATACACGTCCCAGACATCCGTGTCCTTGCGGATTTCGGTATGGTTCGCCGTCGAGTTCACCTGCACGTCAAAGCCGATGTCCTTGAGCGTGGCTTGCGCCGCCTCGGCAAGGAGCGGCAGCTCCAGGCGTCCAGGATACGTGAGCCAGCGTATCGTCAGCTTCTGGCCATCCTTTTCACGGATGCCGTCGCCATCCGCATCGGTCCAGCCGGCCTTCTCGAGGAGCTTCTTTGCCGCACTGGGATCGTAGGACTCAGTGGTGACGGTATCGTCGCCGAACCTCATCGTAGAGGGAAACGGCCCCTTGGCTGGCATGCCCCGGCCATTCAGCAGCGTTTCCACGAAACTCGCCTTGTCAATCCCCATCGCGAGTGCAGTCCGCACGGACTCATCCTGCATGATGGACGATGCATAGTTGAACTGCCCAAAGAACACACGACTCGTAAAGCAGTCGGCGATGTTGTAGGCATCGTTCTCAAAGAGCGCATAGCTGGAATACGCCAGCCCATACGTCGCGTTGACCTCACCGGACTGCAGCGCGCTCTGAAGGGCGTCGGTGTCAGTGAACTCGCGCACGACCACCTTGTCGACCTTGGGCTCGCCGCCCCAGTAGTCCTCGTTCTTGTGCAGCGTTATCTCGGTGTCGCTCACCGTGTCGGCCACGTAGGGGCCGGTGCCCGACACGTTCCGATCGTCCGTCACGCCAGCCTGCATGTCGATGATGGCACCATAAGGGTCGCCCAGGTAGTTGATGAGCGCCGGGCAGGGCTCGCTCGTCTCGATAACGATGGCGTTGGGCTCGGCCTCGATCTTAGCAATCTTCATGTCAAGTGGCGCGCGGTCGTGCGTGGCGATGAGGTCGTCGAGACACTCCTTGACGGCCTCCCCGTCCATCGTGCGCCCGCTCGAGAACTTCACGCCCTCGCGCAGCTCAATCCTCACGTGCGTGTCGTCCAGATACTCATAGCCCGTGGCAAGCCAAGGTTCGGCCTCCATGGCATCGTTAAACCTAAACAGCGTTTCTCCTACGCCGTAGCGCACCGCCGACCAACCCGAATAGGCGCTGTGCGGGTTCAGGCCGACGTCGTCCATCTGCACACCGTAGCCTGTGGTCCCGTAGACGAAAGTCTTTTCGCCCGCCCCCTCCGAAGCCTGCGTGGACTCCGTCGAGCCCTGCGACCCACCGCAGCCCCAAAGAGCCACGGCCATGGCCAGCATCACCGCCAAGATGGCAAATCCGTTGCGTTTCCACTTGAGTTGTCGCATGATACTTCTCCCTCTCTAGACCTGACCTCTGCGTGCATTACGCCTACCCACACGACGCTTCGGATCCATATAGTCCCGAATCGTGTCGCCAAGCAGGTTAAACACCATCACGACCACGAATATGGCGATGCCGGGTGCGATGACGGTCCATGGGGCCGTCTGCAGGAAACTCCGGCTGTCGCTCATCATGGAACCCCATTCCGCCATGGGCGGCTGCGCGCCAAGCCCCAGAAACGAGAGACCCGCAAGCTCCATCATCATCGTGCCGATGTCGAGCATGGCCGTGACGAGGATGGGACCCGCGATGTTTGGCAGGATGTGGCGAAATAGGAGCTGAGCTGTGGTGCAGCCGGCAAGTCGCGCGGCATCCAGATAGGGCTCGTTCTTTTGCCCGAGCGTGAGGCCGCGAGCGATGCGTGCGTACTTGGGCCAACTGATGGCAGCGAGCGCAAGCACGGCGTTCGTCATGCCCCCGCCGAGCACGCCCGCTATGGCGAGCGCAAACACGAGGCCAGGAAACGCCAGGAACAGGTCGGAGACACGCATGAGGACGACGTCGAGCCTGCCCCCTTTCCACCCGCAGAGAACGCCTACGGTCACACCCGTGACGGCTATGAGGGCAACGAGCAGAAGCGTGAAGAATACCGAGGGCTGAGCGCCGATGATGATGCGCGAGAGCAGGTCGCGACCATAGCGATCCGTACCGGCGAGATGCTGCGCACTCGGTGGCTGTAATGCGGACGAGAGGTCCTGCGCATAGGGATCATAAGGGCAAAGCACCGGAGCGCACAGCGCGACGAGGATGATGAGGGCGGCAAGCGTGACAAGCACGACAAGCATCGACCCCGTGTGCTCGCGGCGCACCACCTGCACGCGCACTGTCACGTCAGCGATCGTGTCGGTCTGGATCACTGCACGTCACCCCCTAGCCGCACGCGCGGATCAAGGACGTGGTACAGGATGTCCGCCACAAGGTTGACGACGACATAGATGATGGCCATCCACACGACATATGCCTGAATCATGGGATAGTCACGCATGGTGATGGCATCCACCGCAAGCTTACCTACGCCATCCCACTGAAAGATCGTCTCCACGATAGCGGTACCGCCGAGCAAATCGCCAATCGAGAGTGCCAGAAGCGTTACGAGCATGATCATAACGCTCTTGAGCACGTCTCTCGTAAGGATACGGTGCTCGGGCACGCCGCGCGCGCGGGCGCCGACAACGTAGGGTTTGCCAAGCTCCTCGAGCACGGTGGCACGAATCTGACGCGTGTACTTCGACGCCATCGCGATGGCAAGCGTTGCCGTGGGGAGGACGAGACCCGCCGCCGATATCGCATCGATGCCAGTCTTTCCGATGCTTGACGATATGACGGGAAGCCACCCGAGCCTGATGGCAAACACGTAAATAAGCAGCAGCGACACAAAGAAGTTCGGCAGCGAGTTGCCGACGAAGCTCAACACGCGAACGAGGTAATCGACGAACCGGTTTCGATGAGTCGCCGACAGGATGCCGAGCGGAACGGCGATGATTACCGTCGATATCACCGACGTACAGGTGAGCAGTATGGTCGCTGGCAACTTCGAGGCAAACGTCCCAAAAACGTCCTTGCCCGACACGTAGCTCGTGCCCATGTCGCCGCGAACCAAGTCGGCAAACCAAGCGGCGTATTGCACCAGGAACGGCCGATCGAGCCCGAGCTCGTGGCGCCGCGCGTCGATGAGCTCCTGCGTGACGGCGACGCCCTGGTTCTCCAGCATAGCCGTCACGACATCTCCACCTGCCAGGTACATCAAGCCGAAGGACAGCAGCGTAATCCCGAGGATGACGGGCACGAGCTGCAGGAGCCGTCGTATGACATAACGTCTCACGTCCACGCCTTTGCTGCCTTGACGAGAAACATGGGCGTAGAACCGTAGTAGGTCTGCTCGCTGTGTGACCAAAGCTCCAACCAGGCATTCTCATCGGCTTGCACTTCGGTGGCACCAAGCGCGCGGAGCGTCTCGATGTCCCACGCTGGCCGCAGGATCGGCGTGAGGGGAAGCTCGGAAGCCAGCTCCTCGCAGCGCTTCTCTTCGTCGGAGGTCGCCATGGACTGCTCGTCCCAACCTTCGAGCACGTTGGCCTCCTGATCATGGCGTCGCGCAATATCGACGTCAGGATCCACGAGGTAGCGATACCAGTTGGCATCAAAGACGAGCAGCTTTCCCCCCGGTCGTAGCACTCGCAGCCACTCGTCATACGTCGCCTCGGGCTCGCGCATGAGCCAGGTCACGTTGCGCGAAACCACCAGGTCAAAGGCACCATCCTCGAAGGGCAAGCGCGCGAAATCACTTTGGGCGAAGGAGATGTCCTGATCCAGTCCCGCAGCCTTCGCATTGGCGCGAGCAAGACGCAGCATGCAGACGCTGTCGTCTACGGCATCCACCTGCCAGCCCACGCTGCCGAGCAGAATCTCAAAGAAGCCCGGACCGCATCCGAGATCGACGGCACGCGGACGCCTGGAGTCGCGAAGCGCCTCCTCCACCAGATCGGCGGTCTCGCGGGCAATGACCTGCTCCCACGGCTTGCGCCGGTCGTCCGAGAGCTCGCCCAGCACGCCGTTGGAGTAGGTGACGGCACGCTCGTCCCAGTAGGCACGAATGTCTTCGCCGAGCCCGCCCTGCCGTGAGTCTCCCATCGCACCGCCTTCACACGAATTCACAAATCGTAACACTGCTACTATAGCATAATGCACGCGGCACTCGTGCGGGAGAAGCGCTACGAATCTGGCGTGGCGGTGGCGACGCAGGTGAGCCGACCGTAGCGGACGCCCTTGAGCCCGGTCATGCAGTCGGCCATGTTTGCTACGATGCGCGCCGGACCGCGCACGGCGACGATCTCGAGGCAGTCGCTGTGATTGAGATGCACGTGCATCGTGCTCACAATCTCGGCGGTGTGGCGATGCTGAATCTTGTCGAGCTTTGCCGAGAGTCCAGGCGTGTGGTGGTCATACACCATGGTTATGGAGCCGACGACCTCCTCGTCAGGAAGCGACACCTTCTCATCGACCAGCCGCTCTCGCACGAGGTCGCGCAGCACCTCCGACCGATTCGTGTTTGTTCCGCGACGCGCCGCGTAGGCATCGAGCTCCACAAGCAGAGCCTCGGGCATCGTCACCGAAAACCGCGCAAGATCGCTAGCCATGAGGCATCCCCCACCCGTTCCATGTCAACTTGGGCAAACCGCGTTTCTTTGCTCAAGCTTACCACCACAGGCCGGAGCCGTTGCTCATGGCGAGAAGGATGGAGGGGGTTGTTGCGGGCGGGTTGTCGCGGTTGGTTTGTTACCGTTCCGTAAACTACACACGGTTTCTCTTCACTATTGCAAAAAATGCATTTTCTGAACGGATTTCGGCTCAAATTTCAGCTTCAAGAGAAACCGTGTGTAGTTCGCGCGGGCGGGGCGGACGGCACGGAGTGGGTCGGACGGGGCGGGCAGCTCCTGTCGCCCACTACCCCACACCAGAAATCTTATGCGAGGTCCTCGCCGTTGCTGGCGATGACCTTCTTGTACCAGAAGAAGCTGTCCTTGCGCACGCGGCGCAGGTCGAGCAGGTCGAACTCCTCGCGGTTGACGAAGATGAAGCCATAACGCTTGACGAAGCCCTCGTGCGTGGAGATGAGGTCCACGGCGCTCCACGGGCAGTAGCCCATCATGTCCACACCGTCGGAGATGGCGAGGTGCATCTGCTCGATGTGCGCACGCAGGTAGTCGATGCGATACGGATCGTGCACGACGTCGTTGCCAGCCTCGTCCTGCTCGAGCTTGTCGTAGGCACCCAAGCCGTTCTCGGTGATGATGATGGGCAGGTGATAGCGGCTGTAGACCTCGCGCAGGGTATTGCGGAAGCCGATGGGATCGATCTCCCAACCGAACTCGGTCTTTTGGAAGTTGGGGTTGCTCACGCCCTGGGAGAAGCCGGCGATGGTGGCGCCACGCTGCTGGTCGCCCTTCGTGGACTGTGCATCGGCATCGGGCATGCGCACCGTCGCGGTGCTGTAGTAGTTGAAGGCGATGAAGTCCGGCTTGGCAGAGGCCATGATCTCCATGTCGCCCGGTAGGATGTTCTCGGGAATGGCGTCGATCTCGGCAAGGTAGCTCCACGCGATGTTGTTGTAGATACCATAGACGGCCATGTCGAGGTAGAGCCAGTTGCGCAGCGCGTTCATGTTCTGGGCGGCAAGCACGTCCTCCGGCTTGCAGGTCTCGGGATACACCAGTGCGATGTTCGGCGCGGGGCCGATCTTTGCCTCGGGCAACATCTCGTGGCAGAGGTTCATGGATTTGGCCTGGGCGAGCAGCATGTGGTGATTCATCTCGTAGATGCGCTTCTGTGCGCCGGGGGCGGAGGTATCAACGCCGAGGACAGCGCCGGCCGCAAGGGTCATCATATTCTGCTCGTTGATGGTGAGCCAGTACTTCACGCGGTCACCGTAGCTCTTGAACATGAGCTCGGAGAACTCCACGAAAGCGTCGACGGTGGCGCGATTTGACCATCCACCCTTCTCGTCCAGCGCGGCGGGGAGGTCAAAGTGGTACATGGTCACGAGCGGCTGAATATCGTACTTGAGGCACTCGTCGATGAGGTCGGAGTAGTACTGCACGCCCTCCTCGTTCACCCGGCCCGTTCCCTCGGGCAAGAGGCGCGCCCAGCTGATGGAGAAGCGATAGGTCTTGAAGCCCATCTCGGCCATGAGGGCCACGTCCTCCTTGAAGAAATGATACTGGTCAGCAGCGACCTCGAAGCCACTGGTGCCCGCTGGCGGCTCCTTCACATCCTGGACCGAGGGGCCCTTGCCATTCGTGAGAGCCGCGCCTTCCACCTGATAGGCAGAGGTCGAGGCACCCCACAGGAAGTCTTTGGGGAAGGGCTTGAGCGTCTTGTGCAGCATGGTGTTCTCCTCTCGACAGGGCATAGCGTACGCAAATCCCAGTGTACACAAGGAGAGGACGCACGGAAGGAGTTACTCATTTTATGCGCCAAAACGTCCGCTCTACGTTGCGCAAACACGCTACACGCGGAATGAGGAGCGTTTCGGAGTCGCTTAGAGCCCAAGACGTCTCATCTTGCTTGGTGGAGTTGGCGTACGATCACCTCGGCAGTCGGCGGACAACCCGGAACACAGGTCGTCGCCCCCGAGCAGCAGCGACCGATACCCAGTCCGTCAAACGACTTGCCTCGCCAGCCTTGCCCGATGTAGATGGAGCCTGCATCAACCGCAACGCCCATCTCCTCCGCCTCATAGAGCGCTCGCACGAGCGACGCAAAGCAGGCCGAACACGCCTGGTTCTCATGCACCTTACGGGTGAGCCGCGCCACGGTGCCGCGCGGTCGGGGGTAGTCCTGCCCAGCGCTTGGCTCGTTGAGAAACACGAGATCATCGGGTGACCAGCCAGTCTTGCCCGCACCGTACCGCTCGGCCAGCTCGACGTAGGGCACGTCTTCGAGCGAGAGGCCCATGAGCGAGCAGCCGTAGGCATCGGCCTGCACGGCATCCGCGCAGAGATACATCCGGTTCGTCTGAACGGGTGTGCCACCCTCCTCGAAGGATAGGTCTCCGCAGATGCTGTCCACCACGACGAGTCCGGGCCGCAGCGCAGCGGCGAGCGCCGCTATGGGCTTCGTAAGACCCATGGCATGGAAGTGCCGCTTCTCGGAGTCTGGTATGCAACCCTTGAGATTCTTGAGAGCGCAGGTCATCCGCGTCTGGCAGTGCCCCTTGAGCACAGGAAGGTCCACCAAGAGACCCGTATCAAGCGCCCGCGCACATATCGCGATGTGACCCGCAGGCGTCTGCACCGTACGCGTCCGGTCGCGCTTGAGGTCAAAGAACGGCACGTCGTAGCGTCGGCACACCTCTTCGTAACCCGAGCGGCGCCACGCACGCATGGTGTTATCGCCAATCCAGCTGCTCTCGATGATGCTGATGTCGGTCGCGCCGTGCTCGCGGAAGTACTCGATGCAGCCGCTCAGCACGCCGGGATGCGTGATGGCCCCTTCTTCGGCGACACCTGTCACCACGAGGTTCGGTTTGAGCGCCACCGAGCCGCCCGTCGGTACGAGCCGCCACGCGTCCGCTTCCTCCAGAAGCCGCACGGTCATGTCGTGCGCATCGTTGCCATACATCTGCCAAATCTTGCTCATGCCATCCCATCCAAATAATCGAATGCAGCCTCAAACGGTTGGTTACCCCCACTTTACCCTAAGATGCGAATGACATGCGTTTCGCCATGGCGGCTTCCCAAGCCAAGCACTTCGGCTATCTAAAGGTCAGCTGCTCCGACTTGGATTGCCACATTCAATAAAAGGGCGATATGAAGGCTATGTAGACATCATCGCTTCAACGACATACGTAACCAGACGCAGCGATAACGACAAGAAACGCCAGCCTTCCCACGGAGTCGTCCACCTTGGCAGCAAGCTTCTTTAGAGAAACAACACCGACGTCCACAGCACGTGGCTTTGTTTCTGTTCTGTAAACTACACACGGTTTCTCTTCAATATCCCAATAAAGGCGTTTTCTGAACGGATTTCGGACCAAATTTCAGCTTCAAGAGAAACCGTGTGTAGTTCGCGCGGGCGGGGCGGACGGCACGGAGTGGGTCGGACGGGGCGGGCTGCCCTCGTCGCCCGCCACCCCGCACCAGAAACCCTATGCCAGATCCTCACCGTTGCTGGCGATGACCTTCTTGTACCAGAAAAAGCTGTCCTTGCGGCTACGGGCCATGCTGCCCTTGCCCTCGTCGTCCATGTCCACGTAGATGAAACCGTAGCGCTTGCGCATCTCGCCCGTGCCGGCGGAGACGACATCGATGCAGCCCCAGGTGGTGTAGCCGATGAGGTCGACGCCGTTGTCGATGGCGCGGCTCATGGCCTCGATGTGTGGGCGGAAGTAGTCAATGCGGTAGGAGTCGTGGATGGAGCCGTCCTCCTCGACCGTGTCGAAGGCACCGAGGCCGTTCTCGACGACCATGAGCGGCATGTTGTAGCGCGCAGCCGCCCACTCGAGGTACCACTGCAGGCCGGTCGGGTCGTAGCCCCAGCCCCAATCGGAGTACTGCAGGTACTCGTTGCGCGCGCCAGCGCTGAAGTTGCCCTTGACCATGTCCTTGACCTCATGGGTGGTCACGACGTTGGACATGTAGTAGCTGAAGGTATAGAAGTCAACCGTGCCAAGCGCGAGGTCGACGATGTCCTCATCGGCAATCTCAAGCTCGACGTTGTGCTCCTTCCACAGGCGCGTGGCATAGGTGGGATACTCACCCAGGCACTGCACGTCACCGGAGTACCAGACGCCCTCCTCCATCTGATGCTGTGCCTTGAGGATGTCGGCGGGGTCGCAGGTGTGCGGATACCAGGCAATGCCACAAATCATGCAGCCGATCTTGTTGTCACCATCGATGGCGTGGCCGATCTGCACGGCCTTGGCGCTCGCGACGTACTTGTGATGCAGGTGCTGATAGGCGCGCTGGTAATCCTCGTCCGTGGTGTGACCCGTGAACGGCAGGAACATGATGGTGTTGTTGATCTCGTTGAAGGTGAGCCAGTGGTGCACGAGACCCTTGAACTCGGTGAAGCATGCGGTGGCATAGCGCACGAAATGGTCGATGGTCTCGCGGTTCTCCCAGCCACCACAGTGCTCCTCGAGGTAGAGCGGCGTGTCGAAGTGCCAGATGGTAACGAGCGGCTCGATGCCGTTCTTGTGCATCTCCTCAAACATGTCCTTGTAGAAGGCAACGCCCTCGGGGTTGGGGTACTTCTCGGTGCCCTTCGGGAAGAGGCGCGACCAGCTGATGGACATGCGGAACTGTTTGAAGCCCATCTCGCCCATGAGCGCGATGTCCTCCTTGTAGTGGTGGTAGCCGTCTACGGCATCGTGGTTGGGATAGTGGTACTCAGGGAGCACGGCATAGTGGGCACCCTCGGGCAGAGGGTCTCCGTCCTTCATCTTGCCATGGTTGCCGTCCTTGTCGATGTAGGTGACGTAGCGAGGCTCGCTCACGGTACCGCCGGTGGTGACGTCGGTCTTTGCCATACCACGACCGCCCTCGTTCCAGCCGCCTTCCCACTGATTAGCCGCTACCGCGCCGCCCCATAGGAATCCCTCGGGAAATGCCATGCTTTGCTCCTTTGTGCGCAGGTGAATAGACCATTCAACCATATCACAGACCTAAGGAATCCCAACCCAGCGAAGCGGCAAAAGGGAGGGCATGAGCTGCGAGGTCATCAACCGGCATCGACGCCCTCACAGGCCAAGGGCGGAAAACCCGGACAGCGCAGAAACGCTGGCCGGGTTCACATGTGACTTGTTTGCTGAGCCTAAATCTGGGCGAAGGCCTGCTCCACGTCGGCGAGGATGTCCTCGACGTTTTCCAGGCCCACAGAGAAACGCACCATGCCGGCCTCGATGCCGGCTGCAACGAGCTGCTCGTCGGTGAGCTGACGATGCGTCTCACTCGCAGGATGCAGGACGCAGGTGCGGATGTCGGCAACATGGACCTCGTTGGAGGCGAGCTTGAGTGAATTCATCCACTTCATGGCAGCGTCGCGGCCACCCTTGATGACGAACGAGATGACACCGCTGCACCCCTTGAGATACTTCTGGGCCAGCTCATGGCTCTCGTCGCTCTCAAGGCCGGGGTAGATCACACGCTCGACCTTCGGAGACTTCTGTAGGTACTCCGCCACCGTCTGCGCGTTCTCGCAGTACTGCCTCATGCGCACGGCAAGCGTCTCGAGGCCGAGGTTGAGCAGGAACGCGGAGTGCGCCGCCGGATACACGCCGAAGTCGCGCATCAGCTGCATGCGTGCCTTGATGATGTAGGCAGCCTTGCCATAGGTCTCGGTATACGAAATGCCGTGGTACGACTCGTCCGGCTCGACGAGCTCGGGGAAGTTGCCGCTCGCCGCCCAGTCGAAGTTGCCGCTGTCGACGATAACGCCACCGACCTGCACCGCATGGCCATCCATGTACTTCGTGGTGGAGTGGATCACGATGTCTGCACCAAACTCGATGGGCTTGCACAGAATCGGCGTGGCAAAGGTGTTGTCAATGATGAGCGGCACGTTGTGACGATGCGCAATGTTTGCGAAACGCTCGATGTCAAAGACCGTGAGCGCAGGGTTCGCGATGGTCTCGCCAAATACGGCCTTGGTGTTCGGTTTGAAAGCGGCGTCGATCTCCTCGTCGGTGGCGTTCTTGTCCACCCAGATGGTCTCGATGCCGAGCTTCTTGAAGGTAAAGGCGAAGAGGTTCACCGTGCCGCCGTAGATCTCGGCCGTGCTGATGATGCTGTCGCCGGCCTGTGCGATGTTCAGTACCGAGAGGAGCGAAGCAGCCTGACCTGACGTGGTGCACATGGCGCCAATGCCACCCTCGAGCGCGGCAATCTTGTCCTCAACAGCCATGACGGTTGGGTTGGCGAAGCGCGAGTAGATGAGCGACTTGGTGGGGTCGTCAAAGACAGCCGCAACCTCTTCCGTGCTGTCGTACACGTAGGTCGTACTCTGCACGATGGGCACCACACGCGGTTCGGTATTCTTGGGCGTATAGCCCGCGTGCAGGCACTTGGTTTCGTCTTGCATAATCATTCCTCCTTTTGTGGCATGCATCTGCCAAAAGCATGAGTATACGACAGTAACGGGTCAAGCGCGCCGCTCTCAGACGGTTGCCTCAAAGAGTACCTTGTCGGCAATGCGGACACGCTCTACACCGGGCGTCTTGTGCTTGTTGAAGTTAAAACTTACCATGTAGCCCGTACTCAAGCCGAAGTATTCTAGATACGCCATGATCTGTCGTTCGCCTTCGGTGTTATACCTTGGCCCACGCCATATCTTCAACTCCACCACATAACGTCGTCCGAGATAGTGCACCACGACGTCCATGCGTGACTTGTCCCTCGTCTGTTCTTCGACGCTGTATGTTCCCGTACCGTTGATAATCGGCGCAAGGTAAGTAAGGAAACGCTCCCTGCCCTCCTCCTCAAGAAACTTCACGTCAGCATTACCGTGAATCCTTCTTTGTGTCTCCACGAAATGCTCCAGAATCAGCGGCATGTTCAAGCTCTGATCTTCGTTGATAAAGATGGACTTATGTACCAAAGCGTCGCTACGGAACGCGTCGTTCTTGGTTGTCTCGCCGAGAAAGTGATGGTAGAGGAGCATCTCGAAGATACGATTCGCGACCGCAACAGACCCGTTGATATTCTTGATGAAGCCATACATGCGTAGCTGTGCTTGCTCCTCATCATAAGGCCGCCAAGATACGACGTCGCCCTTCATGAGGATGTCGCGCAGCTGACGCTTGAGTTGAGGATAGTTCGTAAGTTTGCCCATGAGCGAGCCGAACAGTGTGTCGTCTCCATCCGAGAGGAGGGTTTTTATCGCCTCATCCAGACCCTGCTCCGTCCAAGCCTCGACACACCCCAGCTTCTTGCTAACGACACCGTCCATCAACTGGCAGAGGCGCGACACGAGATAGGGATATCCACTGGTGTACTCACGAAGGCTCCTCGCCATCGCGAGTGCATCCATACCCGTATTATGGTCAGCCTCATATTCGTCAAGCATGCCCCTGATACCCACCTCGGACAGACTCATGTCGATATCGAAATCAGCCGCGATGTTCCACGGACTGTTCGTCTTCCGCTCCTCATCAGGCCGGATCTTTGCCCGCAAATGCTTGATGTCTGTCACTCCAGCAAGAATCACGGACTGAAACGTTGGAATGCCCTTGTCCTCCCGGTCAAGATAGGCATCCCGAAGCTGTGCGAGAAAGTCTAAGAACACCTGATTGTTCGTTGCGGAGTCTACCTCATCAATCATCAGGACTAGCCTTCTCTCAGCCTCCCTACACCAGCGCCTAAACACGCGAAAGAGTCCATCCAAACTGACTGCGCGTTCTTCATCTTTATTAATCCTGTCGAATTCATCCAGACAGTTCTTGGGAATTGAGACACATTCAAACTCATAGAGATCTAAGAAGATCCTACTCAGCGCCTGTACGAATGCCCCTTCGCTTCTATACCCCGCGCTTCCTATTTTCTGGAAACTCAGGCTAATGACCTCGTAGTCGTTTGAGAGGAATTTGCGCAGGGCGCTAAGCGTCGTAGTTTTGCCATACTGCCTCGCTCTATTGATGCAGAAGTACTTCCCTGCGTCGACGAGCTTCCTAATCTCCACCAACCTCTCACCGATGTCCACCATGTAGTGCTTTGTAGGATTGCAGATTCCCGTTGTGTTGAACTCTCTCTTCACCACAGCCCGCTCCCATTCCCTTTCCGTACGTTTTCAATTGTAACGGAACAAATTTTCGTGTCAATACATTTGTTCGATTTCATGGAAGAGAAGAAGCGTGGCGGATTGTATTCCGCCACGCCCCTAGCCCCGCGTCGTACTACCGCTCTCAGAGACCCAGCTGCACCTTCATCCAATCGCGGAATTCGCCGAAGTCCCCGGTAGCTTTGGTGCCAAGTCCCGTCCCTTCGACCTTGCCGAGCTCCCGCTGAGCCACGCCATTGGCATCGACCGTCAGGATGTACACCTTCCCCTCATTCTTTGCATAGGCATCCGGTGCCTTGGTCTCCCAGATGTAGTACGTGCCTGTCGGCAGGTTGCCCACGAAGTACACGCCAGACTCGTCGGACTCGTAATACCCTACGCCGTCCTCCCCAATCGTCTGACCAGCCGTCATCTCAGAAAGGTCAGCGTAGAAGATCCTGAATCGGGCGCCAACAAGTGAGGCGTACGTGTCCGCAACCTTGCGCAGGATGACCTTGTGCTTGGTGGTCGAGACGTTCAGGAGACCGAACGACGCGATGTCGGGGTTCGTCACGGCCTTGTAGGGCAGATGGTTTTCATCAGTGTCGCCTTCTGCGAGCACGAAGTCTTCAAGCTTGAGTATGACGGCATCCTGCCCACCACTCAGCGCCTTAATCGCTTCCGGCTCGATGTCTGCGAGGAAGAACTCAGCGATGAGGCCTATGTTCTTCTTCTCCATGGCCTTATCTCCCACGAGGAGAAGGTAGAAGTTCTTGTTCGTCCAAGTCAGCGTGGCGTCGCCCTCAGTCGTCGTCGGCCATTGCGGCTCGCCGCCAACCGTCAGGGGCTCTTCCACGAGATAGTAGACGCCCGTCGGGAGCTTCTCGAAGAAGACCGTACCCTTCGCCGGGTCGCCATCCTTTGCAGGAGAGTCAGCCGAAGTGGCTTCGATGATCTCGCCAGACCTCTGGTAAGGCTTCTGAGGAACGATCTTGCCATCCTCGACCCCGATTCCGGTATAGAGCATGAACCTTGCCCCAGCCAAGGCGTTCCCATAGCCATCGACCTTCAGGAACGACACGTCGAAGCCACCTGTCCAGTAGATGTTCCGTCCGTTCTCGCCCGCCTGACCAGTAAGGTAATCGGCACCGCAGAGCGTCACCTCATCAGTCTGTGCATTGCGGAACGCCGCGAAGGTGCGCGCGAGCTCATCATCCGTCAGGGTAACGGCCCCGTCCTGGATGAGGGCATCATCAAACACAGCGAACTGCTTCAGCATCTCGTAGTGCGGCTGCTTCTCGGCCCAGACCCAGATGGAGCCGGCGGGGACATCAAGCGATCCACTTATGACGAGCGACTCAGCATCTTGCGGCTGTCCACCCGCGTTGTCGTACCCTGCGACGAAGATGTCTTGGCGTGCCTTGCCATACGCGACCTGTCCGTTCGTCTGGCCACTCAGCTCGCCGTCCTTGAAGTTGCCCGCAGTAGTGTCGAGCGTGCCGTCATCCTTGATGCCAGCCCCACCGAAGTTGGGGCTACCAGACAGCTTGAGCTTGGCGCCCTCCTCCAGATAGATGCCCGCACCGTCGCCCGTGCTCGCGTTGGAGACAATGGCGGCGCTTTCGCTCATCGTTGCTATGCCGGTCCTCGCCACATAGACGCCGCCGCCATTCGTTGCCGCATTGCCAGAAATCGTACCTCTAACGGCAAGCTCGCCTTCGGCAAGGTAGATTGCACCACCGTTGTGTCCTTCATCCACGGCCGAATTCCTGAGCGTGGCACCGCTGCCAACGGTGAGCGCACCGGACTGAACGTTGACGATACCGCCATGTTCGGTAGCCTTGTACTCCTGCTTTGCGCCGTCGAGCGTGATGTTGTCGATAATCAATTCGCTGCTAGAGGTGATCATGCTGTCGCCGTTGTAGGCGCGGTTCACCACGGCAAACGTGCCAGCCTCGCCCGCATAGGGGAAGTCCACATCGTCGGTTCCAGCCGTTGTGAACGTGACCGTTTTCGCCTTGTCGCCAGCGGTAAGAGCGGACGTGAGGTTGTATGTGGGCACGAGCATCTTAACGGCGAGTGCGTTGCCGTCGTACGTCTTGCCATCGGAGGTGTAGAGGAGACCAGAGATCTTGTCCATGACAGTATCGTTGTCAAGCACCGCATACGCAGCAGGTATCGTATGCTCCGCATCCTCATAGAGCAGATTGCCCTCGGCGTCCGTGATCTTGACTGCTGCGCGCACGTTTCTGATAGTCTCTTTCGCACCGTCAGTCGTTTCAAGCTTGCCAGACCTGTCTGCAACGGGCAAGAAACCAGTCGCGGTTGCCTCGGATATGACGTACTCAACGCCGAGTGGCAGACCCTTGATGGACTTCTTTCTGTCATGCGTGAGTTTGAAGGAGGCCTTTCCGCTCTCGTCGAACTTGACGTCGCCGAAGGTCTTCTCGAGCGCCTTGGACGTCAGCCCTGAGACCTGGACCTCGAAGTCGAACTCACGGTTGGTGTCTTTTGCGAGGTCGGAGACGACCTCCTTGGTGACCTCGAGGTCTCCGGTCTTGCGGGTGTTCACGAAGGACGCCTCGGCGGTCGCGCCCTTGGCGATCTCTCCGCTCACGACGTTGCCGTCCGCGCCGTTGGCCTTGGTGTCGAAGCCCTCGGCGCTGTCCTCGGTCACGGTGTAGCCGACGGTCGTGGGCAGGCCGTCGATGGTGACGGAATCGCCGCCCCTGAGGGTGACGCTCGCCTTGCCGGACTTGAAGGCCACGTC
>ONMP01000076.1 GCA_900318935.1 uncultured Actinomycetes bacterium
GCTGGAGGAGCTCAAGGACGAAGTTAGGAGTCTTCGCGAGGAGCAACGCGCCCTGGACGAGGAACGGTCGTCCGTGATGAAGTTGCTCGACAGCACGGTGGCTTTGGAGACGTACGAGAGTGTGGTTGCAGAGGTGGCCGAACTCGAGGCGCAGGTCAGGCTTCTGCAGAAGCAGCTGACTGACGCCAAGAGGGTGGAGTCCATGTCCATCGACGTGACAAAGGCAAAGCTGGACGCCCATGCTGCACTCGAGGAGCAGAAGGAAGCGATTCAAGAGCAAATCGATGCAATGGCGTCGGAGTTTAGCAGGCTCAGCAAAGAGGTGTATCACGACAGGGAAGGGCTGCTCACTGTGAAGGTAACAAAGGCCGGCAACCTCTCCATCAAGCCAAAGATTCCCGGGGACAACTCGGGCGGTATCAGCGGCGTGAAGACCTTCCTGCTCGATATGGTCGTCTTGCGCAACGCCATGAAGCTTGGCCGCGCACCCAAGATACTTGTCCACGACAGCGAGCTCTTCAACGGCATGGACGAGCGGCAGCTCGGGTCGTGCCTCAACATCGCCGCGCGCCTGTCCGAAGAGGACGGATTCCAGTACGTCGTGCTCCTAAACTCCGACACGCTCACGGCAGCGGAGCACAACGGGTTCGACCGTGGCGACTACGTGCTCAGTCCCGTCCTAAGCGACAGCGGCGATGATGGGGGGCTATTCGGATTCAGGTTTGCGTGAACAAGGGAAAGAACCGCATCACATTGGTCGTTGAGCTTCGCATGAGCGACCAACGGCAAGTCAGGATTAGGACGAAGTGTATTATATTACACAGTTGTGAGAGGAGGACACTTGCTGAAGGCGGAGCAAACAGATGAGTACCGTAGGTGGTTCGCACGGCTTCGTGACGTACCCGGAAAGACGTCCATCGTCCGCCAGATACAACGCATCGTTGAGGCTGGCGAGTATGTCGGCGATTGGAAGAACGTCGGCGGCGTCATAGAGGTGAGGATCGTCGGTAAGGGACCGGGCTACCGCATCTATCTCTCCATCGAGGGGCAGACGGTGCTATTGCTGCTCGTCGGTGGTGACAAGTCATCCCAACAAAAGGACATCAACAAGGCAAAGGAGCTGCTGAAGGAGTGGAGGGAGAGCAATGCAAACCTATGAGTGGAAACTTGAGGATTGCCTCGACACACCCGAGATGGTGGTCGAGTATTTGAACCAAGTCATCGAGGACGGAGACCAAGACGAGCTGCTTCGAGCCGTCGGCTACGTCATGAGGTCTGAGGGCATGAGTGCCATAGCTCGAAGGGCCGGCGTGAGCCGTGAGGCCCTATACGCCTCATTCAAAGAAGGCGGAAATCCGACACTTAGCACGCTTAGAAACGTGTTACTGGCATGCGGCATCGAACTCAGGTTCAGTCTTCCGGCGTCTGACCCTCCCAGTGGCATTCAAATCACAAGCGTATGGCGCACGGGTAAAGGCGCATGGAAGGTCGCCACGCCGAGACGAGTGACCCAGCTTACAAAGGTGGTATAGACATGTGCACGAAAGAAATCAGGTACTTAAGTGACTCGTCGCCGGTTGACGTCGCGATATCGACCATAAGTATGAACGTTGGGGACGTCGGCCCAAAGGAATTGGCGAGCCTCGAGGTAATCGTATCTGTTGGCGGCATAGAGAGGCTGGACGACGCGAGCGAGGTAATGCTCACGGTGCGGTGCCTCCCACGTCTGACCGTGCATGTAGTAGATGATTTCGACGACCGCGAGTTACTCGCCAGCATCGAGATCGGGATGACGGTCACTATGGAGGCTCCATTGCCCACCAAAGGCACGGCTAATCTCAAAGAACTCGAGATCGAGCTTCTTACGGATGCGCTCACGACGGGCTATTCGTTTGCCAGCTCACAGGTACTCGCACTAACCAGCCTCACCCACATGAGAGGGCTCTTCATGCCTCCTGTCAACCGCGATGGAATGCGCGGCGTGGTACTCAACCAACTGGCAAAGTCCGACGCCGACATGTGAGCGACCTACGCAAGACGATTGTGGCAATACGCGATGTTGGAGTGAGGAATATGCCACTCATTAGCAACGAGGAGCTCGAGCGCAGGTTCGACGAGGATGAGGACATTACCTCGTACATGGACATGTCGATCGCGCGCAGGCCAAACCAGGGGTGAGCGGCATCCGAGGTCACGCCGATCATCCCCTACGGCATGGCGAGCGGAATCGAGCGCGCGGCCGCACGAATCGGCGTGAGTCGCGAGGCGCTCATCAACGTGTGGCTTGCCGAGCGCCTGGACGAGGAGGCGCGTGCCGCCATCACGACGTAAGGGCATTTGTCCGCCAGAAATGGGCAAAAGTGGCGGACAAACGGCATTATGTGCCACAAGTGACGGACAAGTGTCAGACCGTCCGCAAGTGAGATTCGGCACGACTAAATCCCGCTAGCAGCTGGTCACCATTGCACTATATGAGTAATCTGCTAGAATAATTTTCTATGTACTCACCCAAAGAGGAGGTTTTATGCAATACCCCCAGAAAGAGACCGTGCTCGATGACATACGCCCGCTTACGATTGACCTCCAAGACGCATTCGATGAAAGCCTGGCTAAGGCTGATTCGGTGGTTAAGGAGAACTATGGCAACTCGCGCGACGGATACCTGCGCTCTACGCTTGTGCGCGCGGGGCTGCGCCAAACGATGCGTGACCAAGGCTATGAGCTCAAGAACATACCAAACATCGGCATCGACATCGTATACGATGACCGTTACGGGGTGAAGGTCGTGCGCAGCGACCACTCCGGCAACGTACCGGCGCCCGCGACGTTAGCGCGCGCGGCGTGGTGCGCGGCGGGCCAGATGCGCCTATCGGCTAACGGGGTAGACGCCGAGACTATCTGGGACGTCAGGCGGCTTGGTCTCAGCGGCTGCGATATCGAGGGCGCTGTCTCGTCCGCCCTGGCCTTCCAATGCGACGACCTCATACACCTCCTCGTCGACTGGGAGGAGATTCCTGGAACCGGAACCGTGCGCATGGCTGTCTCCATGCCAGTCGGCGCATGGAGCAAGAGCGAAAGCCCACGAGTTGCTTGGAGGTGCGTCCTGCACAGGGATGCATCGGGTTTCGACTCCTTCGTCCCGACCGACGACGATCTTGTGGTCTTCATCGATGATGACGAGGACGATCGCGGGATTGGGGTGGCCGTCGGATGAACGGGATGAGGCTGAGGACAGCGAGAGAGGCGTGCTGGATGACCCAGTCGGAGTTAGCCGCCCAAGCCGGCATCCCGACAAGCACCATATCGAAGATGGAGCGGGACATCTACGGCAACGCCTCGGACGATTATGTCGACACGCTAGCCGATGCGCTGGATATCCCGGTCTCATTCCTCTCAAACGCGCCTCTGCCTGACGTTCCTGACGGCAGGTATAGGAAGCAGTCCAAGGCGTCGGCCAAGCTCCAAAAGTCCGTCGTCGCACATGCGCGGCAAGTGGCATCTGTCATGCAGGACGCCGACGCTCACTACAGGATTCACAAAACGACGCTTGTGCCCATGGAACGAGGGGAGAATCTAGATGACAGCGAGGGCATCTCCCGAAGGCTCCGCAACATGCTAGGCCTCAGCATAGAGGGCCCCGTGGGCAACATGACGCGAGCATGTGAGAGGGCCGGTGTTGTGGTTGCAGACATGTCTCCGGTGGGACCGGGAGGACAAACCGAGGGCGAAAGGCGGTTCTCCGCGTTCTCCGCCTGGCCGGACATGGGAATGGGCGACTCGAGGCCGGTCATCATAGTCTCTTCGTACCTTTCCGGCGACATCCTGAGGGCCACAATCGCGCATGAGGTCGCGCACATCTACGCGCACACGCGCAATCCCGCCATACCTGATGCCATAGCAGAGCGGCAGGCGTGGATGATCGGCGGAGAGTTGATGATTCCCGTCAAGGAGGCGCGTGAAATACTCGGAGGCAGACAGGTTACCCTAGACCGCCTGAGGAGGATGAAGGCAGCCTATGGCGTGTCCGTGAAATTTCTCATCACCTACTGCGAGCACCGCCACATCATCACGAGAGAGAGGGCCGTAGCGCTCAACAAGCAGTACTCGTCGAGGAAGTGGCACCAAGGGGAGCCCGTCGAGGTGGTCAAGGAGAGGGCGCAACTGTTCCCCAGCGTGATACGCAGGATGATGAATGACGGACTGGACATAGGCATGAGTCGTTCTGATGTCACGAGCATCGTCTGGGGCGGCGGCAACGCGAGAGCGAGGTTAACGCTGGTGTAGCCCAGCGAAACAGCCACCGCACGGAACAAATTCCGAGAGAGCGGAAACAACTAATTATGGAAAGAAGAAATAGTGAGCGATACTGCAACGGCACCGATGCCAGATGAGAATCCAATCAAGGCAGAGATTGTCCTATATCAATCAGAGGGGTCTGACATCCCAGTCCAAGTGACCTATTATGACGATAACCTATGGCTTACCCAAAAAGCTATTGGAGATCTCTTTGATGTAAGCGTAAAGACAATATCTGAGCATCTTGGGAATATCTTTCAATCTGGTGAACTGGAAAAGGCCAGCTCAACGAATTCTTCCGGATTTTCCGGAAGAATTCGGACCCCAGGCCGTCCGCCGGTGTACTACAGTCTGGATGCCATCATAGCCGTGGGTTACAGAGTGAACACGCTGCGTGCAACCAGGTTCCGCCAGTGGGCTACCAAGACCCTCAAGGAATTCATCACCAAAGGATTCGTCCTCAACGACGAGATGCTCAAGAACGGCGCACCGTTCGGCAAGGACTACTTCGATGAGCTTCTCGCCCGGATCCGAGACATACGCGCGAGCGAGCGACGGTTCTGGCTCAAGATTACCGACGTGTTCCAGGAGTGCTGCTACGACTATGACAGCAACAGCGGAACGGCCCGTGCCTTTTTTGCTAGCATCCAAAACAAGATGCACTACGCCACGACCGGTCACACAGCTGCGGAGATCATTCACGGTCGCGCTGACTCAAGCAAGCCCCACATGGGCCTCACATCCTGGAAAGGTTCGCCCGAAGGACGAATTCACTCCAGCGACGTAGGCATTGCGAAGAACTATTTGTCAAAGGATGAGATCCGGGACCTCGATCGGCTGGTCAGCATGTTCCTTGACGTCGTGGAGGATCGGGCAGAACGACATGTACTCACCAGCATGAAGGACTGCGCCGATCTAGTAGACAATTTCCTCCAATTCAACGGGCGTGAAATCCTGATAGGCAAGGGGGAAAGGTCGCACAAGCAGGCGGAGAAGAAGGCACGCGAGGAGTTCGCCAAATTCCAGAGGATTCAAGACGCCACGTACGAAAATGACTTCGAGAGACACGTCAAGAAACTAGAAAACGGGCACAGGTAAAAAGTTTCCAAAAGCGCCCCGCGGGCCGGGAATCCCACGGGGCAAAGTATGGCGAGACAACTAGAAAGGATACCGCCATGTCAGACAAGACTAGCACAACGCCGAAGACCGCAGTGCTCTACGCGCGCTATTCCTCGGACAAGCAGCGTGAGGCGTCGATAGACGACCAGCTGCGCGTATGCCGGGAGTTCTGCGCTCAGGAGGGCATCGAGATACTGCGGGTGTACACCGATTATGCGCTCTCGGGAAAAACCGACCAGCGGCCACAGTTCCGCCAGATGATCGCGAACGCGCCGGAGTCGGACTACGTGGTCGTCTACATGTTCGATCGATTCTCTCGCGACCGCTACGACTCTGCGACCTACAAGAGGATGCTGCGCGAGTGCGGCGTCCGCGTCATATCGGCGAGCGAGAAGGTGGAGGACACGCCTGAGGGCGGGCTGCAGGAGGGCTTGCTTGAGATTCTCTCCGAATACTACGTCAAGGACCTCGCACGAAAGGTGAGGCGCGGCATGGAGGGCAACGCCCTCAAGGCCATGAACAACGGCTACAAGATCTTTGGATACGCGACCGACCCCGAGACGCGCCGCTACGTGATAGACGAGGAGGAGGCCAAGGTCGTGCGCGAGATCTTCACCCGCTACATCGGCGGGGAGAGCATCTACGGCATAGCGTCGAGCATGGCCAAGCGTGGCTTCAAGACCTCGCAGGACACGCCCGTAGACTACAACTGGGTCTCGCGCGCCCTCAACCGCAAGGCATACACGGGCGTCTACACGTGGGGCGGCATCGAGGTCGAGGGCGGCATGCCCCAGATCATAGACGCCGCCACCTTCGCCAAGGCCGCCGCCACGCCCAAGCGCAAGCCGCGCCATCGCGAGACTTGGGCGGACTACCGCCTCTCGGGCAAGCTCTACTGCGGCTTATGCGGGGAGTCGATGCACGGCTATGGCGGCACCGGCAGAAACCATGTGCGGTATTACTACTACGGGTGCAAGGAGAAGAACGGCTGCGGACGTCGTGGCGTGCGCCGCGAGTTCGTAGAGGACGCACTCACCGATGCCATCCTCTGGGTCACGTCCGACGAGCAGCGCATGCGCATGGTGGCGCGCCGCGTCGTCGAGGCATACGAGCGCGAGATCGACGTGAGCGCCGAGCTTGAGGCATGTGACGCCCAGATCGCCGAGCTGGAGCAGGAGCGTCACAACATTTCCGTCGCCGCGCGCATGGGACTCGTCACACCGGAGAACGTCGAGCGCAACAACGAGATCGGTAGGTTGCTCGACGGCCTGCACTCGCATCGCGATACACTCGTGAACCAGTCCGACGGTTTCACCGAGGATGAGGTTGTGGAGTTCCTGATGCATGGATTCGGTCAGGCGGATGCGGATTTCCTTCACAAAACCTTCGTAAATCGCATCTTCCTCTTCGACGGATTTCTGGTCGCGACGTTCAATTTCCGCGACGGAGAGAGCGATTTGGCGGAGGTCAAGGCCGCAATCGACCGCAAGACGCGCGAAAAGGAGTTCCGGCATTTGCGCCGTGGTCCCTCCGAATACAAAGAAACCCCAGCACAAAGTGTGTTGGGGTCATCTTCGTCTGGTGTCGGAGGCGGGACTTGAACCCGCACGTCCGTTGAATTAGACACTAGCACCTCAAGCTAGCGCGTCTGCCAATTCCGCCACTCCGACTTGCTGTCGCCTTGCGACAAGAAGTAATCTATCACAGCCTCCCGACCAATGCAAGGACTTTTTTCAAAATTCTCAGTTTGCAGTCCAGCGGGCTAGTTCGTCATCGGTTGCGAGCACCTTGTGAGTACCCTCGATTGTATGCTCGGTGCCAAGCGCGTAGTCCACGCCCTCTGCCTTGCGGTCGTAAGCTACCGGATGGCGCCGCTTCTCTACCTCGGGATTGGGGAGAGGTACGGCCGACAGAAGGCTCTTTGTGTAGGGATGTATCGGATTGCTAAAGATCTCGTCCGCCGTACCCGTCTCCACCATGTAGCCGAGATGCAGGACGCCGATACGGTCCGAGATATACTTCACCATCGAGAGGTCGTGCGCAATGAAGAGATACGCGCAACCTGTCTCGTCCTGAATGTCCTTCATGAGGTTAACGACCTGCGCCTGGATGGAGACGTCCAAGGCCGAGATGCACTCGTCGGCAATGATGAGCTTGGGGTTCATGATAAGGGCTCGAGCGATACCCACGCGCTGACGCTGTCCACCGCTGAACTGATGCGGGTAGCGCTCGGCATGGCTCTTTGAGAGACCGACCTTCTCGAGCATCTCACCGATGGCGGCGTCACGGTCAGTGATGCTTGCGTGACGCTTGTGGATGTCGAGTCCCTCACCGATGATGTCAGCCACCTTCTTGCGCGGGTTCAGGCTGCTCATGGGGTCTTGGAAGATCATCTGCATGTCACGCCGCAGCATCTCCTCCACCGAGCGGTCGAGCTTGCCTGTTATGTCCTTACCCTGAAAGATGACGTTTCCCGAGGTGGGGTTGTACAAGCGGATGATGCTTCGGCCAATCGTGGTCTTGCCCGATCCGCTCTCCCCCACCAGACCATAGGTCTCGCCGGGGTAGATATCGAATGAGACCCCGTTGACGGCTTTCACCGTGTAAGTTCGCGATATCTTGAAGTGCTGAGAGAGGTTCTTTACATGCAGCAGGGGCTCACTCATAGGTACTTCTCCGCCTCCTTCTGGGCGCGCGCAATGCGAGCCTTGAGCTCTTGGGGCATCTCCACCTTGGGTGCATCAGGATGCAACAACCACGTAGCCGCGTAATGCGTCTCGCTCACCTTGAAGAGCGGCGGATCAGCCTTCTCGTCGATGGCGAGCGCATAGGCGTTTCGCGCTGCGAAGGCATCGCCCTTTGGCTCATGCAGCAGGTTCGGGGGACTGCCCGGAATGGACACGAGACGATCGTCGTCGGTCTCCAAGTCTGGCATGGCTGCAAGGAGGCCCCACGTATAGGGGTGCTTGGGATCGTAAAAGATCTCGTTCACGTTGCCGACTTCGATGATCTTTCCCGCGTACATGACGTTGACGTAATCGGCCACCTTCGCCACAACGCCGAGGTCGTGCGTGATGTAGATGACGGAGAGCTTCATGCGCTTTTGGACGTCCTTGATGAGCTCCAAGATGCGTGCCTGAATGGTCACGTCAAGGGCGGTGGTGGGCTCGTCGCAAATCAGGATGTCAGGATCTGATGCCAGCGCGATGGCGATGACCACACGCTGCCGCATGCCACCCGAAAGCTGGTGCGGGTAGTTCTTCATGCGCTTTTCCGCATCCGTGATGCCCACGAGTTCGAGCAGCTCGAGCGACCGCTCCCACGCCTCCTGCTTGCTTGCCTTCTTGTGAAGCAGGATGCCCTCCATGATCTGCTTACCGATGGTCATGGTGGGGTCGAGGCTCGTCATGGGATCCTGGAACACCATCGCGATCCGGCTGCCGTTGATGGTGCTACGCAGCTGCTTCTTGGACATCTGCAACAGATCAAATATCTGCTCGTGCCCATAATCATCCACATAGCGGTACAGAATCTGTCCGGAATTCACCGTGGCATTAGCGTCGAGCAGACCGACGGCCGCCTTCATGGTGACGGATTTGCCAGAACCCGACTCGCCAACGATAGCAACCGTCTCGCCCTTCTGGAGGTCGATGTTTACCCCACGGATGGCGTGAATGATACCTGCGTTCGTCTTGAAGGATATGTCGAGGTCGTTGATCTGCAGGATGGTCCTCTCGTTCTTCATTTCCATGGCAGACCTCCTACATGTCCTCGAGCTTGGGTGCTAACGCCTCGCGGAAGCCATCACCGATGAAGTTGAATCCAAGCATCTGCAGTGCCAGCACCGCTATGGGTGAGAGAATCTGGTATGGCAGCGTCGTGATGTTGTTGAAGCCCGTCGAGATGAGCGAGCCGATGGAGCACTGCGGCAGCATGATGCCGACGCCTACGAAGCTGAGGAACGCCTCGGTAAAGATAGCCGTGGGGATGGAAAACATCATCTGCGTGATGATGGGACCGATGGTGTTGGGCAGAATCTGCTTGAAGATGATATGCAGACTCTTTGCGCCAAGCGTACGACTAGCGAGTACGTACTCCTGCTCCTTCATCTTGAGCATCTCGGCGCGGGCAATCTTGCTCATGCCAATCCACTCCGTGAGCAGCAGGGCAACGATAACGAGTCCCATGCCCTTGGGCATAAAGATGGCAAGAACGGAGACGATGACCAGGCGCGGTACGGAGTTGGCAATCTCTACGATACGCTGCATCACGTTGTCAACCATACCGCCGAAATAACCCGAGATGAGGCCGTAGCTCATGCCGATGATCATGTCGATGAAGATAGTCACGAAAGCGATGATAAGCGACACGCGTGCACCCTGCCAAGTGCGCGTCCAGAGGTCACGCCCGAGGTCATCCGTGCCAAAGAGGAACGTCATCCCCGCGAAGGGTCCTTCCGAGGTGCCCGGAGGTGCGATACCCTTGGCGACCACCTTCTCGCTATCGGCAGCGCGGATGATTTGGTCGTAGTTGTAAGGACTCAGCATGGGTCCGAGTATCGCAAGAATAATGATGGTGAGAACCAGCACCAGTCCGACGACCGCACGGCGATTGCGGAAGAAGTGCGTGGCCACGCCTTTCCAATAGCTCTGCGAAGCGAAGTTCTTGTCGGTGGTGATGTCACGATCGGTGAGAAGCTCAAAATCTCCCGGAACGGGAACGTACGTCGTGTTCTCCATGGCCTAGCCCTCCTCTCCGCTTGCTGATACGCGAATGCGCGGGTCGATGATGCCGTACAGGATGTCAACCACCAGCATGATGCCGATGTAGAGTGCCGAGTACAGGATTCCGAGCGCGAGCACGTAGTTGTAGTCCACGCCCTCGCCTGCGATGGCGTCCACCATAAGCTTGCCGATGCCGTTGATGCCGTATATCTTCTCGACCACGAGCGCTCCTGTGAGCAGGTCCACGATGAGTGGCCCGAGCACGGTGACGATGGGAATGAGCGCGTTGCGCAGAATGTGCTTACGCACGAGCAGGCTGCCCGTCATGCCCTTGCTCTCCGCGAGGCGCACGTAATCAGAGTCCATGACCTCCACCATCTCGTTGCGTGTGAAGCGCGCAACGGTCGACATCGTGAAGAGGCTCAAGGAGAGCGACGGCAGAATCGACGAGAAGACGAAGCGGTTCGGGTCAAAGAAGTACGGGAAGAACGGAATCTTGTAGGCGAAGAAGTACTGCAGGAAGATGAGGAACACGTAGCCCGGCACGCACACGCCCAGGATGGAGAACACCGTGCAGAAGCCGTCGAGGAACTTGCCTCGGTTGAGTGCCGCAGTGATACCCAGCAACAAACCTACGGCTGTGCCTTCAAGGATGGCTATGCCGCCGATGCGGAACGAGTTCGAGATGCAGGTTGAGAGCACCGTGTTGATGGGAGCGCCATAATAGAGCGAGGTGCCTTTGCCAAAGTCGCCATGAAGGAGATTGATGAAGTATCTCCCGAACTGCACGAGAATGGGGTCATCAAGACCCATCTCGGCGCGTTTGTTCACGATCTGCTCCGCACTCATGCGCTCTGAGGGGAATGGGTTGCCCGGCATGATGCGCACAAGCACGAAGAGGATGAAGATGATGAGGAAAAGCGTGATGAGGGCGAGCCCCACGCGCTTGAGGATGTATTTGGCCAATCGAGCTCCTTTCCGGATCGGCCTGCTTCTATCGTCAGTGCCCCCCGGCCGAGGGCACGCCTACGACCGGGGGGCAACCTAACCGAATCGTACGATTCCTTACGCGACCGTGGTGTTCTTGTACACGCGGTTCAGTGCGACAGGGTGGAACTCAATGCCCTGGACGGACGGGTTGATGAGGTTCGCGTTCGCCTTGGTGTAGAGCGGGGCGATGACAGCTTCCTGCATAACGAGGGTCTCGGCATCGTAGAGGGCAGCCCAGCGAGCGTCGTAGTCGGATACGAGCTTGCCGGTGGTGCAGTCGGCGATGATCTTGTCGTAATCCTTGTTGCTCCAGAAACCGTAGTTGTTGGAGTTGTTGGTGATCCACATGCCGAGGTAGGTCATGGGGTCGGCATAGTCGGGTCCCCAGCGCGTGAGAGCGACGTCGTAGTTGTCCTCCTGCATCTTGTCCAGGCGCTCGGCCTTGGTCATGCCCTGCAGGTTGAGTGTGATGCCACTGAGGTTGCCCTCCACTTGCTCTTTGATGGCCTGGGCGACCTTCTCAACCTCGTCACCCTCGTTGTTGCCATAGATCATCGTGAACTCGAAGGTGTCGGTCTTGAGCTCCTTCTTCGCATCCTCGAAGAACTTTTGAGCCCTATCGACGTCGTAGCCAATGTAGTCGGAGAACATCGTCTGGTCGGCCGAGAAGTCCTCGCCGGTGCTAGTGCTCGCCGCAAACTGGGGCGGAACGGCCGTGTAGGTGGCCAGCGAGCCGTCCATCACGTAATTCTCCACCAAAGCCTCGCGGTCGATGGCATTGCTGATGGCCAAGCGGAGGTTCTGGTTGGCGAGCATGCCGCCCTGTGCGTTCTTCTTCGTCTGGGAGAAGGTGAGATACCACATGTAGCCAGCGCCCGTTACCTTGAGCTTGTCCTTGAGGTCTGCGTCCTCCTCGGCTGCGGCGACCTGGTTGCCGCTGATCATGACGACATCGAGGGAGTTGGACTTGAAAGCGGTGAGGGCGTTGTCGGAGGAGCCGACGACCTGATAGTTGATGGCATCGAGGCTAACAGCATCAGCGTTCCAGTAGTCGGGGTTCTTCTTTACGGAGAGGCTCGCCGTA
>ONMP01000039.1:0-23840 GCA_900318935.1 uncultured Actinomycetes bacterium
CCCAACTACAAGGCGGGCTCCGTGACCGTCACCAGCAAGATCACGGTTAAGTAGCCCCAGCGAACCAGCAACTAGTGCGGCCCATCGGAAGACCGTCTCCCGATGGGCCGCTATCTATGTCAACAACACGAACGTCGGAACGGTGACAGTGACATGCGATAAGCAATCAGCGACAGTCAACGGCCCGCAAGTACCCAGTGCTCTATAATCCTCTTGTCACACAGTGAGGGGAGGGGTTGCCACTATGCTTCTGCAGGGCTCAGAGATTGTCGTGCGCACGCTGATCGAGCAGGATGTGGAGGTCGTGTTTGGCTTTCCTGGCGCCACGGTCATCGACATTTACGACGCACTGCTCGCTCACAAGGAAGAGATACGTCACGTGCTTGTGGCCCACGAGCAGGGAGCGGCGCATGCAGCCGACGGTTTTGCCCGTGCGACCGGCAAACCGGGCGTGTGTCTTGCGACCTCGGGACCTGGCTCCACGAACCTCGTCACGGGCATTGCGGCGTCATTCATGGACTCCACGCCGCTCGTCATCATCACCGGAAACGTCGCCACCACCCAGATTGGTACCGACAGCTTCCAGGAGATCGACATTACGGGCGTCACGCTGCCCATCACGAAGCACAACTACTTCGTAGAGGACGTGACTGAGCTGGCTGACACCATGCGAGAGGCGTTCGTCTTGGCGTGCTCGGAACGTCCCGGGCCTGTGCTCGTGGACATCGCGAAAGACGTGCAGCAGGCGGTCGGCGAGTTTGAGCCGCGGCCTGCCGTCGTTGTCGAGGAGCCGTCGTTGTGGGACGTCTCGCAACTGGAAGCCGCCGCTGCGTGCATCAACGCCTGCCATCGTCCACTCGTCTACTTCGGCGGAGGCATCGTGGCGGCCTCGGCCGAGAATGAGGTGCTTGAGCTCGCGGAGAGGGTCGACGCACCGCTCGCCTGCTCGCTCATGGGGCTTTCGGCCGTACCCACCGCTCATCCGCGCTTTCTCGGCATGGAGGGGATGCACGGTCGCTACGCAGCCACCATGGCCATGAAGAATGCCGACTGCATCATCGCGCTCGGCTGCCGCTTCAACGACCGTTCCACGGGAGACCGCGAGCGATTCGGTGCGGCCGTTCACATCGTGCACGTGGACATCGACGGCTCGGAGATTAGCAAGACTACCAGTGATGACTTCGGAATCGTGGGCGACGTGCGTCTCGTCCTGGCCGCACTTATGCCGCTGCTCGAGCAGGCCGACCATCGTGGCTGGCGTGAGCTGGTCGCCAAGCTGCGCGAAGACGAGGCGTCGCAGATCGACACCCGCGGGGGGCTTACACCCCGCTCGGCACTCTTGGCCGCTGACGCCATGCGCCAACGTGGCTCCGTCGTCGTCACCGACGTGGGGCAACACCAGATGTGGGCCGCCCAGTACCTGAGCCTTGACCGTCCGCGTTCGTTCGTCACCAACGGAGGGCTCGGTGCGATGGGCTTCGGCCTGCCCGCCGCCATCGGTGCGTCACTGGCAAGCGGTATGCGAACGTTGCTCGTGGTAGGTGACGGTGGTTTTGGCATGAGTCTGCACGAGATGGCAACGGCCGTGTCGGTGGAGGCTCCCATTACCATCCTACTCATGAATAACGGCACGCTCGGCATGGTGCGCCAATGGCAGACCCTCTTTTATGAAAAGCGCCATGCGGCGACAACGCTTACGGGCTATCGTCGCACCAACTACGTGGCTTTGGCCCAGGCGTTCGGTGCCGACGGCATGCAAGTTGACACGCTTGAGGCCCTTCAAAAGGCGCTCGACGCGGCTGCTCACGCGACTGGTCCCTACCTCATCGACTGCGCCGTCGATGCGGATGAGCTCGTGCTGCCCATGATGGCCCCTGCCGGTGCACTCGATGACATAATCGTGAGAGCGGAGGACGTCCGATGAACCGCCATACACTCGCCATCTTGGTCCACAATCGCTTCGGCGTCCTCAATCGCGTGACGAGCATGTTTCGCCGTCGTCGCTTCAACATCGAGTCGCTGACGGTCTCCGAGACCGAGACGGCCGCCTACTCGCGCATCACGGTCGTCTTTGACGGCGACGATGGTTCAAAGGAGCAGCTCATACACCAGCTCTACAAGCTGCCCGACGTGGTGATGGTGCGCGAGCTTGACCGTGAGGCGACCGTGAGCTGCGAGCTGCTGCTCATCAAGCTTGCGAACGTCGCCGGTGAGCCCCGCAACGACATTCTCGATGCGGCCGGAGCCTTTGAGGCAAAGATCATGGAATACAGTCGCGACGCCATCATTCTGCGACTTGTCGGTGATACCCAGCTCATCGACAATTTCATCGACCTCATGCGCGACTACGAAATCCTGGAGAGCTGCCGTACGGGCGTTATCTCGCTCTCTCGGGGCAAAAGCACCATGCGCGACGGCATAGCGTGACCGCTTTCCCACAGCGGGATCGTGGTCAATATTGACCACGATCCCGCTGTGGGAAAGCGGTCAGTACACCATGCCCATGGCGGCACGGACCTCATCGAGGGTGGCGTTGGCAATCTCGTTGGCGCGACGATTGCCGTCGGCGAGGACGTCGTGGATGTATCCCATGTCCTGCTCGAGCTCACACCTTCGCTCGCGGATAGGCGCGAAGTAGTCGTTCACAGCCTCGGTGACATAGCGCTTGAGCTGCCCTGCGCCGCCCATGCCGATCTCGGTGGCGATCTCCTCGGGATCGCGTCCCGTGCAGATGCCAGCCGTCGTGAGCAGGGCAGAGACGCCGGGACGGTTCTCGGGGTCGAAGGTGATGTTACGCTCGGAGTCGGTGCGCGACTTGCGGATGAGCTTGGTCGTCTCGGCATCGGTCATCGAGAGCGAGATGGCATTGCCGTAGCTCTTGCTCATCTTGCGCCCGTCGAGGCCGGGAATCATGGGAGTGCTGGTCAGAAGGCCGTCCACGTTGGGGAAGACTTGGCCGTAGCGCTCGTTGAAGCGTCTGGCGATGAGGCGGGTCTGCTCGATGTGGGGGAGCTGGTCGCGCCCGACGGGCACGATGTTGCCCTTGCAAAAGAGTATGTCGCAAGCCTGATGCACCGGATAGGTGAGCAAGAGGCCTGTGAGGGTGTGGCCGCTCGCTTCTTGTTCGGCCTTGACGGTGGGATTGCGGTGCAGCTCCGCCTCGCTCACGAGACTTAGGAACGGCAGCATGAGCTGGTTCAGTGCGGGTACTGCCGAATGCGCAAAAATCATCGTCTTTGCGGGGTCAATGCCGCAGGCAAGGTAGTCGATCACCATGTTCAGCACGTTGTCGGCGATGTGCTCGGTGGTGTCGCGATCGGTGATCACCTGGTAGTCGGCGATGATGACGTTGGTGCGGATGCCCATGTCCTGCAGCCGTACGCGCTCGCGCAGCGTTCCGAAATAATGGCCGAGATGGAGCCGTCCGGTGGGGCGATCACCGGTGAGCATGCAGTACTTCTCCGGATGGACGCCCAGGTCGGCCTGGATTTCGTTGCTGCGGCGCAGTGCGGCCTCGTAGCTTCCCTCGTTGGGCATAAGTGGTTCCTTTCTTTTGACAACTTGCGTATTGTACAACGCCAGGCCTAGCAGCGAAAGTCACGTGTGCTGGGTGGATGCTGGTCGAGCCATCGCTGATTGGCACGCCAGTCGGGGCAACACAGGTCCATGAGTGCCTTGAACTCGGGACCATGGTCGCGCACCCGCAGGTGGCACAGCTCGTGGATGAGAACCGTCTCCGTGCAGGCGCGCGGGCATTCCGCAAGCGCCGTGTTCATGCGGATGCGTCCGCTTGAGGGGGTGCAGGAGCCCCAGCGCGTCTTCATGCGCCGAACGGTGATGTTGGTCGTCTTGCGTCCCACGGCTTCCTCGCAGCGGGGGAGGAGCTGATAGATCTCTGCGACGAGCTCGCCTTGCAGCCAGCCCTCAACGTTGGCTCCCCGCCAAGCTGGACTTCCGTCGTCGCGCACCAGCAGCTCGCCGTCTACGAAATCGCAGGGTTTGCGGGTCTCGTTGGGCCGTACGAGTCGGATGGTGGTCGGCTCTCCCCAGACGTTGATCGTGTCGCCGGTTGTCCATTCGCTTGGGATATGCGTCGCTCGTTCGCTCGTCTTTGCGAGGCTCCGCTCAAACCACGACGCGTGCTCGTGTGCCACGCGCTCGGCATCGGCGCGGCTTGCATGTAAGGGTATGCTCATGAGGGGTTGTCCATCCGCTCCTACACGGAAGTTATAGTTCTTTACGCGCTTGCGCGTCACTCGAATGCGATAGGAGCCCATATCGATAAAAAACGTATCTTCCGTTCGCACCCCTATAACCCCCCTTGCAACGTAAAATTAACCCTTGGCGACAGTTTATTGTAGGAGAATCGGTTCTGGTAGGTTATCGTAATAGAGATTGAGGAAGGAGATGCACATGGCAAGTACGCAGGGTACAGATGCGAGCAAAGCATCGTTGCGCAAGGGTTATCTGGAGCTATGCGAGAGCATGCCGAAGGATTTTTCGGCGCGGATTGATGGGGCCGTGCGTGGAATGCTTTCACGCCTCGCTTTGTATCGGGGAGCCACCACAATACTCTTTTACCTGCCCATTCATGAAGAGATAAGCACGTATCCGCTCATAGAGGATGCGCTCCTCGCAGGCAAACGCGTTGTCTTGCCACTCCTTGACGACACTTCCTCGACCATGCAATGGTATGAGATCAAATCGATGAGCGAGATTACGCGTGGCTCGCGTGGCATCGCTGCTGCCCCCAAAGGCGCGCGTCCTCTCGGACTTCACGACCTGCTCGGATCGCTCTGCCTTGTACCAGGCCTCGTGTTTGACGCAGAGGGTTATCGCGTGGGCTATGGCGCCGGTTACTACGACGAGTTCCTCGCGTTCTATCCTGGCCACAAGGTGGGACTCGTGCGTTCAGTGCAGGTGAGCAGCAATCCGCTGCCGCGTGAGGAGCATGACATCCCCGTGGATGTGCTGGTTACCGAGGGCAGCATCTGGTACTGTCGCAAGCTGTAGAATATGGCCGAACAGATACTTCGTCGCTGCGCTCGGGCTGCAAGGAAAAGCGGTTCGAGCGCAGCGCTTCTTTACCACATGCAGAGTTGAGCGAGTGTGCGGATGCCAAATGCATAGCCCTCTATGCCCTTGTCCGTGATGCAGTCTTCGCAGACGTCTTCCAGACAAGACGGACGGTTGTCGTTGTCAAGGCCAACGAGAACGGTGGGGATGTCCACGCTGCGAATTGCCTCGCGCAGAGTAGCGGAGGTGGAACCGTAGGAAGTTGGGTTGATAAGAATAGCATCATAACTACCCCATGCGTCCTGCACCCAATCCACCAAATCGCCCTCATGGTTTGACTGCAGGCATACGCAACGCGAGAACCCAACCTCACGCGCGGTCTCTTTGCAGAGTTCAAGAATTGCCGAGAAGTCGCTTATCTCGAGATCGCGCATAGCGCCGAGCCCGATCATGTTCACGTTCGGGCCATTTATCACTAAAAGGTTGTATTGCTCTGAGCTCTCCGACTCCTCTGAGCGCTCCGTCTGAGTCTGTTCTTCCTCCTCGGAGTCGTCTTCCGCAAAGAGGTCCTTGAGAGTGTCGATATCACTCTGGTCCAGATGGTTTGATCCCCACTCGTTGCGCTGCTCGCTGCATGAAGGGGATGCGGCACGAGACCTGGTGTTTATCTGTACCTTGAAATTGGAATCCTGCCTCGACATGGGAAAGAGGGCATCTGTGCCAGCCTTGATGCCGGTCAGTGCTAGGAATGCACGGTACACGCTCTCGATGACACGCGGCCCAAACACGACCTCAAGGCCGTTGGCGCCGCGGGTAGCCGTTCCGAGAACGCTTGACACGTTGTTGAGCGCCTCGTAATCCACATCCTGTGGGTTCTTGAGCGTAACGCGCAGACGGGTCATGCAGACGGTATTCGTTAGTACGTTCTCCCGACCACCAATAGCCGCGAGCACTGCCTCCGCTATGTCATCCACGACAGTGCCCTCCCCGCCAATCTCTCGCATATTAAAAGAAGCTGATATATAAGTAGTTGACGTAAATTATATCCATAACATACACTTTATTTTGTGCGTATGCGTTCATTTCGGCGAACGCCGTCCAGCTGTCTGTAGGCGGGGGAGGCCTGTCTGGATAGTTATCTAGAGCTGTAGTAACTCTTGCAGAGCCTGTGCATCACCTGCAGCAGATCCGGTGCAGGGAAGCACGATGTCGGCCCAAGAACGGTAGAGGGGCATGCGTTCCTCGGCGAGTTGCTTGACGCCTTTGGACTGAGAGAGGGGACGGTCACCCATCTCTGATTTCATGAGCTCGTCAAGCGGACGATCGAGCATCACGATGGTGCCGTTCTGGTGGAGGATGGGATAATTCCTCGGCTGGGTAACGATGCCACCGCCGCAGGCAATCACGAGACTGCTGCGCGAGGCGGCGATTTGGGCAGTTTGGGTCTCGAGCTTCCGGAACGCCTGCTCTCCTTGAGTGCGAATGCATTCGGCGGGACTCAAGCCGTGGTCGACGGTGAAGGAGTCGTCCAGGTCGACGAAGGGGCGACCGATCAGACGGGCGAGTCTGCGCCCTGCAGTCGTCTTTCCGCCACCTGGCATGCCGATGAGGATGATGTTGCGTGTCTGGCGTCGGATGTCGTTCTCGACCTGTTGCACCAGGCTTTCATCGAGGTCACGTCCCTGAAAGAGCTGGCTGGCAAAGAACGCCTGCGACACGAGCATGGCGAGGCCCGACTCACAGGGCAGCCCCATACGCTCGGCGGCCATGCAGAGTCCCGTGCGCTCTGGGTTGTATACAACATCGAGCACGCCTACAAGCTCGGTGAGGCCCGAGAGCGTCTCGTCGCTGATGGGGGAGGCAGGGCAGTGCGGATACATCCCGACAGGCGTGGTGTTGACGAGGAGTGCCGCGTCTGCATGGCGGTCGGTGAGCGTAGCATAGGTCTCGTCGCCGGTGCGCGAGATAACGACGACGTGACAGCCTACGTCCTCGAGGGCGGCACACACCGCCTGGCAGGCTCCGCCCGAACCGAGAACAAGAGCTTTTCTTCCTTGAAGGGCATCGGTGGGAAGCTGTGCCCTCTCGCGCAAGAAGCGCTCAAGCATCCATGCAAATCCGAGTACGTCGGTATTGTCGGCAAAGATCGTGCCATCTGTGCGGCGAACGAGCGTGTTTGACACTCCGAGGCGAGCGACACGCTCCGAGACCTCGTCGGCGAGCTCGGCCGCGACGCGCTTGTAAGGGATGGTCACGTTGATGCCTTGCCAGTTACCGTGGCCAACGAAGTCTGCCACTTCCTCGGGTTCCCGCTCAAAGAGCGCATAGGGGGTGCTCCCAAAGGTTGCGTGTATGCGTGGCGACCAGCTGTGGCCAAGCGTGCGGCCCAGGAGGCCGAAGGGACTCATGTCGGTGGGCGAGGGCATGGTCATCACACAACCTCCGTGTACGAGCCGAGGTAACGTAGGTCCTCGCAAGTCTCTGAGAGTGAGTCAAGCAGCGCGCAGAACTCGTCAGACGCGGCGGGACATTCGATGTCGAAGTAAAACATGAACTCGAAGTCGCGGTCGGGAATGGGGCGGCTCTCGAGCTTGATGAGGTTGATGTCGAGCGCATAGAAGCGGGCGAGCACATTGTAGAGGGCGCCGGGCTCATGGTTGACGACGACCATGAGAGAGCTGCGATCGGCGCCGGGATAGATCGTGAGGTCCTTGGCGATGCAAGCGAAGCGGGTGTAGTTGTTTTGATTGTCCTGCACGCTCGCCTCGGCAATCTCCAAGCCATAGAGGTCGGCGCAGGCGCGAGAGGCGAGGGCTGCCACACCTGGGTCGGACGAGTTCGCCACGTGCTCGGCCGCTCGGGCCGTGTTTTCGCAGACGTGAACGCGGCATCCCGGAATCGAGGCTATGTAGTCAGCGCACTGGTTGATGGCCTGCTGGTGGCTGTAGACCACCTGCACGTCTTCCTTGCGCGTGCCGGGGCGTACGAGCAGGTTGTGATCGATTTTGAGCCTGCAGCTGCGCACGATATGGAAGCTGTGGCGCATCATGAGATCATACACATGGTTGACCGACCCAGCGGTTGAGTTCTCGATGGGCAGCACACCGAAGTCCGCGAAGCCCTGCTCAACAGCCTGAAAGACACCCTCGAAGCTGTCGAAATAGGAGATGGTGGGTCGGCGAACGATGCGCTCGGTGGCGATTTGCTGGTAGGCGCCCTCTACGCCTTGGCAGGCCACGTGTGCCTGGGCGGGGAACGTGGCAGGCGCGTGAGCGATGGCGTCACGTACGGAGGTCGCGAGTTTGCCCTGACGTCCGAGGGCTTTGTGCTGTACGGCACGTGAGGCTTCCATGAGGACCGTCTCAAGCGTGCCGGCATAGCTTGCAAGTTCCGCGGGCACGCGGGAGCAAGCGGCCGCGACATTGGCCCGCTCGCGCTCGCGGTCGTAGATGGGTTTGCCCGTGGCGCGCTTATATGCGGCGACCTGTTCAGACACCTCCATGCGCTCGATGAAGAGACGCGTGATGTCCTGGTCGATGCGGTTGATTTGCTGTCGGATGTCAGAGAGCTGCTGCATGGTCGGACCAATCGTTCGCGTCTGATGGGGGAGCGGGCGGGAAGGAGAGCCAGGCGTCAAGCAATGCGAGCGCCATCGCGGCCTCGGCAATGGGCACGGCGCGTGGGGCGACGCAGGGGTCATGGCGTCCTCGTACCTCGAGGGTCGCGTTCTGGCCGGTCGTAAGGTCCACCGAACGCTGTGCCGACGCGATGCTCGGCGTGGGCTTCACCGCCATCCGAAAGACGATCGGAGCGCCGCTCGAAATGCCGCCTAACGTTCCGCCCGCGTTATTGGTGACGGGGACGGGCTTGCCGTCGCGCATCTCAAAGGGGTCGTTGTTTGCGGAGCCGCGCATGCCCGCCACCGCGAATCCGGCACCAAACTCGAGGCCCTTCACGGCCGGAATGCCAAAGACAATCCGTGCGATGATGCCTTGGATACCGTCGTAGCGTGGTCCGCCAATACCCGCTGGCAGACCCGTTGCCACGCATTCCACCATGCCGCCGACGGAGTCGCCTTGCTTGCGGGCCTCCTCGATGCGGGCCGCCATTCGTTCGCTTGCTTCGGCGCTGATGGCGGGAAAGCCCGTCGGCTGTGCCTGCGCTAGAGACTGAATCTGTGCCGAGAGATGGGCCTGGGCCTGCGGGTTGAGGCGCAGCGCGTCGAAGGGCACGTCGCGTATATCGCCGACCTGCGCCACGTGTGCGGCGATGCGAACGCCACGGTGGCCGAGAAACTGAAGTGCGATGCCTCCAGCCACGCAGAGAGGTGCGGTGAGGCGGGCGGAGAAGTGCCCGCCGCCACGGACGTCTTGCACTCCATGCCACTTGGTCTGTGCTGCGAAGTCGGCGTGCCCTGGCCTAGGTATGCGACGCAGCTCGTCGTAGTCACCCGAGCGGACGTTTGTGTTTGCGATGAGGGCGGCAAGGGGCGTCCCGCTGGTCTCTCCGCGTTCGTTGATGCCAGAGACGATGCGCACCTCGTCAGCTTCCTTGCGCGGCGTTGACCAGCGATTGCGCCCGGGAGCGCGTCTAGCCATGAAGGCGGCGAGCGCCTCTGGGTCAATGCGGACGCCCGAGGGCAGGCCTTCGATGACGCATCCGATCGCCTCGGAATGCGATTGTCCAAATACCGTCACGCGCAGCGCCGTGCCGAACGTGGAGCTCATGCTGGTTCCTTTCTTCAAGAAAAAACACATGATACGCCTGTTATCTGGCCTAGGTAGCCTACGGAAACACAATGGTCAAACGAGAGCCATACGACACTACATGCGCTGCTCGGGAATACTCTTCGAGTGGCATATGCCAAAGGGGAGGTATCCCCGAACAGCACAAACCGCCCCCTCCCACGTGCCAAAGACACGAGTGGAAGGGGGCGGCTTAGCTCTGTGCCGTTTGTTTTAGTCGGCTGCTACGGGAGTGACTTCTTGGCTCAGGACTTCGGCCGTATAGCCATCGACCGAGATCTCATACAGCTGGTTGTCGACGACGAAATGCACGAGATATACGGGTGGATCCTGGCTTACAAGGGTGGCGACTGCTTCCGGGGCTCCGTTCACGTTGCTTGCCGAGACCGCAGCGGCGATGGCATCGTAATCCGGGATGACCTCCTGTTTGAGGTCTATCACCTGCTCTTGCTGCTGTTCCTGCTGCTGGCGCTGTTGATCGAGCTCCTGCTGCTGACGCTCCTGATCCTGGCGCTGCTGATCGAGCTCCTGGCGCTGTTTGTCGAGTTCCTGCTGCTGGCGATTCAGATCCTCTTGGCGCTGCTGCTCAACGGTACGCTGGAGGGTGAAGGTGACCGTGGAGCCTTGGTCGACCTCGGTGTTGGGGTTGGGATGGACTGTGATGACCCTGCCCGACTCGTCTCCGGAGTAGGTGTAGTTGAGTCCCGCGCTCTCCAAGGACCGCTTAGCCTCGTCTAGGGTGTACGTGCGGACGTCCGGTACCAGGACGCGAGTGACGGGCTTCTTGCCCTGCGAGATCTCCATGGTGACAACCGTGCCCTTGGGGACCGTGACGTCCTTGGCCACCGACTGGCTGATGATGCGGTCTGCCTCCACCGTATCGTTGTAGGAAGTGGTCGAGTCAACGGCCAGCCCTGCATTCGCGAGGGCATCGCGTGCCTCCTGCGAGGTCTTGCCGACCAAGTCGGGCACCTTCACCTGCTCCTTGCCCAGGCTCGTGGAGTAGGAGACCACCGGGAGATTGCCTTCCTTGAGACCTTCGGGATCGACGGGAATTTGCGAGCCAGCGGCTGCCGATTGAGCGCATACCTTACCTGGCTCCACATCGTCGGAGTACACGGGATCGGCTGGCAGAGGAATGATGAGCGCCGAGATAAGGGCTATCTCCGCTTCCTCGGGTGACATGCCCTTGAGGTCCGGAACCGTGAAGCTCGTTGGTATCGGATTGCCCGTGGCAATGGTTATGTTGATAGCTGTTCCCTCGTCTACGGTCTCATCCGGGGCGGGGTCCTGGCTCAGGACGAGTCCATCGAACGATACGCCGTTGTTTTCCTCGGACACCTCACCGATTTCCAGTCCAACGTCGGCGAGCATCTGCTCCGCCTGTTCCTGGTAGTAGTACCTCAGGTCTGGAACTTTTACCTGCTTCTTTGGCTGCTCTCCACAGCCGGCGAGCGCCCCGATGATCGCGAGCACCACAGCGCCCATGACGAGGGGTACGATGAGTTTCCTTTGTCTCGTTTGTACCATGAACCACTCCTTACTCTCATTTGTTTGACGCCAACCTTACGAACCAAAAGAGAAATACCGATACATTAGCATTTCTGGTTCATCTCGTATCTAGTTTTTCGTTCGTAGGCAGTAAGGGCGGTGTCAAATGCAAGAGGGGAGGTGCCACAGTCTATCCTTCTGTGACACTGCCTCCGAGGAGGCGGTAGTCTTCCCAAAAACCTGGGTAGGACTTTGCGACGCATTCCGAGCCATGCACGACGGTTGGACCTGTGGCATGAGTGGCCATGACCGCAGCCATCATTGCTATGCGATGGTCATTGGCGGCATCGACCTCGCCGCCCGTGAGCTGTTTCACTCCTTCGACCAGAAGGTCGTCGCCTTCGATAGATGCACACCCGCCCATGGCGTTGACTGCGGCGCAAATTGTGGCGAGACGATCGGACTCCTTGAGTCGGAGGCGGCCCGCATTGCGAAAGCGGCTCGTGCTAGGAACGGTTGCGGCGACCGCAGTCAAAGGTGGTACGAGGTCGGGGATAGCGCTTACGTCTAGAGATGCCGCGCGTGGCGTGTCGCGCGTTGCTCGTGCTGCACCACCCTGTCGCGCGATGCGTGCGCCAAAGGCCGCGAGAGCGGCGAGGATGGAGCGGTCACCCTGTGCGCTCATGAGGTCGAGTCCGCTTACGGTGAGGCCTTCGCGTTCCAGCGCTCCTGCCGCAAGCCAGAACGCAGAGTTCGACCAGTCTCCCTCGACCGCGAGGTGGTCGGGGCCGCGTAGCGTGTCGGGCTGAAGGGCAAAGCGTTCGCAAGCGGACGTGCCCATGCCCACACGGTCGCAGACGACGTCAACGCCAAACTTGGAGAGGGCCTGTGTCGTGAGGTTGATGTAGGGGCGTGACTGCACCGGAGCCGAAACGAAAACCTCGATGGGCTCTGCGAGCAAAGGTGCTGCCATGAGAAGCCCACTTACGTACTGGGAAGACACGTCACCTGGTAAGGAAAAGCTTCCACCATGGAGCTGACCTTCCACCACGAGATCGTCGCCGTCATCTGCGATGTGCATGCCGTGTGCCCGCAGCTGCGCATCGAACGGTGCGAGGGGTCGCTGTGCAAGGCGGCCCCTTCTGCGGAATCGCACGCTTTTGCCGAGGGCGCCCACAACGGGCAAGAGGAAGCGCAGCGTTGATCCAGACTCCCCACATTCGAGTTCACACGGGCTGCTTGATGTCCGCAAGACGTCCAAGCAATGCCTTGTTGCCTCGATGTCCTCCGAGGTGGAGGAGCACACGAGCTCGCTGGGACACTCGGCCAGTGCATTGAGGATCATCAGTCGGTGAGCCATTGACTTCGAGGCGACGGCGGAGACGGTGCCGCTCAGCGAACTCGGGTGGATGGTGACGTTCATGGATGCGTGCGCTCCTTTACATTTAGCGGATTCCGAGGTACTGAGGGGACAGTCCCCCCTGTACCTTTGGGTACAGGGGGGACTGTCCCCTCAGTACCGATGCATTCCGAGGCGGATAACCTCGAACAGCTCATCCAAGCTCACGTGTCGTATCTCGACCCGCCCGATGCGTGTGGGCACCACGAGGTTGACGCCTGTGCCGTGTCGCTTCTTGTCGTGGGTGGCCTGTGCCACGAGCTCAGTCGTGGGCAGGTCGCTTGTCGTGGGAAGACCCTGTGCGGCGACGCAGGTCTCGACGCGTTCTGCGAGGCCAATCTCGGCCCAGCCCAGCCGCTCGGCCGCACGTGCCACGGTGCAGAGTCCGGCCGCCACGCAATGCCCATGCCCAAGCGTATATCCGCTTGCGGCTTCGATGGCATGGCCAATGGTGTGACCGAGATTGAGTGTCTGGCGCACGCCGCGTTCCCGCTCATCGCCTGAGACCACGTCGCGCTTGATCGCGACGTTGCGGGCGACCACATGCGTCAAATAATCAGGTCCGCTAGTCTGGAGCAAAGGAGTACGCGCCAACTCGTCAAAGAGGCTCTCGTCGGCGAGCACTCCATGCTTGACCACCTCGCCGATGCCATCGACGAAGACCTCGGGCTCAAGGCTCTGGAGGCAGCCCACATCGGCAACGACGAGCGAGGGCTGCAAAAACGCACCGACGAGGTTCTTGCCACAGCTGAGGTCGATGGCGGTCTTGCCGCCCACAGACGAGTCCACCATCGAGAGGAGCGTCGTCGGAACCTGTACCACGCGAATGCCGCGCATGTAGCTGGCCGCAGCAAAGCCGGCCATATCGCCCACCACGCCACCGCCGAGGGCCACCACGACGCTGTCGCGTGTGAGGTCTGCCTTGGCAATAGCCTCGAGGATATTGCCGAAGGTGGTGAGGTTCTTGTGCACTTCGCCGGCTTCGACTACAAGCGATGCTACCGGAAAGCCTGCTTCACGAAGGGAGGCCTCCACCTGCTCCAAGTAGAGCGGCGCGACGTTTGTGTCACTGACGATAAATGCCGCATCCGCTGGCGCTGCCTCGCGCACGCGCATACCAACCTCGGCAAGCAGTGCCGTTCCTACGATGACGTCGTAGTCAGCTGAGGTGGTGCTGACGTGTACGGTCTCACGAATAACCGAGCTCACTGTTCCTCGACCTCCTTCTTGCGCCTGTCGCCCTCGGCGAGCAGCTCCTCGAGCCGGTCGGCATCTCCTGTGTCGATGGCATCCTTGTACTGCTGGAGGTTATTGATGAGAATACCGATCTCGTCGGATAGGTAATCGCCGTTCTCGAGGAAGAGTTCCGTCCACATGCGGGCGTTGAGCCTGGCCACGCGCGTGAGGTCCTTGTAGCTGCCCGCGGAGAAGCCCTTGTGTACCCGTGCGGAGGGGCTCTTTACGTAGGCGTTCGAGACGACGTGAGCGAGCTGCGAGGTGAAGGCGATGACCTCGTCGTGGTGCTCGGGTGTGGAGAGCGTATATGTGCCGAATCCGCAAGGTGCGAGCAGGTGTTGCAGGCGCTCGAGGACATCGAGGCGGACGAAATCGTCCATCTCGGCGGGTGGGACCACCACCATCGGCGCCCCTTGAAACATGTTTGCCCGCGTATAGGCGAAGCCCGAGTATTGGGTGCCGGCCATGGGATGGCAGCCCACGAAGTGCCAGTCGTGGTTGGCGGCGATGTCGAAGCACTCGGCGCAGATGCTGCGCTTGACGCCTACAATGTCGATCACGATGGCTCCTGGCGAGATGAGCGATGACATGCGCTTGAGCCATTCTACAGAGACCTTGGGATAGCCAGCGAGAATGATGAGCTCGCAGCTTGACACCGCTTCGTCATCGAGCTCAGCGTCCACGCACTCGATCATCGCGAGCTCGAGCGTGGAGTGCGTGCGGTTCCAAGCAAAGACCTCGGTGCCGCCCTCGTGCAGGGCCTTGGCAAAAGACCCGCCAATGAGGCCGAGCCCCAGGACGCCGACGCGTCCGGGTACGAAAGTAGCTCCGTCGGGCACGCTGAGGTGCTCAGGAGCGGGGGTCTCGGTGCTTGCGCCCATGCCTACTCCTCCTCTAGGTCGGCGGTGACGGCTTCGCGGATGAGGGCGATGCGGCGCATGGCGTCGCTGAACTGCGCGGGCGTGAGTGCCTGAGCGCCGTCGGAGAAGGCCTCGCTCGGGTTGTTGTGGACCTCGATCTCGAGTCCGTCGGCACCGGCCGCAGTCGCGGCGTAGGCTGCTTGGCGCACGTAGCGCGTGTAGCCGGTTGCGTGGCTGGGGTCGCCCACCACAGGCAGGTGGCTCAGGTGCTTGAGCACAGGGATGGCATTGATGTCGAAGGTATTGCGCGTGCGCGTCTCGAACGAGCGGATGCCGCGCTCGCAAAGAATGACGTTTGGGTTCCCCTCGCTCATGATGTACTCGGCTGCCATGAGCAGCTCGTCGATGGTGCCTGCGATGCCGCGTTTGAGCAGGACCGGTGTCGTGGTTTTGCCCACCTCCTTGAGGAGGTTGAAGTTCTGGGCATTGCGGGCGCCGATCTGCATGACGTCGATGCCCTTGTCGACAAAGAGCTGCACGTCGCGGGGGTCCATGACCTCGCTAACGACGGGCATGTCGAGCTCGGCGGATGCCTCGAGGAGCAGGTCAAGGCCCTCCTCGCCCATGCCTTGGAATGCGTAGGGGGAGGTGCGCGGCTTGTAGGCGCCGCCGCGCAACATTGAGGCACCGGCCTCCTTGCAAAGCCGTGCTATCTCGATTAGGTTCTTTCCCTCCACGGAACACGGGCCTGCCATCACCTGGAAGTTGCCTCCGCCGATGAGGACGCCGTGACCGCAGTCGACGATGGTGTCTTCGGGGTGGAACTTGCGGTTGGCCTTCTTGAACGGCTCCGAGACGCGCTGCACCCGCTCGATGATGCTCATTGACTCGAGCAGGAAGGGGTCGATTTGCGTGGTGTCACCGATGATGCCGACGATGGTCTCGTTGTCGCCCTGCGAGACGTGCGTCTTGAATCCGCGTCCCTCAATCCAGGCAACGAAATGTCCCAGTTGCTCCTCGGTTGCCGTCTGCTTGACCACTGCGATCATGGTCTGCCTCCTTGCCTCCTTGCGTTCATGCAAGCCGCTATGGTAGCACGACGGGGGAATGCGTGGGGCGGTGGAAACCTGGCGGCTACGTGCGAGACGGTGCCTTGGTCCTCCGCAAAAGAGCCCACCTTTCGTGGCTCGCAGAACAGACTTCTCGTCGTTTGCGCCAGTCGCGTGCGCGGGCGTATGATGAAGAGCCCCAAAGAAAGGACGACTATGGTGGCTAGCGGCATGCTGGCAAGTATCAAGCGTGAGGCGGCGCTGACGACTACGTATTCGCGCGGCAGCGATCTCGTGCGAGAGGGAAAGGTGCGCTCCATCCACTCGGAGCGCGACCCCGACATCCCCGGCATCATTGACGTCACAGGCAGGGTCGGGGGGAGCGGCCCTGCGGACTATTCGGTGATGGTAGCGCTCGACCTCGATAACGACATGGTCTTTGACCATGTCTGCGACTGCATGGCGCACGTGAAATATGGTGGCATGTGCAAGCATACCGTGGCGCTTGCGCTGGCCTACCTCGAGGACGCCGGCTACATCGACCCTCCGAGACCGACGGGCCGCTCGTATACGCGAGGAGCCGGGTACTACGTTCGCCCAAAGCCAAAAGCCTACACCAGTCCGCAGATCGAGCGCCTCATCTCCGACTACGCCGCACGCATGGCCCGCGAGCTCGAGCGCGAGCTTCCTGCGCCTGAGGTGGAAGGTGCGCCGAAGGAGCTGGCTGAGCTGCAGTGCATCATCTTGACGGCCGACGCGGCATGGCGATACAGCAGTTCCAGGGACACTTGGGCGCTCAGTCTGAAGATTATTCGTGGCAAGACGAGCTACGTGGTCAAGAGCGTGGCCGACCTCGTTCGCGCCTGGCGGTCGGGAGCCGTCTACAGTTACGGAAAGAAGCTCGAGTTTGCCCATCGCCGGCAGGCCTTCACGCCCGAGGCCAACGAGTTGCTCGAGTTCCTCTCGGCCATGGTCGATGCGCAGGCATCGCTCTTTGCCGTGCAGGTGAGCAGAGGCGCGGGTTCGTATTACGAGTCGTCACCGGCCCGCGTCCCGCAGAAGACCCTTCCCATCTCGACGGCGCAGCTCATGGAGGTGTTGCGCATCGTGGAGGGCAGCAAGGTCGTCGTGGAGGACTACGACATGGGCCGTTCGTACGAGCAGCGCAAACAGCGGAGGACGGTGGTGGTACGTCAGGCAGATGCCGAGCTCGACGTGGCGCTCGCGCACGGGGAGGCTGACACCTACGAGATCTTTGTGTCACCGGGCGAGCTGACGCCCATCTACGACGGCACCACGCTCGCCCTCGTCGGTACCAAGACGCTCGACATCTGTTCGCAGGACTTCTCGCGGGCTTTGGGGTCATTCTGTGCGGCACTGCTTCCCGCGCGTGCGCCTCTGAGGATTCTCGAACGGGACATGCAGGGCTTCTGTGCGGCCGTGCTCCCTGCGCTGCGTGCCCACACGCACCTTGTGGCACCCGAAGGGGTGGACGGCTACCTGCCACCGACGCCGGAGTTTACCTTTGGCATACGGCTAGACCATGGATTCGTCACCTGTGATGCCAAGGTGAGTTACGGAACCACGACGATGTCGCTCTTTGCCGTGCAGGTGAGCAGAGGCGCGGGTTCGTATTACGAGTCGTCACCGGCATGGCGTACTTCCCTGAAGGTGGCTATGACACTCCCGTCTACGCGCATCCCCTGCCAAAGAGCTACCATCTGAAGCGCATGTCGTACTCGGACTACGTGCGCGAGGTGCTCGGCGACGATTCCTTCGTACCCGACGATCCGTTCTTCTATGAGGATGACGACGAGGCGTACTTCCTGCTCTTTACCGAAGGGCTGTCACGGTTAGCCGAGCTGGGAGAGGTGCTGCTGAGCGAGCGTTTGCGTGGCGTCACCGTGCGTAGCGCGCCTTCGGTCCGTGTGGACGCGAGCGTGCGGGGCGGACTGCTTGATCTAGAGGTCGTCTCCGACGACATGGACGTCAGCGAGCTGGTCGCCTACCTTTCGTCGTATCGGCGCAAGCAACGTTTTGTACGACTCTCCAGCGGCGATATCGTGCGCCTCGACGGGTCGGTGGGAGCGATTGCTGATCTCGCAAATGGCCTCGGTGTCGAGCCCGAGGATTTGGTGGACGGTCCGATGGAGCTTGCCGCGAACCGCACGCTCTTTGTGGATGCCATGCTCAAGCGCGCAGAAGGCGTGCGCTTCGAGCGCAACCGGGCCTTTCGAAAGATCGTGCGCGACTTCGAGACGGTCGCCGACGCCGACTACACGCCTCCCGAGGTGCTGCGCGGCGTCTTGCGCCCATACCAGAGCGAGGGCTTCAAATGGTTGTGTACGCTGGGTAAGTCCGGCTTTGGAGGGATTCTTGCCGATGATATGGGCTTGGGCAAGACCTTGCAGCTCATTGCCTATCTCGCACACGTGAAGGAAGAGGCCGAGGCTGGGGAGCCTCACGGGGTGCGCGGTGAGGCCCAAGACTCGCAGACTGACGACTCGTGCGATGTCACCACGCCACGCAAGCCCTCGCTCGTGGTCTGTCCGGCGTCACTCGTCTACAACTGGCGCGCCGAGGCCGAGCGCTTTGCTCCTGGCCTTGAGGTGGCCTGTCTCGTGGGAACGAAAGCCCAGCGCCGCGTGATCATCGCCGACGCCTCCTCCTACGACCTGCTTGTCACTTCTTATGACCTCATGCGCCGCGACGTGGAAGACCTCTGCGAACGGGAGTTTGCCTGCGTGGCCCTTGACGAGGCGCAGTACGTGAAGAATCACGCTACCAAGGCGGCGAAGGCGGTCCGCCAGCTCAAGGCCGATGTGCGCTTCGCGCTCACGGGTACGCCGATCGAGAACCGCCTGCTCGAGCTTTGGAGCATCTTTGACTTCCTGATGCCGGGGGTGCTTGGCTCGTCGGAGTCGTTCGCTCGTCGCTTCGCCAACCCCATCGGCTCGGGCGACGAAGAAGTGGCTGAGAGTCTGCGCCGTCTCGTCGGTCCCTTCATCCTGAGGCGCAACAAACGCGACGTCCTGCGAGACCTGCCCGACAAGAGCGAGTCCGAGGTTCTTGCCATCATGGAGGGCGAGCAGGACAAGCTCTACCGGGCAAGCGCCACCAAGCTCGCCCTCTCCCTCAAAAAGCAGCTCCCGCAGGAGTTTGCCAGCTCGCGCATCAAGGTCTTGGCCGAGCTCACCAAGCTCAGGCAGATTTGCTGCGACCCGCATCTCTTGTACGAGAACTACAAGGGAGGCTCGGCCAAGCTCGAGACCTGCGTGGAGCTGGTGCGACAGGCGGTGGAGGGTGGCCACCAACTGCTGCTCTTTTCGCAGTTCACGAGTATGCTCGAGATCATCGGCCAGCGGCTTGACAAGGAAAAGATCAGCTGGATCACCCTCACCGGTTCGACGAGCAAAGAGGCGCGCGTGCGACTGGTCGAGCGGTTCCAAGCAGGGGAGGTGCCGGTCTTTCTCATCTCCCTCAAGGCGGGCGGTACCGGTCTCAACTTGACGGCGGCCGATGTGGTGATTCACTACGATCCGTGGTGGAACCTCGCTGCACAGAACCAGGCGACGGACCGCACACATCGCATCGGACAGACGCGCGAGGTGAGTGTCTTTAAGCTCATCGCAAAGGACACCATCGAGGAGCGCATCGTCAAGATGCAGGAGGCTAAGCAGGACCTTGCAGACACGGTGCTCGGGGGCGAAGCCGCCCAAAGCAGCGCCATCTCGCGCGACGACATCCTAGCCCTGCTTGATCACGATCCCACTGTGGGAAAGTGGTCACGTTAGCCCTTGGATGGGTCCCTGCTATAATGCTTGCACGCTTGTACTTATGTGATGAGAGGAGACTGCAATGCCCGCATTGCTAGCACATGATTTCTTTGCACAGGACGCTTATGGTTCGGCACTTTCGAGTGTTGACCTTTACGCACCTGACGAGCGCGACGCTTTTTTACTGGGAAGCCAAGGCCCCGACCCGCTCTTTTACCTGCTGCTCCTCCCGCCGCTCGAGGACTTTAAGAGGCTTGGATATCGCATGCATGACGAGGGTCCCAGTTCGCTGCTCGTGGCTATGCGACAGGCAACGGATGCAATTGGCGAGAGCGAGCAACCTATCGCGCGGGCGTACCTGGCCGGTTTCGTCTGCCACTACCTGCTCGACCGCGCAATTCACCCGCTCGTAGGCTTCTGGGAGCGGGGCATCTGCCAGGCTGGGGTGCTTGACCTCGACGCTAGCGATTCCTCGGCTGTGCATGCCGACATCGAGCGTGATTTCGACGAGATGGTCCTCTTTGCCAAGCGTAACCAGACGATTCTCGCGTACCGACCTTACGAAGAGGTGCTTCGCGCGAGCGACGAGGTGCTGGACATCCTTGGCAAGCTGTACTTCTCGGCGGTCGTCTCCGCTGTAGCCGATGGTGAGCCGACGGCGGTGCGCGTGTTTCCCCTTGCTGTGCAGTGCTATCGACGCGCCATGTGGGCCATGTACTCTCCGCGCGGGATGAAGTCCAAAGTCGTAGGTGCCGTTGAGCGCTTGGCGATGCACAGCCGCTACCCGATGTCCGCCACTATGGCGCATCGCGTGCGTGCCGAGGCAACGAGTGTCTACGCAAACGCCGATCACCGTCCGTGGCGCGATCCCTACACTGACGAGGTACGCACGGAGTCGTTCTGGGATCTCTATGAGGGGGCACTTGCGCAGGCGGGTTCTGCCATCGCGACGGTGTTGTCGCCTGATTTTGACAAAGACGCTGCAGCGGAGCTCACGCTTGGTCTGAACTTCAGCGGAGAACCTGTGGAATAGGGTGGAACAACAAACGCGTCTCATGTGTACTGCCAGAAGCTACTGAATAGAGGTGAATATGACTCGCGATTCATCAGCTATGGAAACTCCCACCAAGGGCATCTGGAATCGTTTTCTGCTGCTGATACCGTTGCTGCTTGTGCTGGCGGTCACCTCGTATGCCTACATCCGTTCAAAGGCCGGAACGCTCGTGCTTAGCGGGTACTACTGGCCCGATGATAACGCTAGCGCCTTGATAGCCACACCTACAACTCCCGGCGTGATCGAGGTGGATGCCGTCAAGATGCATCCGGACGGGCTGGTAACCATCACCATGCATGCCGTGGGAGATGGCGTGACCGAGGTACTTCTCGAGTCGGCGGGATTCGAGATGGAGGCACCTTCCAAGACGCTGCCTGTCGAGGTGCGCGACGGAATCGTTGTCGAAGGTGGCATCAACTTTGAGGGCTGGGAGATTATTCATGCGAGCCTTGTCGTGCTGCTCGCCGCACTTGCCGCACTCTTCGCGAGCGCCTTCATGAAGCTTTGGCGCGTCTCGTGGTATGGCTATACGATGGTCGCGAGTGGCGGTGGGCTTGTGTTCTGCTTCTTTCAGTTCATCTTTTTCCTGTCGCTTCTGATTTGGGGCAACAACCCAGAGTTCTATTTCTTTCTTCAAGACATCGCGGAGATGCCGACTTGGTTTGCGGCTGTGGCGCTCTTACCAATGCTTCCTTTGGCAGTTCTCGTCTCGCTCAGCAACATTGCCCTTATCCGGCACGAGGGAAGACGCCCCATCAACTTGTTGGGTGTTGCCGCGAGCGTGGTATGGTTGGGGGCGTATGCCATTTGGTTTATGTGGTCCGCAAGTTGGAGTGCGGTCTCGATCGTCCTATCGCTCTTGGCCTCCACTGCCATTGCCTTTGGAGAGTGCCTGCTGCTATCCATCATGCTGTGCGCTTGGCTCGCGGCGTGCCATGTGCCCAAGCATGGAATGGACTACCTCGTGGTGCTGGGCTGCGGCATTCGCAAAGATGGTACGCCATCTCCGCTTCTAGCTGGTCGTGTGGATAGAGCCTTCGCGTTCGATCAGGCGCGTCAGGAGCAGGGTGACCCAGCGACGGTGTTTGTGCCGAGTGGGGGGCAAGGGCCTGACGAGCCATGTAGCGAGGCCGAGAGTATGGGTGAGTACCTAGTCTCTCGAAAAGGGGTGGAACGCGAACGCATCGCCTTGGAGGATCGCTCCACCACTACCCGCGAAAACATGGCCTTCTCGCGCGAGGTGATCGAGCGTCATGCGGGTCGTGATGCGAATGAGCTGCGCGTGGGCTTCTCCACCACTAACTATCACGTCTTTCGTGGATACGTGTGCGCTCACCAGGCGGGGATGCGCGTCGAGGGCATAGGGAGCAAGACGAAGTACTACTTTTGGCCCAATGCCTTCCTGCGCGAGTTCGTGGGGCTCCTCGTGGCGCAATGGCAGTCTCTGTTGCAGACCTATCTCATCATTGCTGCAATCTACCTGATTGCCAGTTATATCGTTAGGTCAGTGTGAGGCATATGAAGGGGACAGTCCCCCCAGTCACGGTGACAGGGGGGACAGTCCCCTGGGTACCGAGGGGACTGTCCCCTTTGTACGCCTGTCCCCTTCGTACTCCTTGATTATTAAGGTGCCTGTGACAAGCTTGTAATGCTTGGCGAATGGATGTAAAGTTGTCCTTGTATGTAACGTTCAGGGGAGAGGGCAGCCACAGATGAGGAAGTATCTCGACACCATCGAGAGTCCTGCCGATGTGCGTCGGTTGTCCTTGGATGCGCTTGAGACGCTCAGCGAAGAGATACGCGCTGCGCTGATTCGTTCCGTCCCAGTGACGGGTGGCCATCTGGGTCCTAATCTCGGTTTCGTGGAGGCTACGGTCGCGCTCCACTACGTCTTTGACACCCCGCGCGATAAGCTCGTCTTTGACGTCTCGCATCAATGCTACACCCACAAGATGCTTACCGGTCGCAAGCAGGCCTATTTGGATCCCAATCACTACAACGCGTTCACCGGCTTCACGAACCCTTCCGAGAGCGAATACGACATCTTTCGTGCTGGTCACACCTCTCAGGCTGTGAGCTTAGCTCTCGGCCTTGCCAAGGCTCGCGACCTCTGTGGTCAGCTGCACAACGTTGTCGCGGTACTCGGCGACGGGGCGCTCAGCGGTGGCGAGGCTTTCGAAGGGCTCGACAATGCAGCTGTCATCGGGACGAACTTCATCGTGATCTTTAATGACAACGACATGTCTATCGCGCCGAATTCAGGTGGTGTCTATGGCAACCTCCGTGAACTGCGCGAGACGCAGGGTGCAGCCAAGGAGAACTTCTTTCGCACGCTAGGCTTCGACTATCGTTATGTGGAGGAGGGCAACGACGTACACTCCCTTGTCGAAGCCTTTGAAGACGTGCGCGACATCGACCACCCAGTTGTGGTACATATCCATACGCGCAAGGGCAAGGGGCTGCCCTGGGCCGAGGCTAACCCCGAGGCGGCGCATATGGTGGCGGCAGGTACGAATGTGGACGTTGCCGTTTCCGCAGCCGCTCCGGCGCAGGAGTCACCCACCTATCAGCAGCTTACGCGTGACTATCTGAGTCAGAAGCTTGCCGCAGACCCGCGCGTGGTGATTGTCAACGCTGGTGCTCCCTCGGGCGTGGGGCTGACACCGGAGTTTCGCGCTGCTTGTGGAGGGCAGTTCGTGGACACGGGCATCACTGAGCAGCATGCGGTCGCATTCTCCGCGGGGCTTGCGCGGGGTGGTGCCAAGCCAGTCTTTATGGTAATGGCGTCCTTTCTGCAGCGTTCTTTCGACCAGCTCGTGCAGGAGCTTGGCCTTAACCGCTCTCCTGCCACCGTGCTAGTCTTTGGTGCGGGCTTCTACGACATCGATGCCACACATGCTGGGACGATTGACATCGTGATGACGGGCAACGTTCCTGGTATTACGTGTCTGGCTCCTGCGACGAAGGCAGAGTACCTCTCGATGCTTGATTGGTCGATTGATCAGGACGAACGTCCGGTTGTGATACGTGTGCCCGAGCGGGTCATCGAGGGCAAGGATGGTTTCGACCGGGATCGTCCGGGTGGTTGGTATCTCGCACAAAAGGGCAAGCGGGTGGCCTTCCTCTCCATCGGGAGCACTGTAGAGCTGGCGCGGGGCGCTGCAAAGCTTCTCGAAGAGCGAGATGGTATCTCCGCCACCATCGTGGAGGCGCT
>ONMP01000039.1:23904-28759 GCA_900318935.1 uncultured Actinomycetes bacterium
CTGCTCGATGGCCTGCTCTATGACCACGACGTAGTGGTGACACTCGAGGCGGGCATTCTCTGCGGTGGGTTTGGCGAGAAGGTCGCGCGCTATTTCGGCAAGACGCCCATGCGGGTGATGTGCTACGGAGGAAAGAAAGAGTTTCTCGATCGTGTGCCCACCGATGAGTTCTTCCGAATCTATCACTTTACAGCCGAGGACATCGTAGCTGACCTCGAGGCGCTGGGAAGCTAGCTCTCGTGGCTGAGGTGAGCATCGCCACGCGCCATGTGATGCAGGCAAACAAAAGCAAGAATACCAAGCCCGAACTGCTTGTGCGTCAAGCTCTGCGTGCAGCGGGGTTCCCGGGCTATCGACTACACTGGAAGAAGTGCCCCGGCAGACCGGACGTGTGCTATCCAGGACGCAAGGTGGCAATATTCGTGAATGGTTGCTTCTGGCATCGCTGCCCGCATTGCAACCTCCCGATGCCAAAGAGCAACGTACCCTTCTGGGAGGCAAAGTTCGCACGCAACAAAGCCCGCGATGCCCGCAACCACGAAGAACTAGTTGCCGCGGGCTGGACGGTGCTCGTGGTGTGGGAGTGCGCGCTCAAGAAGGACCGCTTCGAGTCCACGATGTCACGCATGGTGCGCGAGATTGAGTTGGCCTCGGTGGGTCTGCGCCCCGGGGGTCGCATCGTGGAAGTGGGATACCTCAAGCCTTGGCAGCTCCGCATGGTGTGGAAGCGCCGACACGGGCGACGTTAGGGTGAGTGGGAGACGCTGGTGAGTATATGAAGACGCCGATGCCTTGAGACCCGCAAAGTTATGGCATGAATCGAGTGCGTGGTTCTTGTCATCCTTAAGACCCCGAGTGCGTGGTTCGACGTTCGAATCACGCACTCGGGCATTTGGCGGTGACGGAAACCACGCACTCGATTCGGAACCATGCACTCGTTTTCGGTATTGTTGACAATATGGCGAGCATGAATCCGTTCATCCAGGACGGGTTCGTGCCCGCTACTCTCCCTCACGTATGGACTCGTAGAACTCCTCGCCATCGTCGAGACGTACCATGCCGATGCGTCCTCTGAAATCATGGCCGCCAGCTGCCCCGCAGTCAATGGCCCAGCGATCAGCAACGCCTCCGGTGGATTCGCACGCACCCAAGTGCATAATCTGACATTCGCCGTTCTCGTCGCGCGGTCCCCGGTCCTCGGTCACCTTTGTGTCACCGAGGTTCAGGATGTCTTCCACATACGGTACTGGGGTGTGTCCGGCGATAACGATGGGACCCTTGCCGTCCTCGTCGACAAAGAGATGCGGCCAACCCCAGAACTCATCGCGAATCCACAAGAGGTCCTCGCGATTCTGATAGTGGAGTAGGTTGTCCATCGTGATGTCTGTCCATCGGTTGCGCGAAGAGAAGGTGAGTGGGTTCAGACCCGCGTGTACGAGGATGTAGGACCTGTCGCCAGCCTCGACGTGTGCTCCGAGTGGGAGGTTCTCTACCCAGTCGATGATGTCGATGAGTTCTGATTCCGAAAGCTTTGAGAGGCCCTTCTGGGTCGTGCGGCCGCCGTTGAACCCCCACTGAAATGACATTACCTTGTCGTACGGGCGATGAAAGAAGTCAAGCATCATGTCTTCGTGATTGCCAAGGAGAACATGTACGTTGGGGATGGCTCGACACGTTCGAATGACTCCCACCGGATCAGGTCCGCGGTCGACCATGTCGCCAAGAACCCACACCTCATCCTCGCTTGAGGGCTGAACGCGCTCAAGCAGGCGCTCGAGCGTACGGTGATGTCCGTGAACGTCAGAAAAGACGTAGGTTGCCATATACCTGAACCTCCCGCGTGGCTCTCAGCCGATGCCCTTGGGGGCAGGGCGGATTTGGGTGGGCATGTCCTCGCGCTCGAGGTGTGCGAGATCTGGCATGAGGAAGTCGCGGGCGACGAACTCACCGCCTAGGTACTCATATACAAAGAGCATGCAATTGCTAAACGCGGCGGGAGTGACGCCCTCATGGCGTGAGCAGTTCATAAAGAAATGCAGGCACGCGCCGGCATGGCTCACAGCTAGCACGCTCTCGTGATCAGGCCGCTCCATCAGCTCTGTGAGGGTGGCAAGTATGCGACGGTCTACCTCTTCGTCGCTCTCCCCACCATAAGGGACAAAGAAGTCGCCGTAAGGTGGACGCGGGTTGAGACACTCGTCCTTGCCCTCGAATTGTCCAAAGCCGCACTCGCGCAAACCTTTCAGACGCATGTAGGGAAGTGGCGCTCCGTATGCCTCGGTGCAGGCGATTTCAAGCGTGTCGGAGCAGCGCTCTGCCGTCGAACAGTACGCGTGTGTCGGCATGATTCCATTGTCTCGAAGCATCCTACCAGCGGCTTTCGCCTGCTCGATTCCGCGTTTGGTGAGGGGAGAGTCGCACCAGCCTTGAATCTTGCACTGCAGATTAAAGAGCGTCTCGGCGTGTCGCATGAGATAGAGCATCCGTGGCATAGCTAGTCCTCCCGTGAATAAAAACCATATTCACTCTACCCATTCAATCCTCTCCATGATGCTTTCACGCGAAAAAACCGCGAGCAAACCGTGAAGACTGTATCAACGTACGCGCCAGAGACGATTGGTTATACTGGGATGGCAGATGATGACGAGAGCGGAGTGAGACATGCAACGAATCAAGCTCGTGGCAGTGGACGAAGACGGCACTTTCCTGCGCGACCACGTACATTACGACGAGGCGCGCTTCGAACGTATATGGGTGCGCATGCAGGAGGAGGGCATTCGCTTCGTGGTGGCGACGGGGAACCAGTGTTACCAGGTACAGTCACTCTTTGGCCGGCATGCGCACGAGATAGGCATCGTCTCTGGCAACGGGGCATATGTGCTCGACGGGGATGAGGCGGTATATGCCGCGCAGGCGTCTGACGAGGCGATCGCACGCATGATCGAGACCTGCCACGATCTTCCGGATGTGCCCTTTTCCATGCTTGGCGTGAATGCGGCCTATGTAGAGCGGGGCACCTCGCAGGAGTTCTTTGATGACATGGCTCGTTACTGCTTCCGGCAGTACTGGGTTGATAATTTTGAGCAGGTAGACGATCAGATCTTTATGTTTTCATCGGTGGTGGACGAACGCGAGGTAGGGCAAAAGATCGAGCTCTTCCGCTCAGTGGTGGGTGACATGATGGACGTGGTTGGCTCGGGTGAGGGCTACTTCGACGTGGTCTGTCCGGGCGTGAGCAAGGCAACGGGTCTGCAGAGGCTTCTTGACCGTTGGGGTATCACCCCTGAGGAGTGCATAGCGTTTGGTGATTCTGACAACGATCTCGCGATGCTTGAACTCGTTGGTTGCAGTTATGCCATGGCTAATGCCCCAGAGAACGTGCGTGAGGCGGCTGATTGCCTGGCACCATCCTGTGCCGAAGACGGCGTGCTCCAGGTCTTGGAGGAGTTGTTGGGTCTATGAATGGGGGCGACGTGACGATGCCGCGCATCTATGAAGTGCTCACGTCGGCAAGCTTGCACGCCGAGAGTGTCCGATCGATGCTGGTGAGTGTTTCCGCGTACGAGTTGGCGCGTGGCATGCATTCATTTGATGATGCGGGATCGGGATGGATGCGTCCAAGGCGACTCAGCGTCGCCCAGGCACGAGCCTTGGAAAGCTGTCTCGCATGGCATCCCGGGCTTTATCGGCAGATGGCAAGAACGAGCGCAGGCGTGTGTCTGCGCTTTGCCACCGATGGTGCCGAAGTGGCTCTGGCGGTGCGCCTAGACGAAGAGCCGCGAGGAACGGAAGTCGTGCTAGCCGCAATCGATCATGGCAGGCGCATACCTCACGACGGCATTTCCGTCATGGTGGACGGACAGGCAAGGGGCTGCGCAATGCCACATCCCCTGAATCGCTCGCTGCCGTGGATGGAGGACGCACAGGGAGTGGGCATCTATTCCATTTCGTTAGATGAGGCGGACGCTAGCGGTACCGCCACAATGGCTATCCCCGGACTTGGCGAACGACATGAGGTGTGCATATGGCTGCCGTGCTTGAGAGGCTGTGAGCTGCGCGAGTTGTGGTCCGATGGCACCTACATCGAACCGCTTTCCGCACGAAAGAGACTGCTCGTGCTCGGTGACTCTCTGGGTCAGGGATTCTGTGCGGATGATCCGATGCTCGCATGGCCGTCTCTCGTTGCCGAGTCCCTCTCGCTCGACCTTGTCAACCATTCGATTGGGGGACAGGTCTTTCAGCCTACGGCGCTCATCGGTGAGCCAGTTCAGGACGTTGCCCTCGTGCTGGTCGAGTTGGGCAACAATTACCGGCACGAGATCTGTCCCGCATCGCTCGTCATGCGAGACTCGACAGCGTATTTGCGCGAGGTGGCGAGCCTATATCCCGAGGCGCGAAGGGTGGCTATCACGCCCACGGGACACGATGCTGACGCTTGCCCCGTACATGAGGGCTCCTGCGCGCGGGAGGTTTCCGCCATCGTACGTGTTGCTGCGCGCAAACGGGGCTTCGAAATCGTGGACGGCATGCGTCTGCTCGATCAGGGCGACGTGACGCTACTTGACGGGGAGCATCCATCGGCGGCAGGCCATGCGCAGATGGCCGCACGGCTGCTCACCATGCTTGCCAGCAGCGGTGCCGCTTGCTGATTGCGCTATCTCGACGTCGATAATGAGAGGCTTGCTCACTTCGGGTAAACGCAACCGAAGCGAACGGCCTTCTTTTCAGGTAATAGAACATATGTACAGCTTTTTTTGGCTAACAAGTCCATGAGTGCGTTCTTTCAATATTTTTTCTAAAACATTTATCTCTCTTTTGCTTCCTGTGAAAGAAATGATGCTTCACATTTTCGGAC
>ONMP01000052.1 GCA_900318935.1 uncultured Actinomycetes bacterium
ATGCTGGCATCATGCGTGATGGCGGCATCCTCGAATATGCCGACGAACACGACATGGCCATCCAAGCTTGGAGCGTGCTTCAACACGGATACTTCGGGGGTGTGTTCCTCGGCAATCCCGATTATGCGGAGCTCAACGAGGCCCTCGAACGCATTGCCGCCGATCACGACAGCACACCCACGGCCGTAGCCATCAACTGGGTGCTGCGCTATCCCACAAAGATGCAGGCCATCGTCGGTACCACCCGTCCCGAGCGCGTTCGCATGAGCGCAGCCGCCTGCGACTGGGTGATGAGCCGCGAGGAGTGGTACGAAGTGTACCTGGCTGCCGGAAACCAGCTGCCATAGGGAGATTTTGCATGCTGTGGGGAGCTGACGCCATCGTTTTCGCGCAAGAGCGAAGGGAACGCTGGGCATTAGTGTCACTTTGGTTTTGTGGAGGCCGCAAAACCCCAGATAACAGACTTTTTTCAGGTTCAAAGGTACACTAATGCCGCTCGCCGCGCGGGCACATCTCATCGGGCGTGCCCGCACCGCCGGTTCGCAACCTATTTCTCGGCGCCCGTGACCTCTTCGACGACCGCCATCGCATTGAGCGTGCGAGGATAGCCGATGAAGGGGACGTTGTTGCTCACAACCTTGATCAAGAACTCGCGGTCGTTGCCACACTGTACGTTGCCAGCAGTATGGGCCTTGAGCTGCGCTTCGCAACCACCCTGTGCGGCGAGGTAGCAGAAGGTCATCAGCTCGCGCTCGGCGATGGTGAGACCACCGCGCGTGTACCAGTCACCGAAACAGTTCTTGACGAGCCACTGCGCGATGTGCGGGTAGTCTGCAGCACCACGATCCTTGTAGCCATGCATCTGCTCGCCGAAGCATGCCACCTGCGCCTGCTCGCCACCCTCGTAGCGACTTTCCTCAGTCTGCAACGTAGTGGCTTGGGACTTGAGCGGCAGCTCGACGCCAGCCGCAACCAAAACCTCATTGGTGACCTTGAGGAACGGATAGACGCGACCAATGCCTAGATAAGCAACAGCCTGATACACGATCTCCTTGACAGTTTCGGGCTCAAGGCCAATGTTGAGCGCAGCGGGCAGCAGCGCACGGAACTCGTCTATGCCCTGGCAACCAAGAAGTGTCGCCAACCAGCACATAAAGCGCGTACGATCGGGCAAGTCCACATCTGTAGGCACATCATCAAAGGCGAAGTTTGCGAAGCGCTCGACAAACTCCGGATCGGTAAGTAGTAGGTCACTGCCCGCACCCACCTGCATACGATCACGGAACGCCTGCGCAGCCTCGGTGAACTGCGGTTGATAAGGAGCTGGAGCGGGCTCCTCATCCATCTCAACGTCAACACCGGCGGATGCGTTGCGCCCATCAACCCCCTTGACGATTGCCTCGAGATCGGCAGCAAACTGATTCGCAGCTGCTTCCACCTGCGTCTGTATCGCCGTCATGAAGCTTTCGATCTGCGCGCTGGCCTTTGCTGCGCGTTCGTCGAACTCCGCACCAGCATCATCGGCGCGTGCGTTAAACGAAGCCATGACCTCTTCGCCCTTCGCCACGAAAGCAGCAATGCGCTCGGCGATGAATGCGATGCGCTCGTCGTGTGCAGTCGCACCCGCTTGGGCATCCTCAGTCGCCTGTCCCTCGGGTTCTGGATCTTCGTTTTCCGTCACCTGTACCTCAGGTTCCGTCTCTACGTTCTGGTCTTCGTCGACAACTTCTGCATACTCGTTCTCGTCTGCCATGGGGACTCCCCTTCCTTTTCGCAACACGTGCAAACCATTGTCTCAATCAAACGCACGCCATCTCACATGGTACCCGAAAACTGTTTCGAGCGTCACTTAGTGACGCTCGACGGGAAAAGTCGCAAAACAATCAATCGAATCTGCCACCTGAGCCTGGGCCGCTCATGCCGGATGGCCCGCTTTCCCCTCCTTGCGGCTGGCTCAAAGACACGGAGCCTGGCTCGGAGCCAAGAGGCTGCGAACCACCATCTTGGACAGGCGCCTGGCCGCCATCATAAGACTGATCCCGCTGCATGCCATCGGGCATACCTCCACCCGAATCAGTGGCACGCCAGTCCTGGCTTCCCTGCTCCTGCATTGGTTGTCCTTGCTCCTGCTCGCGCTGAGCTTGGTCCTGAGTGGGTTGGCTTTCCTCCTGCGCGGGACGTCCCTGCTCTTGGGAAGACTCGCCTGAATTCTGCACAGACTGGCCTCGATCTCGTTCAACAGATACGCGTCCCTTGACGACGCGTTCGGCCTCCGCACGCACAACATCTGCTGGATTTGTCTTGTGCATGCTGCCGATCGTACTCATCGAGCAACTCGCCAAGCGCATCGCCAACCTTGCGGTTTGCTGGACGCGTGCTGTCGACGACCTTCTTGCTTAGCTCACCTTCTGCGGTCGCCGAGACCGTAACACCATACACGTTGACACCAAGTTCTACGTTCAGTTCGTCTTGTGCCACAGCAACGCGTGTCAAGGGCACAAACCACGAGGCAACGCCCGCAAACAACAGCACGAGGCACGCCGCAAGCGCAACCCACGCTTTCCTATGTGGCTGCGCAGCCCGCAGATGACGGCCGCGCCGCCGCCCTCCTTTATGCCACGTCGAGTCCCGATTGAGTGGCTCCTGCGCAGATTGCGCTGATGCGGCCTCATCTCTTGCCGTAGTTTCGCGAACCGGAGTCCCAGCCGCAACGTCTGTAGCCGAATCATCGCCAAGCATCGCCGCAACCACCCGAGTGCGTGCGTCGTCAGTGGCCACTACGTCATCGAGCGCAGAGAAGAGCTCATACATCTGCTCATCGTCCATATCCGCATCGACCGCGCTCGTGCCTTTCCCAGAGGGCACACCCCAGTCAAAACCCTCGAAGTCGCGCTCCCAATCCACGTCACTCATCGCCAATCACCCCCTTGAGCTGCCGCTTTCCGCGGGAGATGTTTGTGTACACGGTGTTTTCGGGCATGTCGAGCAGCTTGCCGATCTGAGCGGCGGTGTAGTTCTCGTAGTACTTGAGGTACAGCACGATGGCATACCGCTCGTCAATCGCATGCAATGCCTTGAGCACGTCAGTGCGCTCTAGCGATCTTTGCGCCTCCCCACCGTCATCGCCCACAAGGGCGAAGCCGTCCTCGCCCATCTCATCGAGTGATTCCGTACGTGCGGACGCACTCTTGAGCAGATCCTTGCACACGTTAGAAGCGACACGAATGAGCCAAGCCTTGCGATGCTCTTCTCCGTTGAAACGGCGCTCATGACGCGCATAGCGCAAGAACGTCTCTTGGAACGCGTCATCGCGATCAGCCGGCTCACGCAGATAGATGGAACACACCCGCATGACAGTATCGGCATGACGCATTACCGTACGTTCTATGTCAGCCCTCGTCTTCATGCTGCTATCATAGCGGCGAACCCGCACTCGGGTCTTCGTAGAGGCGAACCCGCTTCCCAAAACCATTTCCATGAACGCACCCCCTTGCCGCAAACACGAGCGAGGGGGTGCGTTCCTTGCAAAGTCAATCAAATGAGGGGCGCAAACGCGGCGGATGCACACAGGTAGCACACAAAAGTCGCCCCAGCGTACCTTAGCCTCTGGACTCCTTGCCCACGAGCCCGGTGGCACCGTAGCGCTCGCGCAGAAGGGGCTTCTCGATCTTTCCCGTGGCATTGCGCGGCACGTCGGCAAAGATTATCTTGCGCGGACGCTTGTAGCGCGGCAACTTGGCACAGTAGCGATTGATGTCATCCTCGGTCGCGGTACGATCCGGCTTGAGCTCGATGATGGCAGCCGCAATCTCGCCCAAGCGCTCGTCGGGCAGACCGATGACCGCAACGTCCTGAATCGCAGGATAGGCAGAGAGGAAGTCCTCGATTTGCACCGGGTAGAGGTTCTCGCCGCCCGTGATGATGACGTCCTTCTTGCGATCGACAAGCCAATAGAAACCCTCGTCGTCTTGCTGCGCCATGTCTCCGGTGTGCAGCCAACCGTCAATGAGCGTCTCGGCCGTAGCCTCGGGATCGTTGTAGTAGCAGGTCATGAGACCCGGACCCTTGACGCAGAGCTCGCCAACCTCGCCCTGCTCGACCTCGTTGCCGTCTTCGTCCACAATCTTGCATTCCCAACGATATCCCGGCACGCCAATGGCGCCGACATGGTCGATGTTTTCGACACCCAGATGCACGCAGCCAGGACCTGTGGACTCGGAAAGGCCGTAGTTCGTGTCGTAGTCGTGATGCGGGAAGACCTGCTTCCAGCGCTGGATGAGGCTCTTTGGCACGGGCTGCGCACCGACGTGCATGAGGCGCCACTGGTCGAGCTCGTATTCATCCAGGCGCAGGTCGCCACGCTCGATGGCCGCCAAGATATCCTGTACCCAGGGCACGAGCAGCCAGACGATGGTGCAGTGTTCGCGACTCACCGTGTCAAAGATGAACTTCGGGCTCACGCCACGCAGCAGCACGGCACGCGAACCGGTGGTGAGGTTGCCCATCCAATGGAACTTAGCGCCGGTGTGATAAAGCGGCGGGATGCAGAGGAACACGTCGTCGTGCGTGATGTTGTGGTGGATGGCCTCCATCTCGGCCGCCTGCATCAGGCTCTCGTGGTTATGCAGAATCGCCTTGGGGAAGCCCGTCGTGCCCGAACTGAAGTAGATCGCCGCGTCATCCTCGGCAAAGAGGGGAATCTGTGGGTCGTGAGAGGAGCAGAGTGCCTCGAGCTCACGATAGCTCTCAGCCCACGTCGGGCAGTCATCACCCACATAGAAGAGAAGCCGGCCGGTCTGAATCATGGGCACGATTTCTTCGACACGCCCGATGAACTCAGGGCCAAAGAACAGCACGTCCACCTCTGCCTTGTCCATGCAGTAGGCAATCTCTTCAGCCGAATAGCGGAAATTCAAGGGCACGGCCGTAGCACCCGTCTTGAGGATGCCAAAGTAGATGGGCAGCCACTCGATGCAGTTGTACAGCAGGATGGCCACCTTATCGCCCTTGTGGACGCCACGCGAGAGCAGCAGATTCGCCACACGGTTTGCTCGTTCGTCAAAGACGGACCAAGTAATCTCGCGACGATACGGCTCGTCGTCAGTGGTCTCCACCAAGTCATATTCGCGCCATGTGATGTGGCGATCCTCCGGCCGCTCGGGATTGACCTCCACGAGCGCGACCTCCATGGGATACTTCGCGGCGTTAAGCCGCAACATGTCGGGAACTATCACGAATTGCCTCCTTTGGCGTGTACAAAGCCCACCTAGTATAGATGATATCGGCGCTGTCGCGCACGACGTTCTTGACTCGTAGTCAGCAGCGACAATAGTACACGAAAGGTGTAGCACCTTTTTGCAAACCATAACTGCGCGATATTGCACATAAGAATAATTACTGAAATTCCTACTTGATTGGTAGGAATTTATGTGCCATACTACCTCGCATCGTGTACGCACCCTTTGGGAGGAGATCACATGCAACGCGCTAAGCACATCGATGCCCTCATCGGCCAGACGCCACTCGTCGACCTGTCTTTCGTGGCGGACGGTCGCGCACGCATCCTCGGCAAGTACGAGGCCACTAACCCCGGTGGCTCCGTCAAGGACCGTATCGCCAAGGCCATGATCGATGCCGCAGAGCTCGATGGCACGCTCGCGCCGGGAGGCACCATCATCGAACCCACCAGCGGAAACACCGGTGTCGGTCTCGCAATGATCGCCGCCGCTCGCGGATATCGCATGATTCTCGTCATGCCCGAAACCATGTCGGTGGAGCGCCGCAAGCTCGCCGCTTCCTACGGCGCCGAGATCGTGCTCACGCCGGGTTCGCAGGGCATGAAGGGAGCGGTAGCTCGCGCCAACGAGCTTTTGGCCGACACTCCGGGTGCCATCATCGCCGGACAGTTCGTAAATCCCGCCAACCCGCAGACGCACTACGAGACGACCGGCCCCGAAATCTGGCGCGACACCGAGGGTGAGGTCGCGGCCATCGTGGCGGGCGTCGGCACAGGTGGTACCATCTCGGGCTCGGCGCGGTTCCTCAAGGAAAAGAACCCCGAGATCAAGGCCATCGCCGTTGAGCCTGCCGAGTCACAGGTGCTCGCGGGCAAGCCCTCCGGCGCACATCGCATCCAAGGCATCGGTGCCGGCTTCGTGCCCGAAACCTACGACGCTTCGGTCATCGACGAGGTGATACCCGTCGCCTCAGATGACGCCATCGCGACAAAGAAGCTTCTGGCAAAGCGCGCCGGCCTGCTCGTAGGCATTTCATCGGGAGCCGCCATAACAGCTGCCGCACGTCTGGCACATCGCGAGGAGTTCGCTGGCAAGACGATCGTGGCCGTGCTCCCCGATACCGGCGAGCGTTACCTCTCGATGGACCTGTAGCAACCACATGGGTGGCAGGGAACGACCCTGCCACCCTCCGCTTACCCATTCGCAACGACCGTAGGAGGCAGAGCATGACGGCGCGAGAGGCACTCATCGAGTTCTTTGAACAAGGTTGCAAGGGCGAGGGCAACTGTCGGCTCCTCGGCCTCGAAGTCGAGCACTTCGTGATGGCGGGCAACGGCACACCCATGAGCTACGAACCGACGCGTGACCTGCCAGGCGTCCGCGACTTGCTCGGCTGCCTGTCGCGTTGGTATCCCCAGGAGCAGCACAATGATCGAGGTGACCTACTCGGCCTCGAAGGCGAGGATGGTTCCATCACGCTCGAACCCGCCGCACAGCTCGAGATCAGCGCCTCCCCTCAGTCTGGCATCACCGAAATCGATGCCCTCTACCAGCGCTTCCGCGAGCACGTGGATTCCTTTGCCAAGCCGTTTGGGGCGCATCTGCACAATGAGGGATACCATCCCTCAAAGCAGGCCGATGAGCTGCCGCTCATCCCCAAGAGCCGCTACGACATCATGGACCGCTACTTCAGGCACATCGGAAGCCACGGCATGCGTATGATGCGCGGCTCCGCATCCACGCAAGTCTCGATAGACTTCGCCGACGAGGACGATGCGGTACGCAAGATGCGCGTCGCGGGAGCGCTCTCCCCCATCCTCGCGGCAATCGCCGACAACACGCGAACGTACGAGTGTAGGCTCAACCATGTGCCCATTCGTCGCCTTCAGCTCTGGCGCGAGGTGGACGACCTGCGCTGCGGTACGGTCCCGGGCCTCTTTGACGAGGGCTTCGGCTTTGGTGCCTATGCGGACTGGCTGCTCTCGACACCACCCATATACGTGAATAGACCCGAGGGCATGGAGGGCGACGGACCACTTGAGGCGTTCTCGCTGCCTGCAGGAAAACTCTATGCCGACACCCCCATGACACGCGCGGATGTCGAGCACCTCGCGTCGATGTTTTGGCCGGACGTGAGGCTCAAGCAGTTCGTAGAGATACGTCCTGCCGACTGCCTGCCCGCCGAGTGCGTCGTCGGCTACGCCGCGCTCATAAAGGGAATCTTTTACTCAGAGGCCTCGCTCACTGCCATTGGAGCGGCGCTCGGCGTGCGCGATGGCGTATGGCCGCTCTCATCTGCGGCGGTGGGAGGTGCGATAAGCGCGATACAGGCCGACGGGCTCGATGCCGAGGTGTACGGCAAGTCGCTCCGTTGGTGGGAAAACCGCCTGTTCTCGCTCGCTCGAGAGGCGCTTGATGGAGACGAGCGACCTTACCTCGACCCGCTCGCACATTTTGCCGCCAACAAGCCTTGGTGGTACACGGGCGATGCGCGCACCGTCCACGCCAGCACGCGCAGCGAGCGTCTTGACCGCCGCATTGCCGCCATACGTGAGGGCTACGTCGCCGAAGACGCGTTCTTTATGGAACACAAGCGCATCTTCCCACGCCGCGCGGCCGTATACGAACTCATTCTCGAGATTCGTGCACTGCTCTTTCCCGGTTATTTCGACGACGAGACGCCCGCAGGATCGAGCTCTGCAGCTCTTGTAGGCGAGAGGTTAATGCGCGTGAGTCGCGTCCTCACCGAGCAGGTGCGGCGTGCGCTGCTCTACGAAGACTGGAACCTCCCCGAGGAAGAGGCACTACGTCGCGCAGAAAGCATCGCCGAGGAGTTTCTCGACGAGCTGCCCCACATCCAGGCACTCATCCTCAAGGATGCCGAAGCCGCCTTCGAGGGCGACCCCGCAGCACGCAGCCGCGAGGAGGTCATCCTCACCTACCCCGGCATACACGCCATCCTCGTGCATCGCATCGCGCACGAGCTTTTCGTCCGTGACGTACCGCTCATTCCACGCCTCATGAGCGAGCGCGCCCACAGTGATACGGGCATCGATATCGCCCCGGGTGCCACCATTGGCGAGTACTTCTTCATCGATCATGGTACGGGCGTGGTCATCGGCGAGACCACCGTCATCGGGCATCACGCAAAGATATACCAAGGCGTGACCCTTGGCGCCACCTCCACACGCAAGGGGCAGCAGCTCTCCGGCGTCAAACGCCACCCGACCCTCGGCGACTACGTGACGGTGTACTCCAACGCCAGCGTACTCGGCGGAGATACCTACATCGGATCGGGTTCGGTGATCGGCGGCAGTGCCTTTGTCTGCGAGTCCGTGCCTGACAACGCGCGAGTCGGCGTGAAGGACCAGGAAATCGTCGTGCGTCGCATCGGTGAGCCTGAACCCGTCTGGTGCTACGAGATCTAAGCCTGCGCGCAATCGCGCGGAATCCGTGGATAGGTTGAAACAACTACCCCCTGCGTGCGCACGCCGGGGGTAGTTCCTTCTCTATGCCGCAGTGAGCAGGAGGCTAGAACTTCCCCACTGCGTTGTGGGCCTCAGCCTCGGCGTGGAGCCTCGCTACCTCAGCGGGTATCTCGTCCAAGTCGTAGGGAGTCATTTGGTACACCCAGTTGAGCCAGTTTCGATACAGAAGGTTTGCGTGCGAACGCCAGGTAAAGATAGGCTGGTTCTCGGGGTCGTCATCGGGGAAGTAGTTCTGCGGGACCCGGATGGGCATACCACGGTGGAAGTCACGCCAAAACTCAGTGGCCAGCGTGTCACGTCCGTATTCGAAATGTCCCGTGACATATATCTCGTGAAAGTCTCGTGTGGCGATGAGGGCAGGCCCAGTGGCATAGCTCTCACTAAGCACCTGCAGCTCTGGATGCTCGAGCAAATCACCCGCCTCGATGGCCGCATGGCGCGAATGCGGCATGTTGTGCACCTCGTCAAAGCCATTTGTAAGGAAGTTGTACTCATCGCAGAGCCTCTGAGGAAAGACGCCAAAAAGCTTGGCGGGCAGCTGCTTCTTGCGGATGCCATACAGGTGGTGAAGCGAAGCGAGTGCCGCCCAGCATAGGCTCATCGTCGAGAAGACGTGCCGCTGGCTCCAGTCCACGATGGCGCAGTACTCTTCCCAGTAGTCCACCTCCTCGAAAGGCAGATGCTCGACTGGCGCGCCTGTGATGATGAGCCCGTCGTAGTTCTTGTCCGCAAACGCGTCGAACGTATCATAGAACTTGATGAGGTGGTCGGCCGAGACGTTCTTTGACTCGTGGCTCGACACGCGCATGAAGTCGCAGGCTACCTGTAACGGCGACTTGGAAATGAGGCGCAAAATCTGCGTTTCCGTCTCGATCTTCGTCGGCATGAGATTGAGAATCGCCACCCTAAGGGGACGAATCTGCTGGTTGCGGGCAACCTCGTCCTCCAACGCAAAGATTCGCTCGTCGTGCAGAATCGCCTTTGCGGGCAATCCATCCGCTATGCGTATAGGCATGATGGCTCCTTCTCTTGGCTCGTGCGCTCTACATTCTAGCGCAGAGTCGTACAAGTAGTGACATGAGCTTTATTGAATCGAAGGTTCATACCCGCGGCGTACATTTTGTGCTGCTTGGGGCTTCTCCCCCATTGACATATATGCGCTAAGGGGAGTATCCCTAAGCAGCACACCGAGAAGCGCATGGAAGAAAGGACGAATATGAACTCACGCAAGCGACGACCATTCGCCTTTGTCATCTTCCTAGTGCTCGTCGTCTCGCTTCTCTGCGTATGTGGCTCGCTCATCTTACAACGATTTGCGAAGGAAGCGGCCGAGCAAACAACATCCGAGGCCATCGCACCCATCGAGTGGGATGAGCAACGAGCACCGAACTATTACGAGGTCATCGGTCCCGCGAACTTCGAAGGCGGCCATCTGCCCCCCGCCACAACTACGCTCGCGCCGGGCGATGTGGCCTACGGAGAACTCGACCACCTTGGACGTGCAACGGGAACCGTAGCTTACGTCGACGCACCGCTCATGGAGGCGGGACGGGCTCGCGAACGGGAGAGCGTGTCAGACCTCAGCCCCTCTGGCTGGGGCTACAACGAGGAGTCCGATATCGTCACCCCGACAGGTGATGTTTACCATGGCTTCTTTTGGAATCGGTCGCACCTACTCGCCAAGTCGCTCGGCGGTGAGGAGGTCATCGAGAACCTCGTGTGCGGCACGCGCATGCAAAACGTCGGCGCCAATCTCAACGGCACCGAAGGTGGCATGGCCTACCCAGAGTCACTCGCCCGCGACTGGCTGGAACAGCACCCGGACGGTACCGTGCGCTATGCAGCAACCCCCATCTATCACGATGACGAGGCCGTATGCCGCTGCGTGGTGGTAGACGTGCTCAGCTCGGACGGAGCCATCGACTGCGAGGTCATGGTTTACAACGCGGCCAAGGGCTACGCCATCGACTATCGCGACGGAAGCTTTCGCGCGGCACATGCATAACGGCCACTCGGTTACCCAAGTGGCCGTCCGTCATACAAGAGATGCTTATGCAGAGATCGAATCGCTAGTCATCGTAGGCTTCGTTCTCTGAGCTCCTCTCAAGAATCGCGCCAGTGTTCGCATCGATGTCGTAGTCGTACTCGATGGTACCCACCATGAAGTGAACCTCGTACTTGTCCACACCGTCATCGGTTTCGCGATTCACGTAAAGACCCGTGGTATCCTGCTCGGCAACACCCGCGTCATTGAGAGCCGTCTGCTTGGCGTCGTCCTCGGTGATGCCTGCTGCCTGCGTGGACTGGGTCTGGGTCTGCGTAGCAGTGGAATCGGTCGTCTGGGTAGCCGCGGGATCCGTCGTCTGAGTCTGGTTCTGGTTCTGCGTAGTTGCGGCATCGGTCGTCTGCTGGGTGGCTGACGTGTCCTGAGCAGTCGTATCCTGCGTGGTGGTCGTCTCCTGTGCGGTAGTGTCCTGCGCCGGTGCGCTCTTGGACTCGCCCGAAGAGCAGCCCACGAGACCGATTGACAACGCCAATGCACCAGCAACCATCGTCTTTGCCCAATTCTTCAACATGATAGTCTCCTTTCGTTAGGCCTCAGACATTGTACGTCATGAAACGCTTCTCATCTCACTCGCTACAATTATCAAAACATTTTCAGAGAGCACAGATTGGCACCCAGAAAAGCGTCGCGACGGAATCCGCTCCTTTGTTCGGCAATGAATACGAAGCAGAATGTGGGCGTTTTACGGTGTGTGCCGTCTTGGGCGATACTAAAGGCTATGGATACTACATTTGCCCAGCTCGGGCTTAACGAGCATATACTAGCCGGGGTCGAGGCCCTCGGCTTCACCACACCCACACCCGTGCAGGAGGCTGCCATTCCCCTCATCCTTGAGGGCTGCGACGTTGTCGCCTCCGCGCAGACGGGCACCGGCAAGACCTGCGCCTTTGCGCTGCCTGTCTTGCAAAACATCACAGCGGCATCACGCCAGGCGCGCGAACAAATCGTGACACAAGCAGATGGTGGCGCACCATCGGATGATGACAGCGTGCTTCTTGACGAGGTGCCAAGCGAGTCATTGTCGATTCCTGCACCAACCAGTGAGCCAATCGCCGAGTCGAAAGAATCCGCGAATCCCGATGAGGGCACGTCATCTGACGCGATACCTGCACCGCGCCGACGCCGCCCCAGGCGCCATCGCAGAAAGCCGAGCGCCGCTACCGAGGTGCCGACGGATACGCAGGATAGCAAATCCGCTGGTGCGAGCCATGGCAAGGACTCGGAAAAGTCCACCGATGAGGAGACACCAGCCAAGCCCAGGCGCAGGCGTCACCGCCGTCGCAAGAAGAAGACCCACAACGGCATCTCCCGTGAAGGCAACCCCAACGCTCGTCCCTTCGGGCCGTTCGCCCTCGTCATCACACCCACACGCGAACTCGCGCAGCAGATCGACAACGTCGTGTCGGTCGTCTGTGAGCACACCGGCCAGCGAGCCGTCATCGTGATGGGCGGCGCAAAGTTCGACCGCCAGATTCGTGCGCTCGAAGCTGGTTGCGACATGCTCGTCGCCACACCTGGGCGTCTCATCGACCTCGTCGACCATAACCACGTAGACCTCTCATCTGTGCAGGTGCTCGTTCTCGACGAAGCTGACCGAATGCTCGACATGGGATTTTGGCCCAGTGTGCGCCGCATCATGAGCGAGCTACCCTCCGAACGCCAGAATCTGCTCTTCTCGGCGACCATCCCACCAAGCATCAAGGCCACCATCGACGCCATGCTCACCGACCCCGCGTACGTGGAGATATCACATGTTGGCGAGACTGCCGAGACCGTAGAGGAACACCTCTGCTGCGTCACGCAAGGGCAAAAGACTCAGCTCCTGCAGGAACTCATCCGCACGGGGGGAGCCGAACAAGGCATCACGCCCGAGCGCGTGCTCGTCTTTTGTCGCACGAAGCAGCGCGTTGACGATGTGAGCCGCACGCTGGAAAGAGAAGGCTTCCCTGTGGAGATCATGCATGCCGACCGGCCACAGAGGGCACGCGAGCGAGCGTTGGCGAAGTTCCGCGCAGGTCGAGTCCAAGTGCTCGTAGCCACCGACGTGATGAGTCGTGGAATCGATGTGAGCGGCATCGATGCCGTGGTCAACTACGACGTGCCCCTCGACCCGGAGGATTACGTACATCGCATTGGCCGCACCGGCCGTGCCGGCGCCACCGGACACGCCTACACCTTTGTAGCTCCCGATGAGATCACGCCTCTGCGCGAAATCGAGTACTTTACCGGCAAGCTTGTGCCTACTTGGGACATGCCAGGGTTCTCATACGACACGGGACGCATCGTGCCCGGCTCGACACGCTCAACCGTCAAGCCAAAGCGCACGATGTTCGCCGGATCACGCACTCGAGGTCGCGGTCTCTACGGACGGCATTACTGAGGAGCACCCATGAAGCAGACACGTCCGTATCCGCGCATCACCATATCGCGCAAGGCTGCCAAGTCGCTGCGCGCGGGGCATCCGTGGCTCTTTGCCGGGGAGATCCTCGACACCGAGCCAGCCGAGAACGGTGGCGTGGTTGATCTCTTTGAGGAGAACGGCACCTGGCAGGGCGCAGCGCTCATTTCACTGGAGAGCACGATTCGAGCGCGCGTCGTCTCGCGCAACGCGAACGACCGCATCGACGAGACCTTTTGGAAACGACGTCTCGAATGGGCGTGGCAACATCGTCTTTCAACGATGGGAGCGCGCGCCGCATGCGGTTGCGAGCCCGACACCACCTGCTGCCGCGTGGTCTTCTCCGAGGCGGATGGCTTGCCGGGACTGGTCGTCGACAAGTACGAAGACGTGCTCGTGACACAGGTCGGAACGGTAGGCATGGAACGACTACGGCCCCTGCTCTATCCACTGCTTCTCGGCACGTTGCACGAGACTGGCCATGACATACGCGGCATCTATGAGCGCAACGATGGTTCCGTGCGAGAAAAAGAGGGACTTGAGCGATACCAAGGCTGGTGGGACGGCGCAGGGGTCGGCGACGAGCGCTTCATCGTGCGCGAGAACGGCATCCACTACCGGCTCGACATCGCAAACAGCCAAAAGACGGGTTTCTTCCTCGACCAGAAGTACAACCGACGAGCGGTGCGCGAAATCGCCTGGAACCGACGGGTCCTCGATTGCTTCTGCCATGTGGGACCGTTTGGATTGAATGCGCTCGCAGGCGGAGCCAAGTTCGTGCGCTTCGTCGATGCCAGCGCAACGGCACTCGACCTCGTGAGTGAGAATGCCCAGCTCAACGCCATGGAAGACGAGCAGTGGGCCACCACCCAGGCAGATGTCCTCGAGTACCTCCCCGCGCTGCGCGACAAGGGCCGCCTGCGCAAGGAGGGCGGACCATTCGACCTCATCGTACTCGACCCACCCGCCTTCACAAAGAGCGCCTCAACCGTACGCAGCGCCCTGCGAGGTTACCGAGAGCTCAACGCGGCGGCGCTGCGCATCCTGCCTCGCGGCGGTTATCTCGCGACCTGCAGCTGCTCGCAGCACATGACGCGTGACCTGCTCGCTCAAGCGATCGCCGAAGCCGCACATGGGACGAACCGCCAACTCAGGCAGGTGGAGGAGCGACAGCAGGCACCCGACCATCCTATCCTCTGGGGCTTCCCGCAGAGCCACTACCTGGATTTCTTCGTATTCCAGGTGGTATAGCGACTCCCCGCGACTCAACTCCCCGCACGTTACAAATCTTTCTTCCGAGCGCACCTATCGGTTGATGACGTAGAGGCCGATGAGGCATATCGCGATACCTGCGGCTTTCGTGGGCGTGATTGCCTCGCCGTACAGCGCATACCCGACACCGAGAAGGGCGACCGCAAGAAATGAGCTCTGCACGATCGAGGCCATGCTTACCTCCCATCCCGCTCGATAGGTGTAGATGAAGCCCACCTCCAGACCCACGATGACGATGCCCAGTACGAACGGTGCCCAGTTGACCTTTCGCAGCTCCTCCACAAGGGTAACCTGACGCCCAAGGACAAAGAACGCAACGAGAGAGGCGAGCGCACCGACTAAGTAGGTGACAAAGAGCGAGGCAAACGGGCTCATATCGGTCGGTATTGCCTTCGAGCAGATTTGGTACACCACGTTGGACAAAACGACCAGTCCGATAGGCCATACATAGGATAGAGTCGACACGGCATGCTCCTCTCGCAAAAAAAGGCAGCTAGCAACGAAGCCTGACTGCCAGCAGGTGCTCAGCTGCGTGCGAAGAATAGCATAATCTGTTGAAGTCTCGCATTAGCGTGCGATAGCTCCCGACGCACCAAAGATGCGCATGTCCACAAATCGACACCGACGCTAATGAGCAGAACGCGCAGACCGGCGAGCACGAAAGAAACTGCGAAGCTCCTGGGCGCACTCGTCGGCAAGAACACCTGGAGTTACTTCGAACTCGTGATTGAGCCTCTCGTCATGGCTCACATCATAGAGCGTGCCGAGGGCTCCGCCCTTTGGGTCAGAGGCTCCATACACGCAACGGTCGACGCGGGCATTCACCATAAGACCGGCACACATAAGGCAGGGCTCAAGCGTCACGTATACCGTGCAGCCGGTAAGCCGCCAACGCTCTAACGTCTGCGATGCGGCTACGAGAGCGGAGAACTCTGCGTGCGCACTTGGATCGTGCGCCGTCTCGCGCCTATTGTGCGCCCGCGCCACGACCTCGCCATCGCACACGACGATAGCGCCGCAGGGCACCTCCCCCTCAGCCGCGGCCAGGCGCGCCTCATCCAGCGCCATGCGCATGTAGTCCTCGTCATCCATTCTTATCACCCGCTTACGTCTGTTCGTTGAATACTGGAACGTACCGTATACGTGTTTGACCACGCATCTATGCAGAAATCTCACTCGCTCCCGCATCTGTCCGGCTTCTGACGAATACTTCCGACAAGATAAGCCACGCAGCAAGCACTGTCGCAGCCTGAGCTCGATAGGTGAAGCCCGCATGCTGCCAAGCGTGAGCATGCAGGGCGAGGTAACGAACGTATGGCACGAGACCAATGGCAAAGAAAAGCAACACGCGACTCCAGTTGACAGATTCTGCGCGCACGAGCTTGCCCTTGGCAGTCAAATACGCCATCACGCACAACAACGTTAATGCTAGAACGACCACCACTGCAGAGCCGTATTGCAACGAGACATTGCGCTCGATCGTCTGCCACAGATACTGCGCGGTGTCAAGTCCAACATTTCGATCGAGCCGTTCTGCGATGTGCCCTGAGACATACGGCATCGCGTCTTTGCCAAGAACTACTGAGGCAAGCGCCCACTTAGATGCCCAGGCGCCTGCGTAGCCCAAGAGCCAAAGCATGCCGCAACACACGGCAAAGCTCCAAAGCCCCCCGGCAGTCGACTCCCTCTCACTCGCCCTCACCACTAGAAGAAGGGGAATGGTGAGCGTTAGCGTTTCCGCCGTGAGGAAGTCGAGGTAGGCGGTTATCATTCCGATGACCATGAAGAGCATCGCAAGTAGTTCTCGCTTACCCCTGATGGCGAGCGGAACGGCGATGGCTGAAGCGGCAATCGCTATGAGAAACACCCACACGAACTCGAGACAAAACGGGACGAACCACACGTTCACTGTGACAAGAGCCACACACACTCCAACCGCTTCCGCGTCCATGTGGCTACCATGCAAAACCATCATCAGCCAAACCACCAATGCGCTTTAGCACATTTGCACAAAGAAAACCATTGAAGAGACCTCTACATTTAATGGCTTCGTCGTAAGCATTTAGTTTTCCTCAGTTAACTCACAATAAGGAGCCGTATCGTCAACAAAGGTATCAAACACAAATCTCGCTCCCAAGCGGAAGCCGACCATAAAGCTGTCTAACTGAGATTCAGCCTGTACTTCGCTGACAGCATTGGCGAAAGCCAAGAACAGTTTTCTTTCATCGTCTTTCAGCGTACTCGTCAACTTTTCCTCATAATCAGAAAGCAAGCCTAAC
>ONMP01000101.1 GCA_900318935.1 uncultured Actinomycetes bacterium
GAAATCATCCACGTCATTGACGACGAGCGCATCGGGGGACAGGAGAGGGTTCAGCGCGTCAAGGTCAGGGGGGAGAACCTTGCTGCGGGGATTCGGCAGCTCTACCTTCATCAGTGTGACGAAGGCTGCGAAAGAGACGGCTCGTGCCCCATCAAGGAGCTGCAGAGGGACCATCGCCTGCACAAGCTATACGATCACGTAAACCTTGAGGCGCGCAGGGCATCCTACGAGGCCCAGACGGCACAGGAGACGGTCGCGGAGCTGCAGAACGCGCGAGAGCAGCTCAAGGCCGCGAAAGACGCTCTCGAAGAAGCAACCGACACCACCGAGCGCACGGCTAAGGACGCAGTCGCCACTGGAGAGAGGGCGATGTCCGCATCAAAAAATGCGCAGTCTATCGCTAACGCCGCCACGAAGAGAGCCGACGAGGTATCCGCAAGAGTTAAGAAGCAGCAAATCGAGATGGTCTCAGTGCTCGGGGTTTTCTCAGCCATCATCCTCGCCTTCAATGAGGGAGTGGTCTTCTCGACGTCATCGATCGCTGCAGCCGACAGGCAGTCTCCCTATCAGATTGCCTTCGTGGTCGCGATCGTGGGACTCGTCCTCTTCAACTGCCTATACTGCGCACTCGCATTGGTGTATCAGATCATTCGGTCTGACAACGACGCGAGGCACCTCATGAGTCCCAAAAGACTGGCGGGAATCGAGCTCGCGGTAGCGGCGTGCGTGGCGTCCCTCGGCATAATCGCACACCCAAGCAGCTTGGCAATCCGCTCTCCGCACTTTGTCGCCCTTGTTCTTTCCATTGTGACATTTGGTATCGGCATTTACCTGATACTCAAGTCTGGAGAGAAGAGGGGCAGGGAGAGGAGTAGATAGTCGACAAAGAAGTCCTTGCCAACCCGGCGTCTATCAGATTCCATGCTGCGTCCGACGGGTTGACAAGATACAAGCATGCTGGCCTGTAACATGAGCGCCACAGGACCATAACGCCACTCACTTCACATAACTCTTGACCGGACCGCAACGATGCCAGCGTCGCGGAAGCCGTTGCGCTTAAGCTCGACGATCTGCGCTAACGGGTCATGTCGCATCATCTCCAGCAACTCCCAGCGGTTCATTTGGTAGTGTTGCTTCAAGAAACACGGCCAGCGGCGCAATGAGCGCTGGAAGACTTCGCAATCCTTATGTCGCGATACGAGGCAGATTGAACGATTATCACGGCTCGTTGCTGGTTCAGGGCATCGTCGAGAATAATCCATGGCTCGTTGAGCAAGGATTGAATCATGCTGAACTCTCTCAAGCATGCGCGGCAGTTCCTATCGCCCGAGGGTTTTACGCCTTCGCGTTATGCCTTGCGTGCGTATGCAGCGATGCATACGCACATTGCCCTTTTGTCGTAGTAACGTTATTGAAGAATGTTTAGGGTTAAATCCAATCGTAAGTGATATTCGTATTCAGGCTCAGCACTGGCCCCTTGGTCTTCTTCGCTCGTGATGGCAACTGATGAGGTTAAAACTCTCATAAGGCTAACGTCAGCGACAGCATATGAAGACCGAGACTCTATGCTTGCCGTCAGATCCGCGTTCTGTGCTCGGTACGAATACATTGTGTCACTTGAAGTCTCGGACGCCTCGAACGTGAACCCAGCATCCTTCAGCGCTTGGACATACTCGGCAACCTCGGATTGTGTTACGCCAGTCCATTGTGCGTTGACACTACGAACGGTATCTGAGTCGTTGGTGCTTACCGACTCAATCGGTGCGCTGAATTCCGGCTTGGGTACGAGCGCTGTTACTTCGTTCTCGGGCCACTCGGCGTCGGAGAACAGGATGTTTTCCTCTTCGGCTTGTGTGCTTTCGACTGCTTGAGGCTCTGATGACTCTGGCTCGGAGGCTAGTTCTTCGGCATTCGTTTCTGCCCTATCAGGCTCTGTTGTCGTGGAGTTCCCGCCGCAGGCAGCGAGTGGGAAGAGTAGCGACAATGTGGCGGCTACGGTCGCGATGGTCTTGGCAAGCTTCATGATCCAGCCTCTCATGATGTTCGCTTGATTGCTCATAGGCACTGTATTCCTACTCTTGATTCCCGAAGAGGTCTCCGACCGGCAATTCATTAGGTCCTCACACATAACCAATGAGCTGCGAGTTCGGATTGTTATCGATGGGAATCGTGCAGCCTGCACCGCTCGGCCACCGCTCGGTCCTCGTGGTGGGCGAAGGCGTTGGCCTCGCGTTGGTCTTGGCGTTGGCCTTGGCGCTGCGATTGGGCACTCTACTCGTGGCAGCGCCCCCTCCCGCGCCCAGCGAGTTGGCCACCCGCTGCTGCTCTCTGGCTCAAAACCGTCCTTGGATCAGATTGTCTGCATATAGATCGCCCCACATGCGCAGAAGGACTCATGCCCTTTCACCGGTAGAGCGCGGCGCCGTTCACCGATCAATCAGCTTGAACATTTTGGTAGACGGTACCTCCCGACTCGTCCTCCTCCGTTCTGATGCATTCAAACCCGAAGTCCTGGTAACAGTCCCTCAGACGCTCCGCCCCGCAATCCAAAACGATGTACGTGCCGCCAACAAGCTCCGAAGCGCGCTCAATGGTCGTTTGCGCAAACTGCAAGAATCCCCTCGCACTTCCCGGAGTAAGGCTCACAGCCCTCGCGAAGATAGGACATGACGTCGTGCGCGTTGTGGCCGCAGCCGAACTCATCCAAGGCGTCGAGGGTGAGGTTACGCACGCTCTTGTCGTTCAAGAGCTCCGATAGGCCATACAATCCATAGCGCATATGTCCGTGGCCTACCTGCGCGTGCCAACTGCACGCGCTTCCGAGATCCCACCGTGGCGCATGTGCCCGTCCCTCGCTTGCGCAAGCGCCTTGTGACGATGTATCGCCTGCAGAAGAACCTTTCCGTACTCTTTCTTCACGACGGTCGTCGTGCCGATGCTCGAAGTCGCCATGCTTGATCGTGCTCCCATCTATGGACTCATTCGAAATATACACATTATACACGAGTGAGACACTAGACTTTGTCGACGGTCGCTGGTCTTGGATGGAGTGCGTGCCGACATCTCTGGGACGTTCGACCACCGCGCTAACCGAACCGACATACGACGGGCCCGACTTTGCCGTACGAGCGATCAACCTTCCGCGGCCCAGACCTCTGCGCGGGCCCCCATTTGCAGGGACCAAGGCTCTGGGTGGCCGGCCGCGCTTTCTGCGAAATGGCCGTTACGCCAACATTCCAGACACGATCCCTATCCGAATCGACTGATAATGTGGTCGGCCTTTCATTCGGCGCATGAACAGCCGGACTCAACAAGGAAGGACGTATGCTCACAATCGCGCTCGATGCATTCGATAACAGGGTCCATGTGGACGATACGACAAGCAAGATGGACTACTTCTGCCCCGCGTGTGGAGCACAGGTTTTCGCGCGTAAGGGACCGGAGCGTAGGCACCACTTCTATCACACGAGCGACCGCATCTGCTCGGACTCTTGGACGAAGACCTATGAAGATTCCGACTGGCATTTCGGTTGGCAGAACCGCTTCCCCAAAGAGAATCAAGAGGTCACGCTCGTCCTCGACGGCACGAAGCACCGCGCGGACGTCATCACAGGCTACAACGTGATCGAATTCCAGAGAAGCGCACTCACCACCGAGCAGTTTAGCGCCCGGAACGCCTTTTACACAGACCTCGGCTACAAGGTCATATGGCTCTTCGACCTTCGCGACCTCTACGAGTCCGGCGAGATTATGTGTAGCGGCACCGAAGGCAACCTATCGTTTCTTTGGGAGAACCCGAGGAAGGCATTTCGACAACACGACCTCACGTTCGCCAGTGTCGACATCTTCTTTCAGCTTCGCGATGAGAGCGTATCCTCGTGCATCGTGATGCCCAATGCATCATCCTCGGACGGTTTCGAGTCGTTCTCCGCGAGAAGATGGCTCTCTCCAGACGGCTTCCTAGAGTATGTCGGCCTGAGGGACGGCATCTGCGCACCAACCGAAATCCAGCCGCTCGAACCAAATGAAGACTATCTGCGTTTTAAGGAGCAATACGGCATCGATCTCAACGCCCAGCAAGAACGGGCCGCACAGGTGGTGGGTGGTGCCACCCTTCTGCTCGCCGTCCCCGGAAGCGGCAAGACAACCACGCTCGTCGCCCGGCTCGGATACCTCGCGCTGGAGCGTGGTGTGCCGCCCGAATCCATCGCCGCCATCACCTATACAACAAAGGCGGCTGAGGACATGCGGCGACGCTTTGCCAGTCGGTTTCGCAACGAAGATGCCGCAGGTCGCATACGCTTCTGCACCATCAATAGTCTCGCCTTGTCCATATATGCAGACTCCTGCGCAAAGAAGGGCGTAGGAACGTTCGAACTCATCGATGGTGGCTCCAAGGCAAAGCTCTTGAGAGACGTCTACCTCAGGGCCACAGGTGAATACGCCACGGAAGCGGATTGCATCGACCTCGAGACTTACATCTCGTATGCGAAGAATATGATGATGTCAGAAGGAGACGTCGCGTCGTGGAAAGTGCGCATGCAGGGCTTCCCGGAGATGTACCGCAGCTACCAGACGTACCTAGAGTCGAATCGCCTCATAGACTACGACGATCAACTTCGCTTCGCTTTCGACGCCCTTTCCGAAGACAGGGAGCTACGGGAAGAATACCGCCAGCGGTATCGTTACTGGTGCGTTGACGAGGCGCAGGACACCTCAAAGCTGCAGCACAACCTCATATACCGCCTTGTCGGGAGAACGGGAAACGTCTTCATGGTGGGAGATGAGGACCAAAGCATCTACGGCTTTCGCGCGGCGTATCCCAAGGCGCTTCTCAACTTCAAGTATGTCTACCGAAACCCCTTCGTTCTGATGATGGAAATCAATTACCGATCGGGGAGCGAAATAATCGATGCCGCGAACGGGTTCATAGGCCGCAACAAGGGACGCTTTAACAAGAGGATGACTTCCGAACGTGGGCCAGGATCAATTGTTAGGGCGGTTGACGTGCCATCGAGATGCGACCAATGGCGAGCGGCCCACGAGCTGATTCGAGGGCATAGCGGCCAGCTTGCCGTGCTGTACCGCGACAACGACGCCGCCATTCCACTCGTGGACAGACTGCTACGAGAAGGCATTCCGTTTAGCCTCCTAAAGGGCAAGAAGGCTTTCTTCGACAGCCACGTCGTAACGGACGTCCGCGCGTTCTTCAGCCTCTCGCTCGACCCGAGGGACACGGAGGCGTTCAAGCGCATCTACTATCGCGCCTCCTGTTACATCAGGCGCAACGATGCCGAATGGGCATGCAAGAAAGCTCGGCGCAATGGCCCAGACATCCTTGACGCGCTCGTCGCCCAGATGGACGGCTATCGCCCAAAGAGGAGGAAAGCAACCGACACGAGGAACGCCAAGAGGTTTCGTCGTTTGATACAGGACCTCTCAAACAAGACACCCGTCGAAGCCATAGACTCGCTTATACGAGGCGGCTACGGAGACTACCTTGACGAGAACTCCATCTCCACCAGCAGAATTGATATCCTGCGAGCCATCGCTGAGCAGGAGGAGACCATCCAGGGCTTCCTCAGCCGGCTGGACTATCTCAGCGAGACGTTCGGGGGCCAGATCACGCATAAAGAGGCGACATCGTTAACCCTCTCGTCGACACACTCGGCGAAGGGCCTCGAGTTCGACTCGGTTCTCATCTTCGATGCCGTCGACGGCATCTTTCCCTCTTCGACGCGCAACCCGTTCGCCACCTCGAAGGACAACGCGGACGACTACCAGGAGGAAAGGCGCCTGTTCTACGTAGCCATGACTCGCGCACGTAATGAGCTGATTCTCATGCGAGTCCTAGACGAGGCGACATCTTTCATAGACGAGGTCATTCCAAGGAAGAGCAAGTCGCGGGAGATCGCATCCGCAGACATGAGCGGTACGGCCGCCCAAAACCATGTGCCCGTCAAGCCCACCTCCCCTCGCTACGACATATGGGCATGGGAGCTTGTGGAGCATAGGCCGCCGAACGGGAGGATAGTGACCAACGGCAGCATGGATGCAATGATTACCACTACTCCCACCGACACAATCGTAGAGATGGTAATCGACTACGAGTCCACGGTACTCCGCGACGCTTCCGCGCATGTCCAGGAGCTTGCCTACGGTGCGAGCGAGTTCTTTCTCTGCCTCTCGGCCATAGGCTGCCAACGGGCAAACGGACTTGAAGCAATCGGCGTCGGGGACGGAGCAGTCGTGCTTCACATGCTGGACGAGGACGCAATACGTTGCCTCGAGATCGCGTCCGGACTGGCCGAGCGCGGCATCCCACTCACGGCGACCTACCTTGACGAGTCGGGTAGAGCCGTGGGCAGGCCGATAGGGCGTGTCGATGTCGGAAGCCAACGCATCGTGCTGCAAAACCAAGTTCTCGACACGTACTAACCGCACCACCAACGATAGCGCCCTCAGAGGTCCTCGGCGATGATACGCATTACGCCCATGAGAGCAGCCGTCCCGGGCAAGACCATCCTCCGCGCTAACAATGACAACAGCTATCGGACAGACAACGCCATATGGGGGAACGCAAAACCCTGCGGAATCCCATACCCAGGCCTCACCGAGGCGAGCGGCGCTCTGGTGCCGCGCGATCCGGCCCCGGCCGATCGCATCTGTCGGGCAACGCAATCTGCCATCAATGACATTTGCCTTCGCCATCGAGGGGACCTGGCTTGTTCCCAGTTGCGCATGGTAAGACGTTGGCTGCCTCCACGGCTTGGATGTGGAACGGCGCACCCGCATGCGGTAGACTCTTGCCGTCTGCACAACCCTCCCCGCAAGAAGACTGTTACCACTGGACAGCCCATGCCCGGTACCAACCAAAGCCCGCTTGCCGTTACCGACGACGCGTTCAAGGCGTCCCGACTTGAGCGCATGCCCGGCAACTTCACGGCAAGCTACAAGATCTACTTCCTCAAGGCGGTCTTCGACGCGGCGGTCTCGGGCGAGTCGCGCGTCGCCTACGACCGGCTCGCCGCGAGCATGGTCGCGTCAGCCTGGTATCCCGTGCTCTTCTTCAGGCTTAACCTAGGCGCGACCGACCAGCTCGCACGGGTGGTGTACGCGGCACACGCGCGGCTGGCGCTGGACCGGTCGGCCTCGCGGGGCGACGTCGTGGCGGCGGCCCCATTCGAACAGGCGCGCAAGCGAAGCCTGGGAGAGGCGCGACCAAGGCCCCAAGGCCCCAGGGATTCAGTCGGCAGCCAAGGAAAACCACAAGGGCGAACAGGTCGAATGCACATTTCCGAAACTCACGCGTTGACAACGTAATCAAGTTCTATGCCAATGCGCCGACCCTAATGGCGTCCGCCCACAAAAACTATTCACCCCCACCCGCATAGGGCGCGGCAAAGCATAGGCCCATATTGGTGTGGCGCTCGATTGAGCGCAAATCCTTACGAATGTAGTCCCATGTGTCGCCGCGCTCGCCCACCACAGAGAAGTCCGAGTTTGAGATAAAGTCGACAAAGGCGGGGATGTCGCTTCGATACTTCTTGGCAAACTCGAAGGCATCTCGGCGCTTCTCATCATCCGAACTGTTCACCTTGTTGTGAAGGACGTGATCAAGGTTGCACGACATGAAGACTGCCAGATACGGCACGCCGCCAATTTGCGGCAGCGTCGCCAGCCTGTCCATGTTTGCAGCCTTCCGCCCGTTTCGCTTCAGTAGCGCACACTTATCGCTGGCAATCACCTGCGTGACGTTGTACAGGACCCGCCTTGCAGAGGGTACCTCGATTATCGCATCGCCGGAAATGTACGCCCCATCGGTGTCCATAAGGTGTATCACCAAGAGAAGGTCAGATCTCGCGTAACGATTTCTCCTCATGTTGGCCTTAATGAGTTCGTTCACCTTCTTGACAATGTTGCTCGGAGCTGACTTATCGTCTGAGGTCACGTCACCATGGACGACCTGGACGAAAACCCGACTCTGGTCGAACGCCTTCTCCAAAATCAGCCTAAGGGCAGTCTCGTCTGAGGGCCCCTCCACAATAATAAGAACGACCTTCTTACTCCGCATCGGCAACGCCAGCTTCCATGAAAGCGAATTCGATGTCGCCGTTGTTTGTGGTCTCGTAGAGCCGCTCTTCCTGTCCCCCCAAGATAATATCACGGTAATAGAAGTCTCGCAGGTTGTTTGACGGCTTCACGTTGGACATCCTCCAGTAGCGGTTGCGGGGGTTGACGGTCGTAAAAGCGATAAAGCCGCGGTCAATCGTCTCGAGGGGGCGCAGGTTGTGCGACGTGAAGATGAGCTGTCCCTTCCCGTGCTCGGACACGATGCTTGTGAGCTCGCCAAGCAGATACTCGAACACACCCGCGTCGAATTCGTCAATAACCACCGTTACCGACGAATCGTTGAACATAAGAATCAGCAGGTTGAGGAACGAGACGATGCGCTTGATCCCCTCCGACTCACAAGATAGCGGTATTTCACGCCCGTCGCGTTTCGAGACCAGCTGCACGCGCTTTCCCTCCTTGCCGTCTCGCATTAGCTCCTGTCCAAAGACCCTGACCCCAATCGTCATGCCTGGAAGCAGCTGCCGCAGGACGATGTTCATTCTGTCGATGGCAGGCACTACGGTTACGTATATTTCGTCCGTAACGACGCTTACCTCCCCCATAGGAATCATTGCCATACCGACGACCTTGCCTTCCCCGGTCTTGTAGCGGAACGGGAATGGCAGCGCGCCGAGCGCGGGCATGCCGGAAGCAAGCGTATTCATCACGAAGAGCTCGAACCTACCGAACAACCCAAGACGCTCGATCGCCCGCAGCGCCGCCTTTGGAATCTCGCTTGGCCCCGCATCCCCCTCCTGCTTGCTTCGCATGGCACGAAAAAGCGCGGGGGAGAAAACGAACGACCTCGATTCGCGATAGGCGAGCCTCTTCTCCACCGCAAGCTCGATTTCATCCTCGGCGTCAGGCCCTACGAGCATCCTGCGCTTGGCCGCATTGCCGAACACCGGCCCGTCCGACGTGTCGATCAGGGTGGTGAGGCGCATGTGCCAAGCGGAGCCCTCCGCCCTCAACCTGAGAACTTCGTCGAAGACCCTCAGAGAAAGCATGCGGGAGTCACCCTCACCGTCCGCGGCGCCATCGGACCGCGCAGAATCATCCTCCTCGCCCTTGATGCTGAATGCGTAGATGACCGAGTCTCTCTTGTCTTCCTCAGGGTGACTAATGCTGAACTCGCACTCTATTCGAGAGTGGCTGGCATCAACATTGATGTATCGCGCGAACCTCTGCTCCAGCCTCCTCCCGCACAAACACTGCTGGACTATCTCTAGCACGTCTACGAGCGCAGACTTGCCCGTGCCATTTTGGCCGTAGAGTCCGAGCACGCTCGCGCCTCCCGGTCGCCTCGGATTCGAAAACGAGAGCTCTCCGCGTTCCACGTTCTTGAAGTTCTCTATTCTGATGCGTTCGACACGCACGACAGTATCATTCATGCTGAAGTCCCTTCGCCATGTAAATAAGTCTATGCCACGTGAGTGTCGAATTCAAGTATCGGCAGTTTTTATTCCATGACATGCGCTGTAGGTGCGAAATGTAAAGGTGGTGCACCGCTTTCCGTCAGTTTTCGGCGATGCCGCAGAAGTCGTCGACCCGCATGTCGCGTCCCTCCCGCAACGCCCGCTCGAGGAAGGTCACCTCACAACCCGCGAGCGTCGAGATGCGCTCATACGCGAGACCGGACTTCCAGTGCATCGTTCTGATGACTTCGCCGACGTTCATCATGGCCCCTTTCACGCAACGCGACTGGCGCGATCGGCTAGAGCAACGCTCGCCAGCGCCCAACGAACGATTGCCCCTCAAAGGTAGCTCACCAACATCCGGCAATGCCCCGCCATGCGACCCGTTCCACGGAGCCGCCTTTGCGCCTTCCTCCACCGATGCTTCCGACAAGCCGCCACGTCAGGCTTTCCTCGATCTTGGTCGCCGTCATGGTCTCGGCGCGAGTGCCAAGAAACGCGAGCAGCAGCAAGTCCCCGTCCGAAAGGCACGCAGAGCCCATCTCGTCCACGGCAAGCAACAGATTCTGAGTGGTCTGGCGAGTCGCATCCGCCCCGCAGCCGGGCGACCGGCCTAGCTCAAGAATCGCCCGGGGCGCCAGGCATACCCAAGCCCCGCCAAGCGATTCACGGCGGCCGATGTCACCGCCGCAGACGCCACCCGATAACGAGCCAGTTCGCTTGACAGAACGGGACGGGACATCGCGCCCAGATGGACCAGAAGCGCGAACTCCGCGAAACCAAGCCGCTTCTCTTCAGGCTCCGCATTCGCAATACGGTTGTGTTCCCGCATGAGGACGAGATAGGCGCTTGGCTTCGCCGACGCCCCTTTTTCGCTCATATGCCACCTACATATACGCTCGTCTTGGTAAGACCACAGCTGCACGCGGGAGCCTGCCGTCACGCCAGATCGCACGGCTAGATTCCCGCTCAGAAGCCTGTTTCCAATCCGTAATCGTTGCGCACCACAACCAGCATATGGCTCGCGTTCGCGCGACAAGCGGCGTTCTGGCACCGCGCAATCCGGCCCCGGCCGATTGCGTCCGTCGGGCGGCGCAATCTGCCATCAACGACGTTTGCCTTCGCCATCGAGGAAGCCTGGCTCGTTCCCAGTCGCGCATGGGAAGACGTTGGCTGCCCCACGGCTTGGATGTGGAACGGCACGCCCGCATGCGGCAGGCTCTTGCCACCTGCACGACCTCCCCATAAGAAGACTGCGACCACTGGACGGCCCATGCCCGATACCAACCAAAGCCCGCTTGCCGTTACCGACGACGCGTTCAGGCGTCCCGGCTTGAGCGCATGCCCGGCAACTTCACGGCAAGCTACAAGATCTACTTCCTCAAGGCGGTCTTCGACGCGGCGGTCTCGGGCGAGTCGTGCGTCGGCTACGACCGGCTCGCCGCGAGCATGGTCGCGTCAGCCTGGTATCCCGTGCTCTTCTTCAGGCTTAACCTAGGCGCGACCGACCAGCTCGCACGGGTGTGTACGCGGCACACGCGCGGCTGGCGCTGGACCGGTCGGCCTCGCGGGGTGACGTCGTGGCGGCGGCCCTGACTACAAGCAACCAGCCTGAGACACGCTTGAACGCAATATCTCTCGTTAACATCGATGACGAATCATATGGTTTATCTCTTGGAGGCAAACAACGAACGAATCAGTCTGGGAACACGAGAAGGAATTCTTTGCCGAACTATTGCAGCGGGTGGAGTGCAGCCCAGTAATGTGAAGTGGGCGTTTTATTATGACGAAGCGGGCAACTACCATCGCGTCTCCCACAAGGGCGGGGCAGTTCCCGACGGAAGGAGCGTGAGCAGCGACTTCATATTAGGCGGCATCGTTTTACGAACTCGAAGTCGGAACAACACGCTGTCAAGATTGCATCTTCACTTCCTGCGCCACAAGGCGAAATCAAATCCAAGATAGTGCTTGGCGGTAGCGACGGCTTCTTTCGGGTGCTCGCGCAAAAAGGAAGTCTCCAATTTCCTGAGAATCTTCTAGGCGGACGGAGTCCTCTTACATTACAGCGCACAGAAGAACCTATATTATGCAACATCTGACATACTCTAACGCGGCATGATTCCCGTTATAGACTAATAGTAAATACGCCACACCATGTCTGCGCGCCCCATATCTTCAAATGAGCGTTAGTAACACCATCCACGAGAGACGCAAAGGTCTTCCACCAGTAGGCTCTGTAGACGACCTTTGCGCTCGCCGTGAGAATAGTCCTCACCGACGTTAGAGAGTCTCGCTAGTTCTGGTTCTTTTGGCAGTGCTTGAAGCAAAACGTAGCGTTAACCCTCGAAACGTCCTTGACCTTCTTAATCTTCCACGCAACTTTGATTTTTCTCACGAGGTACCCCCTAAGTCTATGCCAACAACCGTATGGAACTCGCGCAAATCAACGCGCGAATATGAAGACAATTATAGCCTGAATTGAAGGCAAAACCCCCAACAATGGACTTCAAGTTGACTACGGCCGCTATCAATTGTTCCGGTTGTTCCATGTGTATGTCCACATCCCTTAGTCCAAGTTTCGCCCAGCATTCGAAAACGTACACCACCTACTTGATGGCGCTCGAATGATGTCGAGCCATCTGACAGACATATTAGCTATATCTGTGTGAATGCCTCTTGAAACATGCTCGCCATCACGAATGGCGAATTTCGTCCTATTCCATCACAAGACATCCGAATCACATCCGCTTGTCTATGATGTGCTGTAACATGTGATGGGCAAATCGCGACGTGAAGAACCTCCAAGTTAATAGCAT
>ONMP01000254.1 GCA_900318935.1 uncultured Actinomycetes bacterium
GATGGAAGATAGGCGACACCGTGTACGCCCCGGGGGACACGATAAACGTCAAAGGGTCCGTGACGGCCGTAGCCCAGTGGAAGATGACTTGGGCGAGCGTGCAGAAGATCCTGAATGCCAGCGAGCCCGCAGACGATACTCTCGTACTCGAGGTGGACCTCGTCGCGCGTGAGTCCGACAGGGCCTTGACCGTTCCCGCCGGAAAGAGCGTGGAGCTCGACCTCAATGGCCACAAAATCGACCGCAGCCTGAGCGAGCCCACTCCCCGGGGTTCTGCGATCAGGGTCGAGGGCAGCCTGACCGTGAAGGGGGACGGCATCATCACCGGCGGCAACAACAGCACGACGGGAGACTACGGCGGCGGTGGCGTGAGCGTCGCGAAGGGTGCGAGCCTCACGATGCGGAACGCGACCATCTCGGGCAACAATGCGGCGAGTGGCGCCGGCGTGTACACACAAGGCGACTTCCTCCTCGAATCCGGCGCCATCTCCCAGAACGTCATCGACGGCAAGACCTTGTGGGGCAACGGCGGCGGCGTGATGGTCGACGGCGGAACCTTCACCATGTGCCCAGAGGCCATCATCAAGGGCAACTCCTCGCCGGTCGACGGCGGTGGCGTCATGCTGCAGTCGGGCACGTTCCTGCTCGGCGGCGGCACAATAAGCGGAAATACGGCCAAGGCTGCGGGCGCGGGCGTCTTCGTGGGCTCCCAGGGCACCATGCGACTGGGCGGGAGCCCTCACGTTAGTGGCAACACCATCGGTAAGCGCGCGAGCAACGTGCTTCTGCAAGACCCCGCACTGAGTCTCATCAACATCGAGGGCCTGGACGATTCGGCCGAGGTTGGCGTCACGACGGAGCAGGAGCCCTTCGAGGGCAATCCCGTTACCATTACCAGCGGATTGGGAGACAAGGATCTTGTCGCATGCTTCACGAGCGATGATCGCACCTGCACGGTAGACTTCAATGACAAGGGCGAGGCCATCCTTGGCCTGCCAGCCGTCGTGAGCTTTGATCCCGGAGAGGTGGGCACGGGCGAGATGGCGCCGGTGACCAAGGCGTCGGGCAACTCCTATGAGATTCCCGCCTGCTCGTTCCGTGCAAAGAATGGCCAGAAGTTCTTGGGATGGCAGATGGGCGATGTGACCGTATCCCCTGGAGAGAGCGTTGTGGTGAGCCGGGACTTCACCCTCACGGCGCTCTGGGCCGAGGACTATGGGGTGTGGGTGGGTGACACGCTGGTGACCAAGGACAACAAGGACGACATACTTGACGACGGGACGGTGAGCTTCGACCCCGCCACCAACACACTGACGCTCGACGGCTTTGCGGGGCTCGTCTCCTCCACCGACCGTCCGGTGATCTATTCGAAAGGCGTCGACCTTACGGTGACCGGCTCGGGCCACATCAGCCTGAGGAAGAGTTCTGCCAGCTGTGGCATCCAGGCACAGGACGGGTCGTTGCGTGTGGGTGGCGACCTGGAGATCGCGGGCGAGCTGTATGGCATACATGCAGAGGGCGATGTCACGTTCACGCACGGTGAGCTGGCGGTCTTTGCTGACATAGAGTCGGGTACAGGCGTGTACGTGGAGGGTCCCGACGCCTCCATCACGGTCGCGCGTGACGTCACGTTGCTTGAGGTCTCCGCGCGCGAGCGTGCGTTCTATACGGGTGACGTCCTTTCGGTCACCCTGGAGGACGACCTCACTATCAAGGAGCCCGAGGACGAGTCGCTCGCGGGCGAGCACGTGCTCATCGTTCACGCAGATCAGCCTGCCGTCGCGACGGTCGTGGCGCGGGAGGGCTTGGTCTATGACGGGTCCGATCAGAAGTTGGTGAGCTACGAGGTCGAGGGCGGGACGGTTCTCTTCGGGCTGTCGCATGAGGGGCCGTTCGGCGAGGCGGCCACCGCCAGGGACGCGGGCACCTACCAGGTCTACTACCGGGTGAAGGGTGACGCAGACCACGACAACGTCCCCATCAAAGGTCCCGTGGAGGTGACGATCGCCAAGGCGGTGCCCGAGTTCACGGTCACGGCGCAGCTGACCGACAACACGCCGGACGTGGCTGCGGTGAGCCTGCAGAAGGATGGCGGACCCGACGGTACGCTGACGCTCGACGAGACCGAGCTCATGTACGGCACGCATGAGTATCACTGGACGTTCGTGCCGGACGATACCAACAACTACACAGAGGCCACTGGTACGGTCCAGATCACCGTGGATGAATGGGGCGCGCCCACCTACGAGTGGAGCCCGGGCATGGCTACCGTCACCGCAAGGCGGGTCAACAGGGCGGACCCCAGCATCGTGGAGACCGAGGTCGCCCCGGTGACCTCGCAGAACACCAAGGAGCCCACCTGCACGGAGTGGGGCGAGATCACCTACACCGCGACCTTCCAGAACCCAGCGTTCGAGACGCAGACAAGGACGAGTGAAAGCCAGCGTCCCACCGGCCACGAGCCGGGCGAGACTGTGATTATCTGGTATGTCGAGCCAACGTGCACCCGTGGCGGGAACGGTCGGAAACAGATTATCTGCAAGAAGTGCGGCGAGGTCGCGGACTGGCACAACGTGCATGTCGACGCGCTCGGCCACGACTGGGATGATCCGTCGTACGAGTGGTCGACCGACAATACCGTATGCATGGCAACGCGCACCTGCAAGCGCGACGGGTCTCACAAGGAGTCCGAAGCAGTGAATGCCGCGTACGAAATGACGGCAGAGCCCACATGCACGGAGAGGGGAGAGGCCACCTATACGGCAGACTTCGAGAGCGACGTATTCGACACACAGACAAAGACCGTGGTGCTTGATGCACTCGGGCACGATTGGCAGACTATCGCGACTTCGATGGGTGGGACCGTTCACGTGAAGAAGACCTGCACGCGCTGTGACACGGTCGAGGAGTACGACTACGAGGAAGAGGGCCACGTGCACGAGATGGGAATCGTCAGGGCCGTAGAGCCCTCGTGTACGGAGCCGGGGACGCGACTGCACTATCTATGCGTGAGCTGCCAGAGGCTCTTTGCGGACATGGCTGGCAATGTCGAGCTGCAGCCATCCGACGTCATCGATCCGGCGATTGGCCATGACTGGCAGGAGCCCACATACGAGTGGTCAGAGGACAACAGCAGCGTCGTGGCGACACGCGCCTGCGCGCACGATGCGAGCCACATCGAGGCCGAGGCAGCGCGTACTACGTCCCGGACGACGAAGGAGGCGAGCTGCAACAAGGCCGGCGAGGTCATCTATACGGCAGTATTCGAGAATCCGGCCTTCGTGAGCCAGACAAAGACGGCTGAGGTCGACCCGCTCGGCCATGTGCCGGCAGAAGCCGTTATACAAAACGAGGTAGAGGCAGGGTGCGAGGAGCCCGGTTCGTATGACGCGGTCACCTACTGCTCCGTCTGTGAGGCCGAGATTGACCGCACGACCGTGCACACAGCAGCCAAGGGGCACGACTGGGACAACGGGACAATAACGGTACGGCCGTCTTACACGACAGAGGGTGTGCGTACCTACACCTGCAAGCGTGTTGCTTCTCATACGCGTACAGAGCCTATAGAGAGGCTTGATCCCGGTGATCAAGGAGCCCTCCTCGCCCAGGTATTCGGCCACAGCCTCACGCTCGACGGCAGGATCGCCATGAACACCTACCTGGTCCTCGGCGACGCCATCCTGGCGAATCCCGAGAACTA
>ONMP01000016.1 GCA_900318935.1 uncultured Actinomycetes bacterium
CTCCCGTGCTCCGCGCGCTGTCCCTCCGGAACGTCATCGGCCATCTCATTGATCAGCTCGTAGTTCTTGGCCACGAAAGCCTTGAGCCATGCGAGCATCTCGTCATCTACGCCCACCAGTTGGTCCCATTCCATCGACGGCAGCGTACAACGCGCGGTTCCCATCCCCGACTCAGAGGGCCACTCCATTATAAAAAGTACCGTTCCGTCGGGTCTTCGTTCAGAATACGCGGTATGGAATCCATCTGGATAGACCATGTATTTATAGAACATGTACATCCCCCCGTTCGCAGGGTTCCCTAATGAATCCAAGGAACGAGGCAAGCGTCGAGACCCGCGATGAGCTCGTCTTTGTCCATATGCCGCCCAATGAAGACGAGCTTGGTCATGCGGTCGCCGCACTCTTCATCCCAGTCGTCCATCACCTCAGGATTGGCGGCCACGATGCGCTTGAACTCGTCCTCCGGCGCCGTGGCGATAAAGAATCCGTTCTCCTGCAAATGTACCTGCTTGCCCGCCTGCTCTAGCACATAGGCCATGTTTGGATCGTCGGCAAGCCATACCAAGCCCTTGGTGCGAATGACCTCGTCCGGCCAACCCTGCACGCACTTCTCGAAGCTTGCGAGATTGAACGGCTTGCGGCGCTGATACACGAAGGTCGTAATGTCGTACTCGAGCACCTCGGGATCCTCATGCTCCTCGGGATGCTCCATGGCATCGAGCCACGCCGCCGAGTTGTAGGCCTCATTGAAGTCAAAGCGTCCGGTATTGAGCAACTCGTCGAGGTTGACGCTCGCCTGCGTGGCCTCCACGATGCGAGCTTCCTTCTGCAAGCCGCGCACGATCGCCTTGAGCTCTGCAATCTGCTCGGGGGTGACGAGATCGCACTTGTTGAGCACGAGGGTGGTGCAGAACTCAATCTGCTGGATGAGCAGCGCCTCGATGTCCTCTTCGTCAATCTCGTCGGCCAGCAGGTCCTTACCGCCAGCGAACTCGTCAAACATACGGGCACAGTCCACCACGGCGATGATGTTGTCGAGTTCTACACGCAGCCCCTGTCCCGACATCTGCTTGCAGAAGTTGTCGATGGTGAAGGCGATGGGGATGGGCTCGCAGATGCCCGAAGCCTCGATGATGATGTACTCAAACTTGCCGGACTGGGCGATGTCGGTGAGCTGGCGAGCGAGGTCGTCGGCCAGCGTGCAGCAGATGCAGCCATTCGAAAGCGGCACGAGCGTGTCGGTGACCTGGCTCACGACACCGTTCTTTTCGATGAGGGCGGCATCCACGTTGACCTCACCGATATCGTTGACGATGACGGCGGCGCGAATGCCCTGGTCGTTGCCGAGGATATGGTTGAGCAGGGTCGTCTTTCCCGCACCGAGGTAGCCGGTGATGAGGGCAATCTTTACCACGCGCGGCTCTGCGGACTTAGCGTGCCTCTTCTTGAATCCAAACATGAGATGCATCTCCTTTGTTAGTGACAAACGCACGCAGTGTAGCACATGCATGTGAAGAGGATATCGCCCGCTTCGGATAATCTGGCTCTGGACAACAGGGTTACACCGGCTCGTACATGGAGACGGGCGCCGGCGACGCGTACGTCATGTACGAGATACCCGCCGACCGGACGAAGGTGACCATCATCCCGAAGAGGGACAACGCCGACTTCGTCTACATGGACACCGAGTACAGCGGCAAGGTCACCAAGTCGTTCTCCGTCGCCAAGGCGGCAAACACGATGAGCGCGAGAGCGATAAAGGCGAGGGTCTCGGCGACGTACAAGCCGAACTCCGCGACCACGCTCGCCAGGGACGTCACCTTCTCCTCCGCCAAGGGACAACCCCACCGGAGTCGTTCCACATGTGCGTCGTCAGAATACGCGGACGAAGTTGCGATAGAGCAGATGGCCGGTGCCGCGCGCCACGTCACGGATGCCGTGGAAATGGCCAAAGTACCACCCCCTGAGCGTGGGCGACACGACGTCGAGCACGTCGTCGAGCCACTCCTCCATGCTGTTGTCCACCTCGGAGACGAAGCCCGGCGGCAACAGCAGGTCAGAGAGCTCGCTCATCCAGAACGCGGGGCAGGTGTGGCTAAACACGTACTCCACGTCCTCGTGCGCCGCCTTTCTCAGCAGGACGTCGCGCTCATCTTCGGTTAGCTTCTCCTCCGGCTCGAACGGGAGGTGCCGCTCGCGGCGGATCTCGTGGTCTATCGACCAAGCGCCGGGGACGGCGAGGCACGTGTGACCGTCTATGGTCAGGACGTCCCCCTCGTCAGCGACGTAGAGCACGTTGGGATACGCAGCTTCGCGCATGAAGACGTTGCCCTGCCACTCGACGGCTTCCGGGCATTCCCCGTAGTCTCCCCGCACCATGTCGCGCCAGTACCTGACGTCGTGGTTTCCGCGCATCACGAGGACGGTGCAGGGGAGCTCCGCGAGGTACGACGGGAAGTAGTAGTGCAGATAGTCTCCGTACTTGAGGCCAACGTCCCCAAGGAGCAGCAGGACATCATCCTCGACAAAGTCGATGCCGGAGCGCGCGAGGCGCCAATCGAACTCGTCGAGGTCGCCGTGAACGTCGCCCGTAACATAAAGTGACATAGTGTCCTCCTTTGACAGTAGCCTACGAATTCCACGAACAATAATCTCACCCTGGCAATATAGGGCAAAGCGCGTGTCACGGGGGTGGCACCCCCGTGACACGCTGTGAGACACCTTCCCGGGAAGCCTGTCTTTAGAGTAGCGAAATGTACCCTAAGGGGAGCATCCCCTAGGGGTACGTTACTCCCGGTAGTTCGGGTGCTTCGTGACGTCGTACTTGCGCACGCACGCCGCCTTGCTGCCGCGCACAAAGAGCCACGACATGTCCTGAGGCGTCGCACGCAGAGAGTCTGGCGTCTTTCTCGCGATCGGCGCGTAAGTCTCCGTCGTGGTGCTGTCCGAGAAGGCCAGCACCAGCTGCGCGTCGCAGTTGCTCGCGATGGTCTCCGCTCCCGGCCTTCCGTAGCGCATGTGAAGCTGCGACATCGACTGGCACAGAATCGTGCACCAAATCTCGCGGCTTCGAATGACGGAGATGATATCGTCGAAATGGTCGACATTGAGATTCGAGAAGTCATCGAGGAAGAGTCGCACGGGCACGGGCAGCATCCCTCCCTCGCAGTGATCGGCCTCATCGATGAGTCCTTGGAACGCCTGCGTCACGAAAAGATCCGTAAGCGGGCGCAGGCTGTGGTCTACGTCCGAGACCGTCACGAAGAGCGCTACCCTCTCGTGCCCCATGCGCGCGAAGTCCACCTTGCGGGGAGCGCGGTAGAGGTCTGTTGCCTCGCGGAACGAGAGGCACATCATCTTCTCGGCGATGATGCCCATGATCGAGGCGTGCATCTTGTCCGCCGAGATACCTGAGCTCAGTCGGCGATAGATACCGAGCGCGTAGCTTTGTGGATGCGTGACGGTCAGGCTCGCATAGAGCGACTTGAGCTCGGCGGGACTTCCCACCTGCTCGTATACCTCCACAACGCGGTCCATCGTCTGAAGCTCGCGAGGATACACCTCCAACACGTACGCGATGAAACTCGCAAGGTAGTTGGCTGCCGCGTAGTCCCAGAAGGGCTCGTGGCCGTTTTCCTGGGGGCAGAGCGCCCGCGCCACCGAGATGATGTCGCGCTGAACGGGCTCACCCGTGTGCGGATCCCGACCCACGTGGTCAAGGGGGTCGTAGCCCACCGTGCCGCAAACGTCGGTGAAATCGAGGTTTTGCACGTCATACCCCAAGCTTGCGAGGACCGGCCCGACCTCGCGGTACAGCTGACCCTTGGTGTCGAGCACAAGGAAGCTCGCGTTGGCCTCAAGCAAGTTGGGCTTGAGGAAGTTGCGGGTCTTGCCCGACCCCGAGGGGCCGAGCACCAGATGGTTGCAGTTGAGGCCGATGGCCCAGGTGTCGTTGCTGAGTCTCACCCCCTCCGCAAGGACGGACTCGGACTGATAGGCAGTGCGATCGATTGCGATCATATGGTCTCCTCTCTGTTTGGCATTTTCTACGCTTGGGCACAGAAGGCGTGGGTTGGCCCCAGGTCGCCATGCCCAACGACGGGCGGCCGCGTGCCTCCCGGAAGTGTTCCCCCGGAGACACGCGACCGCCCATCGATGGCGAAACGTTGCTTACGGCATGGGGCATACCCCTCCGGAATGGAGTTAGAAGAGCGTCTCGTAGAGACTGTCATCCTCCACCTGCAAGCTCGGCGCTTCGTTGGAGATTGCGACCCGCAAGCCGATGAGTTCCGCAAAGCCGCACATGGCGTCGAGGTCCTCCATGCCCTGGTTCGACCGCAACAGCAGTCGCACGCGCAATACCTCCACGCTCACGGTCGTGTGCAGGTGCCACAGACGACGCGACAGTGACTCCAGCGTGTCGAGTGCCGCCTCGCGTTCCTCAGAGCTCTGAAAGTAAACACTCCCATCCCGTTCGCGCAACGCGAGCTCCGTGAGGGGGTTGCGTAGCACGGTCGCGCCCCGCACCAGCTCGTCCAGGCGCGCGTTTATCTCCGCGGCTTCGGCCGCAGACACCTTCTCCCCCCCGCGGTCAAGGTTGCCCAAGCTCGTCCGCAACAGGTTCTTGCAGACCAGCAGCTCGCCCAACGATTCCGGAAGACCGACGACAGAGTGCGGTCCACCAGACTCATCACACTCCGCCAAGACGCGCCCGAGCACCTCTTCGGGCGTCGCAATGGGCAGCATGCACCAGATTTGCTCTGACAGATGTTCGGCGCTACTCACCTCCAATTCATATTCCTCGTCAGACAGCTTCGCGAGCCGTGAGCTGGGACGAAGCCCGCCTGTCCTCTCCAAGGAGAGTTCATACTCCTCCTTGAAGGCAGTAACAGGATTGATGAGCTCCGCATCTGGCGGAAAGGCCCTAAGCAAATCGACGACCTGGTTGAGGTCGTCCCGCAGATAGTCGTTGGTCATTTGTCTTCCCTTCTCCTCGGAAACAAAACTACAAGGCGGATGCCAAGCATCCTTCACAGGCTGCTGATGACGCGATCGGCGAGGCCCCATTCCACCGCCTCGGGCGCCTCGAACCACGCATCGTGGTCGGTGATGGCAAGGACCTCCTCCACGGTGTGTCCCGTATGGCGCGCCAGAACCTCGGCTGTTATCTGCCGCGTGCGCATAATGTTGTTTGCTACGGTTGCGAGCTCGAGCGCCGAACCGCCCACGCCTCCTGCGATCAGCGGGTCGTGAATCATCACGCGAGCGTGCGGCATCATGAGCCGCTCGTCATCAGCGACGAAGAGGAGCGCAGCCATCGACGCCGCCATCCCCACGCACACCGTGCGCACCGGACAAGAGATGGCTTGCATGGTGTCGTAGATGGCGAGGCCGCTCTGCACCGAGCCTCCGGGGGAGTTGAAGAACACGGTGATGGGCTCGTCGGGATCCTCAGATGCGAGGAAGCGCAGCTGTAGGCACAGCGAATACGTCGCTCCGTCGTCGATAATCCCGTCGCACTGAATCTCGCGACGAGCAAAGAGTTCGTTACGGATGGGAATGGTTTGGATTCCCTGCGAGGACTCCCGCATAACGTCAGGAGTGAGGTAGACGAAATCGTTTATGCGATTCTCCTTTCGTGAGAAATGAACAGCGAACTTAAAACGGCTAAAGAAAGCGGGGCGCCCCTCCCCCAAGATGGGAGAAGGGACGCCCCGCTGGTACCCTACAGGACTCGCCCTAGAGACCGAAACCCCTGTAGTTCAGGCTCTGTGTGGTCACCCCATTGTCGAGGAAGGCGACCATCTTGCCTGCCGTAATGAAGTATCCGCCGACACGGCGACCCGCTCGATCGAGCACCTCGCACAGTGCGGCTTCCACACCGTTGCCACGGTCGAGGTCGGCAAGCTCCGCTTCGTAGAGCAGAGCATCGTCCTCGCGAGCGAACGATGCGATAAGATTCCCGTCGTATACGACGAGAAAGCGTGCACAAGAAACGACAGCCCTCTCGAGGGCAGCCTTCGCCTGCGCCTTGCGTCGCTTGGCCTCGGCTTTCTTGGCGGCAGTTTTACTCTTCTGGGTGTCGGTGTGAACTCCTCTCGACTCGCTCTTGCGAGTCTCAGCGAGTCTACTCGCGAGGAGGAGCTGCTGGTTGACGATCCGGCTGATACTCGTGGCCTTGGTGGACATTTGGACCCCCTTCGACATTCTGAATCCGGTTGGATATGAGCACCAAAGATCTGAAGGGATACATAAAAAAGAAAATAACCGGATTGTTCGCTCCTGGGGGGCAGTACCCAGGTCTTGCGGGGTCGATTCCCACGAACCTATGCGTCCGGAACAGAGTGCAACACCCGTCACTCAAACCGAGCTAACGAGTTCAATGCGAGTCTGCCAAACGTAGTCGTGGGGTTTAGAAAATGGCCTCCTCTCGTCACCACCAAAACGTCGCGATTCTCTTTTACCCCATCCCCCGCTTCCGTAAACACACATCCCAAACTTTTTTTAGGACAGCGGGGGCGTTTGTCCCGCTCCGCGGACAAACGCCCCCATTGTCCCGTCGCGGACAAACTCCCCCGTCCCCCTTGTCCGTTCCTTGGTATCATGGTGTGCACATGTGCTCGTCACACAAGGAAGGTTATCCATGAACAAGAAGCTGGCTGCCGCGCTCGTCTGCCTCCTCGTCGCCTTGGCCGTCAACATCGCCTCCCTGATACCGGCGAAGGCCGATGTCCCCCACATGCCCGACGTCATCGCCGAGATGAGTCAGCCCGGGTATTGGAGCGGCAAGGTAGGTAATCCCGACACAGTCCTCGCGACGCCAGACGAGATTGCCGTCATGAATGACACCATCTTGCGCGATCCCACCACCTGCATGAACGACCTCGCTAGCTGGCAGGAGGGCAGCTTCGACGGAGTGGCCTATGCTCAGGCACTCAAGGACGCGGCCGACAGCGACGCTCGCTACTTCTACTCGCCCTCGTGTTGGGGGCGCTACTACTGGGACGACGCCCAGGGCAAGGGCGTCTACATGGCGTCATGGGAGGAGGCGTACGACAAGCTGTACGGGGGCATGATCGAGAACGCTTATGACCAGGACGCAACCACCGAGATGCCCATCCGCTTCGGCATCTGCACCACGCGTACCAACGTGCTCTGCTTCCCCTCCAACGCACGCATTCTTGATGCCGAGAACGACCCCGACTTTGACTGGCAGTTCCAGACGATGGTTCGACCCGGTGAGCCGCTTGTCATCAAAGGTGAGTCGAATGACGGCGCGTACTACCACGTCTATGTCTCCTGCACTTCGGGATGGGTGCCTGCGGCAGACGTCGCCGTCTGCGCGGACAAAGCCGAGTGGCTCGACGCGTGGCAGTTTGCACCGCAAGAAACTCTCGTGGTGCTCGATGACAAGATCTTTACCGAGGAGTCGTACTACGCACCTGCCGCCTCCCAGAAGCTGCTGCCCATGGGCACGTGCCTCAAGCTCGCCACTTCTGACGAATATGGCAACGGTGAGCTGCTGGCCGACATCAACCGTTCGGGCTACAACTGTCACGTCGTGTGGCTGCCCATCCGCAACGACAACGGAAGCTATGCCAAGATGCTCGCCCTCATCTCCGAACACTGCAAGGTGAGCGAGGGGTTCTTGCCACTCACCTACGCAAACATCGCCAAGGTAGCGCTCAACCAGCTGGGCGACGAATATGGCTGGGGCGGCATGCTGAGCACGGATGACTGCTCGGGTTACGTGCGCGACGTGTACAAGTGCTTCGGCTTGGAGCTCGCGCGTAATACGACCTGGCAGGAGGCTCAACCCGTGCGAAAGTACTGGTTCGCGGGGATGTCCGATGCGGAACGTGCGGACACGATACGCTCGCTCCCGCTCGGCAGCGTGCTCTTCTTCAACGGTCACGAGATGCTCTACCTCGGCGAAGATGGTGGCAAGCTCTACGTGATAAGCTCGGTGAGTAGTGTCATGCTCGACGGGGCACGCACCAGGATTCGCGGGGGCGTCATCAACACGCTCGACATTCAACGCGCCAACGGCAACACATGGCTGCACGAGCTCACCTCGGCAAACATCCCCTACCTCTCCCAAGACAGCGACCCCGCGATTGAAGACATCGCTTACCAATGCCAGAGCGGTGCGGACGGACAGTGGGTGAAGGGCTTCGAGAGCGGTCTCACGTTTGTGTTTGAGCGCAACGCCGACAACGAGACTGCGCTGACACACTTTACGGGCCTTATGGTTGACGGGACGGCGGTGACTGCCGACTCTAGCTATCGACTCGTCGCAGGCGGTGTCATCGTCGAGTTGGCGCCCGAGTTTCTCGAATCGCTGGATGCGGGCAGCCACTCTCTCGTTGCCTCCTTTGATGACGCAAGCGACGTGGCGGTTGGATTCACGACCATGAGCCAGGACAAGCCCGAGGTCAAGACTTACGCCATCTCCATCAGCGCCTCGAATGGTGGTTTCGTTGGTGTGAGCACGGCCGTGGCACAGGAGGGCGAGACGGTGACCCTGACCGTCAGGCCCGATGAGGGATTCTCCTTGGAGGGCATCTCGGTGCGAAGCAGCGCCGAAGAAGACATTGCGACGGCCACGGAAGGTGACGCGACCTACAGCTTCGTGATGCCGGCCTGCGACGTTTCGGCGAGCGCGACGTTTGCGGCATCTCCCCAACCTGAACCGACACCCGACGCGACGGTCGCCTACCGCACGCATGTGCAAACCTTTGGCTGGCAGGACTATGTGCGTGACGGCGTGACGAGTGGCACCGAGGGGCAGTCGAAGCGGTTGGAAGGCATCAACATCAAACTGGAGAAGCAGCCCGCCGCCGGTTCCATCGAATACCGCACGCACGTGCAGACCTTTGGCTGGCAGGACTATGTACGCGACGGGGCGATGAGCGGCACCGAGGGCAAGTCCAAGCGACTCGAGGCCATTCAGGTTCGCCTAACCGGCCAGATGGCACGCAACTATGACGTGTGGTATCGCGTGCATGCGCAAACCTTCGGTTGGCTGGGCTGGGCAAAGAACGACTCTCCCGCCGGCACTGCCGGGCTCTCGAAGAGGCTCGAGGCCATACAGATCGTCGTGCTGCCCAAAGGAAGCGTCGCGCCGACAACCGCCTTTGGGGCGTTCGTCTCCGCAGACGGAACGACCCCGAGCCAAACGGCGTCCGGCCACGATGTCGCCTACCGCACCCACGTGCAGACGTTTGGTTGGCAGGATTTCGTATATGATGGGCAGCTCAGTGGCACCGAAGGCCTGTCCAAACGGCTCGAGGCGATCAGAATCCTACTCGCCAGCCCACTGTACAAGGGCTCCATCGAGTATCGCACGCACGTGCAGACCTATGGTTGGCAACAGTACGTACGCAACGGCGCCCTCAGCGGAACACAGGGACAGTCCAAGCGGCTCGAGGCCATTCAGATACGCCTGACCGGCCAGATGGCCGAGCACTACGACGTGTGGTACCGCGTGCATGCGCAGACCTTTGGCTGGCTGGACTGGACACGAAACGACGAGCCGGCGGGAACGGCGGGTCTTTCCAAGCGCCTTGAGGGGATTCAGGTCCTGCTGCTCCCCAAGGGGTCAGACGCACCCGGCCCGACGGACAATGCGTTCAGAGAGTAGCTGAAGCAGATGGCTGCCGAGAGAAGACGGCGTCTTTAAACGCAGGTACTGGATGCAAATAGATGAAAGGAGCCCACTCATGGCCATCACTCCCGAGGAGGTCGCCGAGACACGTGCGATGGTGTCGCAGCAGAACCTCGACCTGCGCACCATCACCATGGGCATCTCGCTCTATGGATGTGCCGACGAACGCATGGATCGCATGTGTGACAAGGTATACGAGCGCATCACGCGCACGGCCGAGCACCTCGTTGGCGTTGCCGACGACCTGGCCCGCGAGTACGGCATCCCCATCGCAAACAAGCGCGTTTCGGTGACGCCCATCGCCCAGATTGCCGCAGCCTGTGCCGACGAGGACCTCACGCCGCTCGCACACGCCATGGATCGCGCGGCCGAGACACTCGGCATCGACTTTATGGGCGGTTTCTCGGCACTCGTGCAGAAGGGCATGGGCGCAGCCGATCGCAGGCTCATCAATTGCATCCCCGAGGCACTCGCGACGACGACCCGCGTGTGTTCGAGCGTCAACGTGGCGAGCGTGCGCGCCGGCATCAACATGGACGCCGTCCTACTCATGGCCCGCATTATCCGCGAGGCCGCCGAGCGCACCGTGGATATCGACTGCTACGGCGCCGCCAAGCTCGTTGTCTTCTCAAACATGGTCGAAGACTCGCCGTTCATGGCTGGCGCCATCCACGGGTCGGGCGAGTGCGACGCGGTCATCAACGTGGGCGTGTCAGGACCGGGCGTCATGGCGGCGGCGCTCGAAGAGCTGCCCAAGTCAGCCAGCCTCATGGCAGTAGCCGAGCAAATCAAGAAAACCGCGTTCAAGATCACGCGTGCAGGCGAGCTCATGAGCCGAGAGGCGGCGCGTCGCCTCGGCGCCGAGAAGGGCATCGTGGACCTGTCGCTCGCACCGACCCCCGCAGCCGGCGACTCCGTGGCCCGCATCCTCGAGATCATCGGCGTGGGCGAGTGCGGAGGACCCGGCACGACCTGCGCCCTTGCTCTGCTCAACGACGCCGTAAAGAAGGGCGGCGTGATGGCGAGCTCGAGCGTGGGCGGACTTTCGGGCGCGTTTATTCCCGTGAGCGAGGATGCCGGGATGATTCGCGCCGCCACCGATGGGGCGCTCTCGCTCGAGAAGCTTGAGGCCATGACCAGCGTGTGCTCCGTAGGCCTCGACATGATTGCCATCCCCGGCGACACGAGCGTCGAGACCATCGCGGGCATCATCGCCGACGAGATGGCAATCGGCGTCATCAACGGCAAGACAACCGCCGTACGCCTGATTCCCGCCATCGGACACCAAGAGGGCGATTTGCTTGAGTTTGGCGGACTCTTTGGCTCGGCCCCCGTGATGAGCGTGAATCGCTTTGCGGGCACCACGTTTGCGCGGCGCGGTGGTCGCTTTCCCGCCCCTCTTAACTCGCTGCGAAACTGATCGCTTTCCCGCTGTGGGATCGTGGTCACTGACCACGATCCCACAGCGGGAAAGTGATCAGTCCCAGCCGAGGAAGCGAACCTCGGGTTCGAGGCGCACGCCAAACTGACGCTCGACCTCGTCCTGCACATGCGCGATGACGGCGCGAACGTCAGCGGCTGTAGCATCCCCGAGATTCACGACAAAGCCAGCGTGCTTGGTAGAGACCGCCGCACCGCCGACCTGATAGCCCTTGAGACCAGCATCCATGATCAGCTTGCCCGCGAAGTAGCCCTCAGGCCGCTTGAAGGTTGACCCTGCGCTGTGGTACTCAAGCGGCTGTTTGTCTTTGCGACGCTGAGTGTAATCGTCCATCTTTGCACGGATGTCCGCGCGATCACCAGGAGTGAGATTCAGTGTCGCTCGAAGGACGACCAACCCTTCGGTGCGCACGCGGCTCTTGCGGTATCCCATGTCGAGCTCATCATGTCCCAACGTGACGAGCTCGCCAGAAGGCGTGATGACCTCCACCGACTCCAGCACGTCTGCCATGCATCCGTCGTAGGCACCGGCGTTCATGAAGCAGGCACCGCCGATGCTGCCGGGAATCCCGCAGGCGAACTCGAAGCCCGAAAGACCCGCATAGAGGGCACGCCGCGCGACGTAGGGCAACGACGCTCCCGCCTCGCAGACGAGTCGCTCGCCATCGTGGCGCACACCCACCATGGCATCGAGCGAGATGACCACGCCGTCGAACCCCTCGTCCGACACGAGCAGGTCAGAACCCTTGCCCAGCACAAAGAACTGCGCACCCGCCTCGCGGCATACATGCAGCGCCTGAACCAGCTCATCGGCACTCTCGGGCACCACGAACTCTGCGACGGGGCCTCCCACACCAAAGGTGGTGTGACGGCTCATCGGCTCTTCACGTAACGATGTGGCAAACAAAGGCGTATGCATAGCAGCTCTCCCCTTCTCGCAAAAGTGTGCAAACAGCCTACTACACCTCATGAAGGAGCGTCAATCGACGGAACTCGGTACTCGGGTACTCGGGGGACTGTCCCCCGGGTACCCGCGAGGGCCTGCCTTCCTGAGAAGGCGAGGTGCGGTCGCGGCACGAGGCGCGCTGCCGCAGGCAACACCGGCGCATAGAGCGCATCGGCGTAGACAATCTCGGCACCCGCCAGTGCGCCTTCGACCTCCTCTTCGCCGCTGGCACACACGTCGTGAGGTCCGAGCAGGTCGTGGCCAGACTCCGTGGCACATACGACACGCACCGGTCCCTCACCAACAAGCTCGCAAGAAGCCGCAAACGAGCTCGCGGTCACAAGCTCGCCCACCACGCACTTCTTGCCCTCGCCTGCTGACGCTCGGATATCGCGACAGGGCACCGACGACTCACCCGTCTCGGCGGCTCGACGAAGCGCCCGCGCGAGCTCCGAGGCAAACGCCCCCACCGGCGCCCCCACAACATACGGGGTGCCAAAACGCTCGCACAACGCACGCGCCGCCAGCAAGCCCACTGATGACACCACAAGGTTGACTTGTGCCTCTCCGGCGCACGCCAAATCATCCAAATCCGAGCCCATCGCCCAGCATGACACGACCTCGAAGCCGACATCGCGAGCGAACGACCGCAGCTCCTCGACAGCACCTTCTTCGCAGAAGTCGAGCGGCGTGACTCCGAGGATGTTAAGCGTTCCGGGGCGCACGGACGCAGACGGCACAAAACGCTGAGCCACCGCCTCCAGCGCGCGACCTGCCCCTACTGTGTAGTCATGCATACCGTTCGTACGCACGTAGAAGCAGGGAATCCCCGTACGCCGTTCGATAACCTTGCAGATGGCGACAAAATCGGTACCCGTGATGAACGGTATCGGCGAGTTGCACAGCGCCACGAAGCGAGGCCGCAGCTCCAGAGCAGCATCTACCACGTCGTTGATGAGCTTGTCGTCGTTTCCGAGAATGGCATCGCGCTCCATGAGGGCCGAGATAAAGATCAGGCTGTCGTGGTCGTACCAGCGCGTCTCGTCGTGCGTGTTGTACGTGGAGTTGCAGCCCGACGGATCGTGGATGACCACCATGCCGCCTAGCTCAAAGAGCGCCGAGCAGGCCCCGGACACGTCGCCGGTATAAACGGGCAGTATGCGATGCGAGCGGTTCATGGCGCAAGTCCTCCTCAAGCAAGTCAGTGCGATTGCTCTTCAGGCATCTCCTCAAGGCATGTGAGCTGGCGATATCCCAAAGGGCTGAAAATCACGTTCGCGGGGAAATCTGGGTTAAGGTGCCCTAGATCCGAGTCGCCCAGGAGAGGCGCCACACTCGGCCACGCGGGTGACAACGCCCCCGTTGTCACCCGCGTCCCCGTTGTCACGAGAGCTGGGCATACGCCTCGCCCATGAGAAGGTGCTCGTAGTCGCCTTCGGCGGTCTGCGGCACCACGAGCTCCACGTTCACACCCTCCTGAAAGAGCATGCAGATGTCGCTACCGCCAAAGAGGAAGTAGCCCATGGGGTCGCCCTTCTGCACCTCGGCACCCACTTTCACGGTGTCCTCCCAATTGCAGGAGCATATCTGGCTCATGCCGATGGGAAGGATGGCCACGAGGCCGTGGTCGTGCGTGTCCACCACCACTAGGTCGCGTGTCTCGACCATCTGCCAGCCGGGCACGGTGTCTTCTAGCAGGTAACGACCGCTCGCCTCGTCCCACACGGTGATGCCTCCCGCAGCGTTGGTCGCTGGGATCTTCTGCACCTCCACGATGGTGCCGCTTACGGGGAAGTGGTAGCGGTGGTAGTCGTTGACGTCAAGGAAGGTATGGGTGAAGGTGCCACCCGCAAAGCTGCTCTGGTAAGCGCTTTGAGGTCCGAGCAGCTCGCTTGCGCTGACTACGCGCTTTGACTTGACGACTACGCCCTCTTGCTGCTGCAACGTATTGTCCGCGTTGATGCGCCAGATGCCTTGGGGCTTCGAGTCCGCCGGAGCCACGACCGCCGTGTCCGCAATGGGACGACTTGTCTCGGCATCCACGAGCTTACGCGCGAACCAATCGTTGAAGCTTGTCCAGATGTTGGCATCGCCATACCAGCCCTTGTCCATGCCGAAGCGCTCATCAGCCTTAACGAGCTCATAGTACTCGTCGTTCCAGCTCTCGGGCGTGCTCAGGAAGGCGCCCCACTCGTCGGCATAGGTCTTGCACCAGCTCGCGATGGGCTCGTGATACTGCAGGGTAGGATAGTAGTAGCCCTTGTCCTCGAGCTCTTCCAGAGGCTGGTCGACGAGGAACCAGAAATAGTCGACGGACTGGTCGATTCTCTCGTAGAGGCCGGACTGCGCACTTTCGATGACGTTCCAAGGCAGGCAGGTGGTGGCCCAGTCGCAGTAGTCGTACAGCTCATCGAGGTTTTGTACGGGGTTGGTCGCAGTGTCGGGGTTGATCTGCGCGGCTTTGGCGATGGACTTCTCCAACAAGGCCTTAAGCTCAGGGTCGGCGTCGAGCATCGCTTTGAGCTCTGTAGCCATCTTGCTGCGCGGAGCTTGCTCAGCTGCTTGACTCGTGGTCGTCGTTTGCTCGGCACTAGTTGTCGTTTGCTCGGCGCTAGTCGCCGTCTGCTCGCTCTGTGTGTTGCCACACCCAACGAGCAGGGTTGTCGAGACGAATAGGGCAATAATACCGGTAAGCAGTCTCTTCATGTGTCCCCCCTTGGTACGAATTGCGAGTAAAACGATAGTAGCACCGTCGGAGGACAAAAAACGGTTCAGTCACAAAGCCTGTGGGTCGGCAAACGCGCATAGGCCAGCATTGGACGGTTCTATTCCACAACGCAACAATTGTTAGAGCCACAGAGGGGACAGTCCGTCCGGCTCCGCGGTTTTTCCCTGGGATCGACGTTGGCGTGGCTCGCGTTCCATGGATTTGGCGTTGGCGTGGCAGGCTTTCCATGGGATCGACGTTGGCGTGGCGATTTTTGCCACGGGAACGCAAAACCGGGGGAATCCGTCCACGCGGACGTCGATCTCGAGGAAAGCGAGCCACACGGACGCAAAACTGGGGGAACCCGGCCACACCAACGTCAATCTCGAGGAACGCCGCCACGCCAACGCAAAACCCAAGGAACGCGACCCGTGGAACGCCAACCACAGCGGCGGTCCGGGAATGCCAAGGGCATGACCTCCACCCACAGGCTTTGGGCTTGACCCTTTAAAAGAACGGCGAGCTTGGGAGACTCAAACAGCTCGGTTTGCCCCTGCGAGTCTCACGCCAAACGACTTTCCCGAAGAAGCGAGCCCTGTGACAGGAAGGGCAATCACTTGATGTCGCCCCGCAAGCGTCCAGTAGATGCTTGCGGGGCAAAGGGTAAATCATGCGCCTCGAAGGCTCGGTTCGACCTCGGGTATCAGGAACGCACGCTGGAACCGAACTCGTCGTTGGGACGAGCATGCTTGGGACGGGCCTTCGCTACGGCGTCGCTCTCCGGATTTTTGCCGAATCGCGCCATTACAAGCGGAAAGAGGAACACGACATAGATCATCTGCAGGAAGCATGTCGTTATGATTCCCGCGATGCCGTATCACCAAACCAAGTCATCTTGGAGAAGAACGCCGTTAGGCAACCGCCCACGCCCTCACGAAATGCCTGTAATACGAGCAGAAAATCGATATCCATAACAGCTCCCTTCTTCCGGCGATTGCCGGACCGCGTAGTCGCTAATTACTTTCTATGAATATACATCAGGACAACGGCGGACAATGGGACGGGGGCGTTTGTCCCGCTCGCAACGACGCCAACCTCATTGGCGCCTGGCACGATAACCGCGATAGATAAAAACGTGATAGTGTTTGCACTACAGGCAGTCTCAGATTGCAAAGGAGAGATCATGGCGGAGAACGGCATTTCGGCTACGGAAGCAGCTGAGGCGATGGAGGTACTCGTCGCACAGGAGCGCGAGCTGCGTTACGCACAGCACTTTGGCGCGACGGAGGCGCTGGAGCTGGGCGTCACCGCAGCACAACTGGCCGGCGATTACGACGAGACGTACACGGTGACCATTACCCGCGAGACGGACGGCGAGGTCGCTTTCCAGTGGTTGGGCGAAGGCAAAGGTGCACGAAACCTCGTGTTCGCCGCGGGCAAGCGCGCGGCTGCCCTCGCGTCCGGCCACGCGAGTCCGTGGGCGCAGCTCGAGGCCATTTCGAATGGCAAGCTGCTCGACGAGGTATGGGCACACGTGCCAGAGGTGTGTCCCGCGTGTGGGGCATTTCCCATACGCGTGGGTGACGAGTGGGTGGCCACCATTTCGGTGAGCGGTTTGCATGTGGGGCTCGATCACGAGGTAATCGTGCGTGCTCTTGAGCAGGTGTTGGGAACGACGGTGCCGCGCTTTGCGGTGGCCGTAGCATAGGAAAGGGGAAGGACATGAAGCTCGGAATCGTGGGAACGGGAATGATCACGCGCATGGTGGGGCCGAACCTCGCCTCATGGGGCGTCAAGGTCGCAGCCGTAGCAGGGACACCTTCCAGCATGAACCAGGTCAATGAGCTTGCTGACGAGTGGGGCGCGGAGGGTCGCTACGGTGACTATCACGACCTCGTGGCAGACCCGAACGTGGACACCGTGTACGTGGCCGTGCCCAACTTCCTGCACTACGCCGTGAGCGAGGCGGCCATCCTTGCGGGCAAGGACGTGGTGTGCGAGAAGCCGCTCGCCTCCAACGAGCGCGAGGCTGCCAAGCTCGCCGAGCTGGCCAAGGAGCACGAGCGCTTCCTGTGGGAGGCCGTCGTCACCACGCGCCAGCCCAACTTCAAGCTCGTGCGCGACGAGCTCCTGCCAAAGATCGGCACCGTCAAGGCCGTCTCGGTGAACTACAGCCAGTACAGCTCGCGCTACGACGCGTTCCGCGCCGGCGAGGTGCTGCCGGCGTTCGATCCCGCCAAGTCAGGCGGCGCCATCATGGACATCGGCCTGTATACCCTCACCTATACCATCGGGCTCTTCGGCGAGCCGAGGTCGGCGAAGTATCACGCAAACATCGAGCGTGGCATCGACACGAGCGGCCTCATCGTGCTTGGGTACGACGGTTTCACGGCCACCAACGTGTGCGCCAAGGACAGCTGGGGTGCGATTGGCGCCACCATCCAGGGCACCGACGGATGGATAAAGACGGATACCGGCGCGAACTTCTGCGGGCCCGTGACGTTCTGCCTCAACGGAGGCGAGCCTGAGGTCATCGACCGGGCGCTGCCTGTCATGTGGGAGGGCGAGTTCCGCGAGTTCTGTCGCCAGCAGGACGAGGGCGATCTCGAGGAGTGCTACCGCCAGCTGGACCAGAGCCTGCTCGTGAGCCGCATACAGAACTCGATTCGCCGCGAGGCGGGCGTCATCTTCCCCGCCGACGAGGCATAGAGGATTCTCAAAGCAGAGAAGGGAGAATACCATGGCACTGCACATCATCGAGGAGGCGGATCGCTGCCTCAACTGCAAGAGGCCCATGTGCCAGAGAGGATGCCCCGTGGGCACGGCGGTTCCGCTGGTCATCCAGCTGTTCCGCGAGCGCAGAATGGACGAGGCCGGGGCGGTTCTCTTCCAGAACAACCCCATGAGCGCGGTGTGCTCGCTCATCTGCAACCACGGCGCCCAGTGCGAGGGCCACTGCGTGCTCGGCCGCAAGGGGACCCCCGTGCACTTCTCGGCCATCGAGCACTACGTGTCGAGCACCTACCTCGAGCGCGTGCGCTTCCAGAAGCCCGAGCCTTGCGGCAAGAGGGCGGCCGTCATCGGGGGAGGTCCCGCCGGCATCGTGGCCGCGATCAGGCTTGCGCAGACGGGCGTCGACGTCACGGTGTTCGACCAGAACCCGCGTCTCGGTGGCGTCATGCGCTACGGCATTCCCGAGTACCGCCTACCCAAGGGCGTGCTCGACCGCTACCAACAGATCCTCGAGGAGCTTGGCGTGCGCGTGCGGCACAACACGGCCATAGGCTCCTCGCTCACCATCTCGGACCTCTTCCGCGACGGCTACGACGTCGTGTTCGTGGGCACGGGCACCTGGCGTGCGCAGACGTTGGGTGTCTCGGGGGAGGCCGGCGGCAACGTGCTCTTCGGCCTCGACTACCTGCGCTCGCCGCAGACGGCTGAGATTGGCGAGCGCGTGGCAGTGATCGGCGCCGGCAACACGGCCATGGACGTGGCGCGCACGGCCTTCCGCCAGGGCGCCCAGGAGGTGACGCTCTACGCGCGGTCAAAACACATATCCGCGAGCTCCGACGAGCTCGAGTACGCGCTGCTCGACGGCTGCGAGCTTGTGCAGGGCAAGGCCATCTGCGAGATCAACGAGCGCGGCCCCGTGTTCCGCACAGCCATCTTCGACGAGAACGATAAGGTCATGGGCTATGAGGAGGAGCTCGACCAGGTGGAGTGCGACACGGTGATAGTGGCCGTGTCGCAGAAGCCCAAGAACAAGCTCATCCTCACCACCGAAGGGCTCGAAGGCGACGAGCGCGGACTGCTCATCGTGGACGAGCACGGCATGTGCACCGTGCCGGGCGTCTTCGCGGCGGGTGACGTGGTCACCGGCCCGAACACCGTGGTGCATGCGGTGGCAGCAACAAAGGTGGCCGTGGACGGCATGCTCGACTACATGGGCGTGGCATAGGACAATGGGGGACGGGGGCGTTTGTCCCGCGAGCGGGACAAACGCCCCCCATTTTCCCTCACCACGAGACAGTGGCGCCGCCGTCCTTGGGCTCATCTGGATTCTTGGGCTTGCGGATGCGTTTGTTGGGGAAACCACAGCGCAGGCCTGCCCCGCCGTTCAACTTATCAAGCGCCTCCTCGCTGACCTCGGAGATGTCTTCCTCATTCGTGAGGATGTCGTCTTTTGCCATGAGTGTTCCTTTCTCGCTGCCACTCGTGCCAAGCGGCTGTCTCTTGTTCGTTCCGTTATATATACGCCGAAACGATGCGTTCGTCTCTCTCTAAGGTGATTTTTCTGGCACTCTGCTCGACCCCAGCGCCCCCCTTGTCCTTGCAGATAGGTTGGCATACGATGCATGGCGTCCCCCACCAAGCAGACTGAATCGATGCAATCATGAAGAAGAGAACAATTGACGTAACCAAATGGATGACCTGCGCGTTCCTCGCGTTCCTCCTTACGTTTTGTGGACTGTCCGCCAAGCGTATTGATGCAATGACGTGCTTCGACGGCGAGCCCTGCGTTTCCGGCCAAGCCATCGCTTGCATCGTCTCCAGCAGAGAAGCCCAACTCGCGCGGGAGTATGACTCCGTCGAGTTTCTGCTTGAGCTTGATGCTCAGAGCTCGAACTGCGGACGATGCGAGCTCGTTCTCGTGAAATCGTCGTCCCAGACAATCGCAGAACTCGTCGCCGAACTGGAAGCGAGCGAGGGCGTAGTTTTTGCTGAGCCCAATTATCTGGAGGGACCGCAATCGGAGGACACCGACAATTCACAATCGGACGAATCGCTGGCGCGCGCTTCTAACGATGCGACCCCACGCGATTATACGGACAAGCAATACACCTTCGACGGCGAGTTCGGCATTGGCGTGCCCGGCTGGAACACCTACGACAGCGCGGGCAATCCCACCCCATCTATCAGCACGGCAGGCAAGGTCGTCGCGGTGATGGACTCGGGCGTCGACTACAACCACGAGGACTTGCGCAACGTCATATGGAACGAAGGAGAGAGCTACCCAACCCTCGTGGCGCTCGGCGGCGGTGCACACGGAATCAATGTGGCCATGCCCCGCGGCGACGGAACGCCCTACGACACAGCCGACCCAATGGACGACGATGGCCACGGCACGCATCTCGCCGGCATCATTGCGGGCGAATGGAACGGCTTCGGAGTCAGCGGCGCGACGAGCGGCGCCCAAATCATGGCGGTAAAAATCAATAATGACATAAAAATGATGAGCGTGCATGAGGCAATCCAAGGTTACCGCTATGTCATCGAAGCGCAGAAAGCAGGCGTCGACGTGGTGGCGATAAACAATTCGTGGAACGACGATGCCTACAGCAAGTCCCTCGATATGGCCATGCGAGAAGCGGGACAGTTGGGAGCGGTTACGGTGTTCGCCGCAGGCAACGACAGGCGCGACATCGACATGATCGGTCAGGTGACCAACGCGTTTCTTAACAACCCATACGTGGTCGTGGTGGGCAACAGCAATGAAAGTGGGTTTGTGTCCGAAACCAGCAATTCCGGGAAGCGCTCGGTCGACGTGTTCGCCCCGGGGGAAGAGATCTACTCGACCATACTGACCGGCATGGGGCCTGCAGATTATGCGGCCGACCCACTCGCGACCAACGGCGTCACGTACTCATGCGACTACGAGTCGATTGACGTGCAGGACAATGCGGACAGCAGCGTCTTCGGCTTCGAGGGCGCCGAGAAGACCACGCTAGCGATAGCGGACGAGGGCCATGCCTCGGCACATTCCCTGAGCCTAACAGGCACCGTAGAAGAAACGCTGGCGGTCACCATCAATTCGAAGGCATTGGCAGCGGGCGACGAGTGCCATGGACTCTGCCTGTGGGTGAAGGCCCCGGCGGCGAAGGCGACGAGCTGCATGCTCATATGCACGTTTGCGGATGGAGAGGCCCAGACTCGACAAGTAGATTTGACGAAAGCGGACGACGATTGGCAGGCGCTGGTCTTCCCCATCGAAAGAGGCGCCAACAAGGACAGTCTGGAGCTTTCGCTCACGATCCAGGTTCTCGAGTGGCAAGGTACTCCGAACCCGACGATTCTTATCGACGACGTCAAGCTGACGAGCGCCACGATTCCCTATGACTACCAGACGGGCACCTCCATGGCTGCGCCAGCCGTCGCCGGTGGCGCGACGGTGCTCGCGGCCGCCTTTCCCGACGACGATGCGGCCAGGCGGGCGGCACGTATCGTGGGCAGCGTGAAGCCTGTGGACGACGCAGTGGACCTGTGCGTTTCGGACGGGATCTTCAGGTTGGACAAGGCGCTCGCGCAGGACACCAATCCGGTCCTGAACGGGGCGTCAACCAAAGCTGGTACGCTGACCATCGAGGGATACTTCTTTGGGGACAACCCGGGCTCGATTTCGATCGAGGGGCAAGGTCTCACGGTCACGTCGTGGTCGGACACCCAGATTGTCGCGCAGCTTCCCGGCGGCTTCTCAGCCGGCGAGAAGCTCGTCGAAGCGACGACGGAGGTCGGAAAGTCAGGTCACCAGTTCTTCCGCATCGACACCCCACCCTCGCTCTACCAGCGCCTGCCGCTTCCCGGACGCGCCCTTTCCGGGGATCCCGGGGACTACACGGTCACGTCGTCCGAGTTCGACGAATCGTTCTACGGAACGACCCCTCACGCGCTTGTCGGGCTTGGCGGCAGCTTGTATTACCTGCTGGAAACTGATGGCGGACAGTGTTCGATCTATCGCTACGACATCGACGAGCAGGCGTGGGAGCAGGTCTATGAGGGTGGCTACACTCCCACCGGCGCTGCCTGCGCGTGGAACGGAAAGCTTCTGTTTGTGGCGGGACAACTGCAGGAGAACAACACGTACCTCGGCCTTTTTGACCCGGACTCGAAGACGGCGGAATACCACCTCTATAACGACGAGTGCTATGAGCGCAGAAGTACGCTCGTGAACACGGGAAAGGGAATCCTTTTGGCCGGTGGGAGCGAGCTCAGGAACGGCGACAACCACGAGCCGGACATCGATGTCGTGCGCACGGTCGATCCGGAATCGTTTGCGGTCTCGACCGTCGCGCTGCCCGAAGACGTCAGTTTGATAGACGCTTGGTTTGCCAGCGCATACGATGAAGAGGGGAATGGCTATCTGTTTTGCGGCACGCGCCTGGAGGGTTTTTTCAAACTTTCGTTTGTCGATGGGAAGGTGACCTGTACGGCGTTGAACGACGAGGGATCACTCATCGATGAAGAAGTGAGCAACGCACAGCAGGAACTCTCCGCAAGCGCCGACGAATCCGTATCGCCCGATCAGAACATGAGAATGGTGGCAGGTCCCACAAAGAGCGGCATCATCGCGAGCGGCCCGGTCATGACCGATGAGGCTGGCGTGGTTACCGCCGATACCTACACGGCGAGCTGGGGCGACACGACGTTCGCACCGACCGACAAGCAGATGAGCGTTACGAAGATCTACAACATAGCCGGCACGACCTACCGGGGCCAGTTCTATGTGATCGGCGCCTCCGAGAGCGAGGTGGGCGGTTGGGTGTTCGCCTCGGAGCCCGTCGAGACGCTCGAGCAGCCGGGAGACGTGTCGGAGCAGCCAATCCCCGAGCGGCCGGTACCGGAGCAGCCGGCGCCGGAGCAGCCGCGAGTCGAGTCGGCCCAGTCGACACTGTCAGCCCCAGCGCAGCCGAGCAACCGCCCGTCGGGCTCGTCGACACTTCAAGTGTCGTCAACGTCAAGGCTCCCCGACACGGGTGATCCACTCCCTCTGTCTGCACCCCTTCTTGCAGTGCTCGGCGCCATTTGCCTAGGCGGACAAAGGGGGCGTTTGTCCGTCCCCTAGATCAGGCCGTCGCGCTTGTCGCGAACGTTGGCAAGCTCTTCGTCCTTCTTGCGGATGGCGATGCGGCGAATCTTGCCGTTGACGGTCTTTGGCAGCTCGTCCACGTAATCGATGATGCGTGGGTACTTGTACGGAGCGGTCTCGCGCTTGACGTAGTTCTGCAGCTCCTTCGTCAGCTCAGGCGTGCCCTCGTAAGCGGAGTGCAAGACAATCGTGGCCTTGACCGCCTTGCCACGCACAGGGTCAGGCACGCCCGTGACGGCGCACTCGCGCACGGCGGGATGAGCGAGCAGAACGCTCTCGATCTCGAACGGACCGATGCGGTATCCGGAACTCTTGATGACGTCGTCGTTGCGCCCGACATACCACAGGTAGTCATCCTCGTCGCGCCAAGCCGTGTCACCCGTGTGATACCAACCGTCGTGAATGGCCTCAGCGGTCTTTTCCGGGTCACGGTAGTAGCCAATCATGATGCCCTCGGGCTTGTGATCCGGCTCGTAGCGGATGCAAATCTCGCCTGTTTCGCCGTCCTCGCACTCCGTGTGGTCGTAGCGCAGGATGCGGATATCGTAGAGCGGGACGATCTTTCCCATGGAGCCGGGCTTCGGCTTGGACCCGTTGAGGTTCGCCACAGTGAGCGGGGTCTCGGTCTGACCAAAGCCCTCGTAGATGGTGAGGCCGGTCCGCTCTTTCCAGAAGTCATAGAGGTCGGGATTCAGCGCCTCGCCCGCCGTCGTGCAGTACACGAGCGACGTGAGCTTGTACTGCGTTTTTTCCTCATGCTGCATGTGACGCATGAGCAGACGGTACATCGTAGGCGGACAGCAGAGCGTCGTGATGCCATAGTCATCGATGTGCGAAAGAATCTCGTGTGCGTGGAAGCGGTCGAAGTCATAGGTAAAGACGCACGATTCCTGGGTCCATGCCCCATAGAACTTGCCCCAGACGGCTTTGCCCCAACCCGTATCAGCGATTGTGAAGTGTATGCCGCCATCGCCCACGGTGTTGTGCCAGAGCTTCGCCGTGATGGTGTGCGCAAGAGTGTAGGTGTAGTCGTGCAAGACCATCTTTGGGTTGCCAGACGTCCCGCTCGAGAAGTACATGATCATCGGCTCGTCTACCGTCGTGGAGATGCGGCCCCAGAAGTCGCTCGCCGCGCGAACGCCAGAGTTGTAGTCCACCCAGCCGGGGCGGTCGCACGAGAGGGCGCAGATGCCGTCCGGCCCAGAGAGAGCACGATGCGGTGCGGGGTCAAAGTCCTCCTCGTCCACCGCAAGACCGGCGCCACCCGCCGCGACCAGTATCTTTATCTGCAGGTCGGGGCATTGCGGAGCGACCTCGTCACACACGTCGGCGATGGTACCCGCGTCAGTGCAGATGATGGCCTTGATGCCCGCCGACTCCAGACGATAGTGCAGGTCGTGCTCGCGCAGCATGAAGGTCGCCGGAACGAGCAGGGCGCCTATCTTGTGCAGGGCGACCGCCGTTATCCAGAACTGGTAATGACGACGCAGGATGACAAGCACCGCGTCACCCTTACGGATGCCCTGCGCGACGAGGAAGTTTGCGCACTTGTCGGACCAATACTTGATGTCGCCGAAGCTGAAGCGGTGCTCCTCCCCCTCCGGATTGCACCATATCATAGCGGGGCGGTCCGGCTCGACCGTAGCGATGTCGTCCACCACGTCATAGGCCCAGTTGAAGGTCTGGGGATAGTGCAGGGAGATATGCGCGACCTCGCCGTTGCGGTCGCGGCTCTCAGAGAGGTAGTTCTCGCTCAAATAACGCATGATGATTCATTTCCTTTGCACAGAGATTATCTACATCAGCATCGGCACAAACGCCGCGCGGCATGCATGGCCGCAACGCACGCCATGTCGGCGCGCACGTCGTTGCTTAACGGCACCGTCCCAAGAAGGGGGCGATGCCTAGATAATCTCGATGCCGTTGCTCGACTTGTCTTTGGGGTTGAAGACGACCGCCAGAATCTGCGCGTCCTCGCCACCGATGGCAATCATGCCGTGGCCCCGACCAGAGTCGTAATAGAGCGTGTCGCCAGGACCAGCCTCCTCAAAGTGATCCTCGAAGCGGAAGCGCAGACGCCCCTTGAGCACGAAGTCCATCTCCTGTCCCTCGTGATAGGAGAGGTGAATTGGCTCGTGCTGACTCTCGGGCTGATACGGCACGTCCACGAGGAAGGTTTCACCCAGACGGTGGCGGAAATGCGGAGCCTTGTGCAGATAATGGAAGTCAGTGTTGCGCTCCAAGGGCAGACCCTCGCCAGCGCGCACGATCTCGTAGTGGCGCAGACGCGGGCTCTCGCCCGTAAGCAGCTCTACGACATCGACACCCAGACGCTTAGCGCACTTGTACACGAAGGTGAAGGTGAGGTCCATCTCGCCCGACTCGCGCGCGGCATACTCCTTGGCAGAGCGGCCCGTAACCTCGGCCATCTCCTCAATCGAGATGTCGTTGTCCTCGCGCAGCGAACGAATGCGATTGGCTACGTCGCGTCGGTTGTCCACGTCAACGAACTCCATGGCCTGCCCCTTCCGTGGGTTGAGTTGGAGACATTGTAGCACAACGCGCGGACCGATGCATCCCGTATGCTCGGGTGTATTCGCGCTGTAACATGCGAGGGACAAAGCCGCCGGTAGGGTTCGTCCCACTTGCATGGGACGAGCCCCTCC
>ONMP01000103.1 GCA_900318935.1 uncultured Actinomycetes bacterium
CTGGCTCTGCAGGCGCTGGGTGATAAGGGCCATATCCTCAGTCGAGAAGCTCACGGCCCCGCTCAGTCCCGCGAGCACTTGCTGCGCCTCGGGAGTCTGCAGGTAAGCAGACACCAGTTGCCCCATCGCAGCCGAATCGGTAGGGTCGACTGGATTCGCACGCAGGTAATCTGCAAGACCCGCTTGAAGCGAGGCGACCGTCTGAGCTAGGGCGCCACTGTCCACGGTAGGCGTCACGCCCTCAAAGAGCGCAGGCACGTCTATGCTCGACAGATCGGGTGTAAGCGCCGACAAGACTTCGGGCGACAACAATGCCACCACGTCGGTTCCGCCGAAGTTGATGCCCGTGAGGTCAAGTTCCGAAAGATTGAAGTTCCCAAGTTCTATCTGGACGGCCATGTAGTCCTGTATGGACGCTAGGACGGCATCGAGGTCAATCGGCGGCGCACCGATACCTGACAAGTCAATCTCGTTCGCCAAGCCCGAGAGGTCGAAATCGTCCTCCATGCCGGAGAAATCGAGGCCCGAGAGATCCATATCATCGAGATTGAGGTTCGAGAAGTCGAGCGCGCCATCATCGAACTTGAACGCGCCGGCAATCTTGTCCTGGTCAACGGAAAAGAGCGTCGAAAGGTCAAGGTTCTTACCATCCCCCGACCTCGTACCCTCTTCGTCGAAAGACTTCCCACTCATAACGTTCGTGTCGCGATGCGCACGTTGCTCCTGTACGATCTGCGAGCTCGCAGCCTCGTCCATGAGCCGAGCCGTCAGTTGCGGCGTGTAATAGACTCCCATGCTTATCGTCGAAGCATCCACGTCCTCACGTCGCTGTACCACGCCCACGACCTTGAGCGTTTCCCCCTCTTCCACGAGGCTGCGCATGAAATCATCATCGTCGGTCTTCTTCGTCCACACGTCGTATTCGTCGTCGTGTTCGTAGAACTGGCAGGCGGGTACTACCCGGAAAGTTACACCAAGCAGCTGATCGAGTGTGAACGTCAGCTCGTCGGTAGGCGTCTCGACGCTCTCGCCCTTGGCGAAGGTTTGGACCATGTCCTGAAGCTCCTTGCGGTCGCGCAACCCCATCGCATAGCTCATGAAGTCGCTCATCGTGCCCTGCGGCGAGAGGACGATCACCAGCTCGTCATATGCCTCGGGCCACCTGCCAGCGCGCACGTCGAACTGTCCTTCAACGAGTCCGAGGTCAGCTGGCATCTGAGCAAAGACATTCGTCGAGAAGCTCGACGAAAACGCCGAGGAACTGCCGAAACCGAGCGACTCGAAGGTCGTGTCAGGATTTACCTGCGTGACCTTCTTCGCGCCGTCGTTGAGGAAAACCTGCGGTATGACGCTGTATTGATACTCGATATCCTGCACATGGGCAGAGATTCCGCCGCCATCTTCGTCCAGATAGCGCTTGAGCGACTCGAGGTCGTTCTTTCCCACGCTGCCAAACATCGTGCCCATCATGCGAGACTCGATCACCTTGTTTGGATCCTTGGCCTCATCCGATTTCAGCTCCTCGCGCTGGCCTTGCACGTCGGCAATCATCGACGTCATGTCAAAGCCCGAGTTCATGATTTGCAGCGGGTAAACCGAGAGAGTCTCTTCCTCTACCTCATGGATGTATGCGTTTACGCCGTTGGCAAGCGCCAGGATGGCTGCGATGCCGATGATGCCAATCGACCCAGCAAAGGCCGTCATGAGCGTACGGCCCTTCTTTGTCATGAGGTTGTTGAAGGAGAGTGCGAGCGCGGTGAAAAAGCTCATTGACGTACGCTTGGGCGGCTTGGCCTCTCGCAGGTCAGCCTCCGTCGGTACATAGGGATCCGTGTCCGAGCGGATACGCCCATCGGCCAGCTCTACGATGCGGGTCGAGTATTCGCGCGCAAGCTCTGGGTTATGCGTCACCATGATGACCAGACGGTCGTCGGCCACCTCGCGCAAGAGGTCCATCACCTGCACCGAGGTCTTTGAGTCAAGGGCTCCCGTCGGCTCGTCGGCGAGCAGGATCTCAGGGTCATTGATGAGGGCACGAGCTATGGCTACACGCTGCATCTGACCGCCCGAGAGCTGGCTGGGACGTTTGTCCACGTGATCTCCGAGACCGACGTCGACGAGCGCCTGTCGTGCGCGATTCCGACGCTCGGCAGCACTCACGCCAGAAAGAGTGAGGGCAAGCTCCACGTTGGCCAAAATCGTCTGGTGCGGGATGAGGTTGTAGCTCTGAAAGACGAAGCCGATGCGGTTGTTGCGGTAAGCATCCCAATCTCGGTCGTGATACTCGCGCGTGGAGATGCCATCGATGACGAGGTCACCCGAGTCGAAGTGATCAAGGCCACCGATAACGTTGAGCATGGTCGTCTTGCCCGAACCCGAGGGACCGAGGATAGAGACGAACTCGTTGTCGCGGAACGCCAGGCTCACGTCGTCAAGCGCCACCTGCGTGAACGAGTTCGTCACGTACGACTTGCAGATGTGCTCTAGCTGCAGCATGACACCTCCCCACCAAACGTCATCCGAACCTCAACTAGTATACCAAGGACAAAGGGGACGAGGGCATTTGTCCGCGCGTGAGGGGGGACGGAGGAGTTTGCCGGGGACGTGTCGCAAGCGCCATCCCTTCTCCCCATGCTGGCTTTTTTGTCGTATTATTGGAGCATTGCCGCAACGACGAACAGGTACGCAGATGGCACAACGCAGCACACGAACCAGACGTGACGATCGAGAGTGGGACGAAGACTCCCACAGGCGTGGTTCACAACCACGCCAACGTAGGACGAGTCAAGGCGAACGAGTTTCGCGCCCCCGTCGCGAAAGAAGCGAGACATCGCGTCAAAGGGAGGGCCAACGCGCGCCGCGAGAACCCCGACAAAGCACGGAGCGCGTGCGCAGGAGCGAACGTCCGTCCGAACGCGCCGCAACTCCCAAGCGGACTCGCAGGCCGGCCGAACGTACGTCGCGAACCAGCGAACGGAGACGAGGTTCTGTCGAGCCCAACCCACAAACCCGCGACCGTGACTACAGGGCTCCCTCCCGTTCGCCCGAGCGGTCGCGCGCGCCCAAGCGAATGCCGCGCCCGAAACCCCGCGTCGAATCACTCGAAGGCCTGCGCGCCATTGCCATCATCGGCATCATGCTCTACCACCTTGCCGTACCTTGGCTTCCGAGCGGAAACATGGGCGTCGTTATGTTCCTCGTCCTCTCGGGCTACCTCGTGACGTGCAGCATACTCAAGGCGCTACGCAGAGAAGGTGCCGCTTCGCTTCCGCATCTTTGGCTGCGTCGCCTCACTCGCGTCTGGCCATCCATGGCGCTCATGATCGTGGTCACCGTCCTTGCATGCGTCCTGTTCAATCACATCCTGCTCACGAAGCTCAAACCAGACCTCATTCCATCGCTCTTGCTCGCAAACAACATCGGCGCCATCCTTCGCGGTGCTTCCTACTTTGACAACCTCGGCGGCACCTCTCCCCTCACCCACCTGTGGTACCTCGGCGTTGACTTCCAGTTCTTCCTCGTGTGGAGCGGACTTCTTTGCGCCCTCTGTCCCGGCGGCAGAATCAACCGACGGGCACGCATCACGGCATTGGTCCTCGCGCTCATCTCGGCGATTCTCATGGGCGTGATGTACGACCCCAACAGCGATCCGACACGCGTGTACTACGGCCCTGACACACGCGCCTTTGCGCCGCTGCTCGGAGCTTGGCTCGCACTCGCTTGGCCCCTCGGCGGTCGAGCACAACGCCTCGACTCCGCTCGCCACACCGTGCGCAGCGCACCGCTCGTCCTGATCGGGCCCATCGCCCTCGCAGCAATCGTGGCAATCATGGTCTTCATTCCCGCCACGTCACCTCTGCTCTACCGGGGCGGCATGCTCCTGGCAGCATTGCTCTCCACCTTGCTTCTGGCTGGCGCCCTAGAGACCGATACGCCTCTCGCGCGTGGCCTCTCAGCGCGTCCCCTCACATGGATCGGTGAGCGATCGTTCGGCATCTACCTCTGGCACTTCCCTCTCTTCGAGCTCTTCAAGGTGACCCAGAGCGCGACGTCGCCCGTGTTTGTGCTCCTCGCCATCGCTCTTTCGATCGGGCTTGCCGAACTCTCGCTGCGCTTCGTGGACAAGGTCGTCGCCCAGGGGCAGGTACCCTTCATTCCGCAACAGACCGGCAACAGGCGAGGCGCACAGCCCGACTACCTCGCATGGATACCCGCTGGCGCCTTGGCACTCGTGCTCGCTGGCGCCGTGACGGGCCTCGCAATAGTACCTGACGAGACGGCCGTGCCCGCAGATGCCATCAAGAGCACCGGCGAGGGCGTCGCCAAGGCACGTGACCTCTCCAAAGTGAAGCGCAATGCCACTACTGACGGCGAGGAAGATGATGATTCCGAGAGCTCATCCTCCAATTCCTCGAAGAGCACGAAGTCCAAGAGCAGCTCTGACGAGATTCCCGATGGCCCCATCATGCTTAAGGCCTCAAAGAAGAGCATCAAAGACGGCCTCTACACCCCCTTCATCGTCTCCGACTCCGTAGCGGGCGACGCCGATTGGTGCTTCGCCGAGCGCATGCCCGACTACTACCTTGACAGCTACGTGGGCCGACTTCCCACCCAGGCCATTCCCGTACTCGAGGGCTACCTCGACCAAGGCGTCGTAGGCGACATTGTGGTTCTTGCGACCTTCTCGAACATGCCGGCCACCGACGACCAGATGGACGAGCTCGTGGAGCTCTGTGACGACCGAGAGGTCTTCCTCGTGAACGCGCGTACCCTCGACGTCGAGTGCGAGCAAATCAATGAGACCATCGACAGATGCGCCAAGCGTCACAATAACGTCCACGTCATTGATTGGCACGACCTCGCTGTAGACGAAGACGATTGGTTCTATACGGACGGCGAGCATCTCACGCCCGATGGCCAGCCCGAATACGTTGACTTCATCGCTCACGAGATCGCAGAGGCCTTCGTGGAAAACGGCGGCACTGCGGAATCTCTCCGCGACGCGAAGAGAAGCGGATACGAAGGTGCGGGCGGCTCCAAAGTCGTTGACCCAACGGCAGACAGTTCGGACGACTCGAGTGCATAGCAAACACCTCGCTGCGCCCTTACCGCGCCCTTGCTACCGACAACCAGATTTTCAAGCAACCGCGGTTCGACGTATACGCTTAGGAGAGTAAACTGACTTGCTGTATGCCTGACGCATGTCATCGTGAAGGGAGACTCATCGTGTTGGACTTGCTTATTGACTTTGTTCTAGCCCTCTTACCTATCCTGTGGCTCGTGCTTGCACTCTGCGGCATGAAGATGGAGGCATGGAAAGCCAGCTTCGGCGCACTGATCGTCTCGGCTGTCTTGGGTATGGCGAAATGGCACATGACTCCCATCAACGCCATCACTGCCGCTCTAGAGGGCATGGCAATGGCCATTTGGCCCATCGTCATCGTCATCATCGCAGCCGTCTTTACCTACAACCTCACCGTTCACACGGGGGCTATGGAGACGATCAAGGGCATGCTCACATCGGTCTCGAGTGACATGCGCGTACTCGTGCTGCTCATCGGCTGGTGCTTCGGTGGCTTCCTCGAGGGCATGGCAGGTTTTGGCACAGCCGTCGCCATCCCAGCCTCGATGATGATGGCGCTTGGCTTCGACCCAATCACGGCGATTCTCGCCTGCCTCGTAGGCAACGGCGTTCCCACGATGTTTGGCTCCATCGGAATCCCCACCACCACACTCGCAAGCATCACAGGGCTTGACCCCTCCAACCTCGCACTCATGCAGTCGCTGCAGGTCGCGCCTTTCGTCATCGCCACGCCCTTCCTCATGGTCATGATTGCGGGCGGTGGTCCGAAGGCACTCAAGGGCGTCATTCCCATCACGCTCATCACCGGCATCGCCGTCACCGTATCCGAAATCATCGCCTCGATGTTCATCGGTGCCGACCTTCCCATGGTCGTCGCCGCTGTCGTGGCCCTCGTCGTCACCTTCGCGGTCGCACTCAAGATGAAGGGTGAGGTCCCTGACGAATACGCGCTCGACACACCGAAGCAGGAGGGCGAGCTCACGCCGAAGGAAGCCCTCACCGCATGGGCACCCTTTATCCTCATCTTCGCCATTCTCGTCCTCACCTCCAAGCTCGTGCCCTTCATCAACGGCCCGCTCTCGTCAATCAAAACGACGGTGAACATCTACCAGGGCGATCCTAACGCCACTCTCACCTTCTCTTGGATCAACACGCCTGGCGTTCTCATCCTCATCTGCGGCATCGTTGGTGGTCTCATCCAGGGCTGCCCCTTCCCCGAGATGATGCAGGTGCTCTTGGCGACGTGCAAGCAAATGAGCAAGACGATCCTCACGATGCTTGCCGTCCTCGGCTGCGCCAAAATCATGGGCTACTCCGGCATGATCGCGAGCATCGCGGCGTTCTTCGTCGGCACGCTCGGCGGCCTCTACCCACTCGTTGCACCTGTTCTCGGTGCACTCGGCACCTTCGTCACCGGCTCCGGTACCTCCAGCGAGGTCCTCTTTGGCTCCGTGCAGCAGCAGGCGGCGCAGGCCATCGGTGCCAACGAGTACTGGCTGTGCGCAGCCAACTCGCTCGGAGTCTCGGCGGGCAAGATGCTCTCGCCGCAGTCCATCGCCATTGGCACGGCTTCCTGCGGCCTTATGGGCAAGGATGGCGAGGTGCTTGGTAAGGTCGCTCCCTTCGCATTCGGATTCGTCATCATCATGGCAATCTTCATACAGATGGGCGTGTTGTTCGGCCTCGGGATGTAATCACGCTTCATAGAATTGTGGGCGCCCCTTTCCTGCACGAAAGGGGCGCCCTTTTGCATACCATTTTCGACACCCATAAAGGCGGGTTTTGACCGTCCCTACAAACGATCAGCCAGGCTCATGATGAGATGACTGGTCTTTTCCCAGCCGAGGCACGGGTCGGTAATCGACTTGCCAAAGACACCCTCACCGATGGGCTGCGCACCGTCTTCCAGATAGCTCTCTACCATGAACCCACGCACGAGACCAGCAATGACCTTTGAGCGTGCCATGCTGTCAAGCACCTCGTTGCAGATGCGCATCTGCTCTAGCGGACGTTTCCCAGAGTTATCGTGGTTGCAGTCGACGACTACCGCTGGGTTCGCAAAGCTCCCCGTCGTGTAGGCTGTCGCCAAATGCTCCAGATGCTCATAATGGTAGTTCGCGTGCCAACCACCGTCCGATCCGATGCGTCCGCGCAGCACTGCGTGTGCCAGAGGATTTCCCGTGGTCTCCACCTCCCAGTTGCGGTAGATGAAGGTCTGGGGCTGTTGTGCCGCATAGATCGAGTTGAGCATCACAGAGAGGCTTCCGCCCGTGGGATTCTTCATGCCTACCGGAACGCTGACACCACTCGCCACGAGCCTGTGACCTTGGTTCTCCGTTGAACGTGCTCCCACTGCGACGTATGACATCAAATCAAAGAGATACTGGTGATTCTCGGGATAGAGCATCTCGTCAGCTGTGAACATGCCACTCTCTTCGATCACGCGCAGATGCAAGTGCCGTATGGCCTTGACGCCCTCGAGCAGGTCGTCTGGCTTAGACGGGTCAGGATTGTGCAGGATGCCCTTATAGCCAGTACCCTTGGTGCGGGGCTTATTGGTATAGACGCGAGGTATGAGCACGAGCTTGTCAGCAACGGACTCACGAAGCTTTGCAAGTCGCGTAACATACTCCAGCACGGCGTCCTCGCGATCTGCCGAGCAAGGCCCAACGACTACGAGCAGCTTGCCGCTCTTGCCCGTCAAGGCATCGCTTACCTCGACGTCGAAGGATTCCTTGGTTGCCGCAAGATCATCGGGAAGCGGCATCTCTTCACGTATCTCCTTGGGGATGGGAAGGCGGCGTTTAAAGGTCATTGACAATGACATCACCTCAAAATCTATGGAATTGGACGGAATCTGCACATTTTTTTCGTCCCCATTGTTTATTACAATTACGTCGTGCATGAGACGCAAGTATGACACAATTCGTCAAGAAACCCCGTCAAAAAGTGCACTTCATGTGTGTCACGCGGTGAGATTTGTGCCACACATGAGAAAGTCACCTAAAACTCAATACTCACAAGCCTCATTTGCGGTATATTCTTCTTCACGTGCAGCCCATGGAAAGGGGAATGAAATGAAGCTTTTGGGCAAGAGGGTAACGAGCGCCGCTTTGGCTGGTACGCTCATCCTGACCGGTCTCGCCGGGTGTAGCGGACCGAAATCCGCCGATTCTTCGGACACGGAGACGGTCGAAGCCACCGACCAAACCTCGGACCAGACCGGAGACACCACAGCCAATCAGCAGGTTGTCGAAAAGACCGTGCCCACCACGGCCGCAGAGCTCATTCAGGAATACCTCGCCGTAGCACCAACGAGCGGACATGCCGATCTCGCATACAAGTTTGATATTACCACTGTCGATGAGTATTATGGTGACACAACCAGTACGACTGACGTAAGCGCAAGCATCGAGTGCGCCGAGGATGGCAGCAAGACCGCGGTCGTCACCATTGTTGGCGATAACGAGCAGGAAGACTATTACGACGAGGAAGGCACCACGACCTCCAACACGACTACCCGTCAGATGCGCGTTTCCGGCTCGGGCACCTCTTTTACGGTTGAGCGCAGCGACGATAACGGCACGACATGGGACAGCGAGCAGCAGACCTACGATCCCATCCCCGTGACGCAGCTGATTGACACCACTGCTCTTTCGCAAGGTGTCATGGCACCGACCACCGGTGGCTACACCATTACGATTCCTGGTCAGAGTGTCATCAACCAGTTCAAGGATGTGCTTGGCGACATCCTGAGCAACACCGATGTTGCGCAGGACATCCAGAATAACAGCAGCGCTACGTATAACTTCGACAGCGCTTATCGCCTGACTGATATGTCCTTGAGCTATGCCTATGCTCCCAAGGCCTCGAATACCGAGGAGGAAGAGTATACGGAGGACTCGACAAAGATCAACATCAACGTGTCACTCAAGCTCGGTGCGGCAGGCCAGGCGCAGGCGACTAATGCCACTGCGACCGGCACCAACGGCACGGCCACAAGCACCAATGGCACGACCGGAACCACTGGGACTACCAGCACGACTGGTACGACTAGCACCACTGGCACCACCACAAACACGGGAACCACTACGACCACTGGTACGACTGGCACCACTGGGACCACTAGCACGACCGGCACCACCGGTACGACTGGCACGACCGGTACGACTGGCACGACCGGTACTACTGGGACCACTGGTACCACCGGAACCAACGGAACCACCGGAACCAACGGAACCAACTCGACCACGGGAACCGGCTCCTCCACTACAGGTACGAACTCCACTAGCGATGCTAGCACCGATGATTATAGCGATTATGACGAGTACGGGTATGACGACTACAGCGAGTACGAAGAGTACTAATCATCCGCCTCGAAATTCCTAGCCACAATGGCCCCGGTCGCGTTATGTTGACCGGGGCCGTTGTTCTTTGATGAGTAAGTTAACGTTCGAACTTTCTGATTGTCCGCCAACGGTAGGTTCACCGAGGGAGATTCCTGATACCATCATGATGACACCGACGAACCACAGGAGAGATATGCGCTGCTCGCATTGCGGACAAGACCTCAGCGAAGGTGAAACCGTCTGCCCTCGTTGTCATGCAGACCTGACTCAGTCTGCAAGGCTGCACGGATTCATAGTGTCCGTCGCATACGCACTCGCTGGGATTGCCATCGTCGCGT
>ONMP01000276.1 GCA_900318935.1 uncultured Actinomycetes bacterium
CGGATCTAGCGCCTCCTCCATAATCGTGGCTCGCAGAGTACTAGGCGGATCGTAGGCACGCTTACCGCAGCCCATGCCTCTTGCCACGATGCGATATGTCTCAGGCAGGGTGCTCGACGTGCCGAAAGCAGCTGCAATTGCCGCACCAGTAGGTGTCACTAGCTCGCCTGGTCGATGGGCACGCCGAAGAACGAGGCCATGGGCCTCCACGATGTTTGCCACCGCGGGCACTGGTATGGACAAGATTCCGTGAGCAGAGCGCACCTGCCCCTCTCCCTCTGCAAGTGGGGAGACCACAACGTCATCGACCCCCAAATCGTTCAGACACCAAGCTGCTGCGACGACGTCTACGATGGAGTCAATTGCACCCACCTCATGGAAATGAACAGTCTCGGGTGTGGCACCATGCGCCTTGGCTTCGGCTTCCGCTATGACCTCAAAGACTTTGAGAGCGCTTGAGCGCACTGCTTCCTCGAGGCCCGCTGCATCCAGTATGCGGCGGATGTCAGCGAGCTGTCGATGCTCATGATGATGGCTGTGCTCGTGGGTGTGGGCGTGCTCGTTGTCGTGCGCATGATGCTGGTGCGCCTCGGGTGCGAGCGTATCCTCTACGCCCCCATAGAGCCACTGCATGTCGTGATCGTGGTTATCGTAATCGGCGTCAAGCAGCACGTCGAAGTCGCAGCCCACAAGCGCGCCAACCTCCTTGCGTGACACACGAACCTCGTATCCTCCGATTCCAAGGCTTTCAAGCGCTTGAAGAAGCCCTTGCTCGTTGGCACCAGCATCAATCAAAGCTCCCACTACCATGTCGCCGCTGATGCCGCTCTCACACTCCAGATATAACGTCCGATCCATCGTGTCTCCCCTCATTCCCGCATGATGCGCGCGTGGTCACTAAGCGCTGCCTGATATCCGGCACCAAATCCATTATCAATGTTTACCACCGAAACACCACTCGAACACGAATTGAGCATGGCGAGCAGCGCTGCCAAGCCGTCGAAGGATGCGCCATAGCCAACGCTTGTTGGACATGCGATTACCGGACAGGCACACAAGCCGCCTATGACGCTTGGAAGCGCTCCTTCCATGCCAGCTACCGCCACGACTGCAGTCGCCCGTTGTAGGAGCTCTACATGCGCCAGAAGCCGGTGCAAACCCGCAACGCCCACATCATAGATGCGCTCCACACTGCTACCCATCGCCTCAGCCGTCAATGCAGCTTCCTCAGCACAGTACAAGTCGCTCGTGCCGGCACATGCGACAACGATCGTACCGTTACCACTAGGCTTTGGCAGGTCACCCACTACGAGAATGCTAGCGACCTGGTGATAGTTGCAGGGAAGCTGCGCGCGGTTGGCGTCAGCAGTAAGCAAATCGCACACCTCTGAGGCTTTCTTGGCATCGATGCGCGTCACCAGCACATGACCCTGTCCCCCGCCAACAAGTGCATCAACAATGGCAGCAATCTGCTCTGCAGTCTTTCCAGCTCCATATATCACTTCCGAGGCACCTGTGCGCACGCCACGGTGCAGATCTGGCTTTGCAAAGCCCATATCCACAAATGGCGACGTGCCAACACGCTCAAGTGCCACATCGACCGAGACCGACCCACTGGCCACTTGCCCCAGCAATGCTCGCAGCTCGGACCTTTCCACGGGCACCTCCTTGCTATTTATCGAGCCTATGACAAGACAATACCGTTCAGCCAACCCCAGCGTACGGGCACCGTCTCACCATAGTACGAGATCCACTCGTCGAGCGAGATGCTTCTGATGTATCCGATGTTGTCCATTACCGTACCATCACCGACATACATGCCGATGTGACCATAGATCCGGCCTGCAGAAGTATGGGGATGCGTCGAAACGGCCACCGCCATCCCCGGTCTCAAGTCGGCCCGATTTGAGCTGTAGCAGAACTCTGCATACATGTCATTAGCATTGCCGGCAACGAAGCCATAGCCGGCATTGATCATCACGTTTGAGCACCAACCAGCGCAGAGGCCTCCACCTGGCGACGGGGTACTGTAACATGCCGCAATCACAGCAGCAGCTGACCCGTCGCCGTTGCCTCCACGTCCCTCAGAGCCTCCATAGTCTTCTTCCGGTTCCGGCTCCGGCTCGGGTTCCGGCTCCGGCTCGGGTTCCGGTTCCGGCTCGGGCTCAGGCGCAGGCTCTGGCGCCGGTTCGGGTTCCGGCTCTGGTTGTTGCTCTGGCTCGTGTTCGGGTTCCGGCTCAGGCTCTGGTTCAGGATTTGGTTCGGGCTCTGATACGGGCTCTTGCTCTTGTGCAGTCTCAGACTCAGATTCCGGCTCCGACTTCGCCGTGGCCTCCTGAGTCGCCTGATCCTGACGTTCCGCTTCAGGCTTAGACTCCGCTTCCTGTTTCGGTTCTTTTGTGGCCTGCTCTTTGGCTTCGCCCGAAGCCTGTCTCTCATCCGTTCGCGGCTTCTTCGATGAAACAGATTCGTCTTTCGACTGCGATTCGGAATTCGACGAGCGTCGCGATGAGCTACCGACAGCGGCTTTCTGAGCTTCACGATCCTTGCGAGCTTTTGCCGCCTCACTTTGAGCCGCAAGCAATTCTGCATCACGTTTCGCAAGTAGCTCACGTACCTCCGCATCGAGCCCATCGATAAGCTGCTGGGCCTCATATTGCTTGTCGCGCATGGCCTCAAGCTGTTCGGTCTGCACGCGACTAACCTCACGCAGTACTTCTCGCTGCTCGGAAAGCTTTGAGCGCTGCTCCTCGAGACGCCTGTGCTCGTCCTGTACCTCCTGAATGAGATGCGCCCATGACCGCCATCCTTGTACTCATCAGAGACATTACGGGATAGCCTTTCGCGCTTCTCCATAAGGCGGACCTCGATAGCGGCAATACTTTCTGACAAGCCTTCGATAGCCGTCTCTACCTCATCGAGGTCATCAAGTGTGGCTGACTGCTTCTGGCTCAGAACCTCATACTCATCCGCAATGACACCCAGTTGCACCTGCGCCTCCGCAAGCTGCTCCTGAGCACTCGAGAGGTCCGCCTGCGTATCCGCCAATGCCGGCTTTGCCAAGCTAGCACCAACACCCACAAGGGCCGTCAGGCAGAAGGCATCTCGACGCGTAATCGTAGTACGTTTGGATTGCATTTCTAGCTCCTTTTGGCTGCGCCCTATTTTTTATTGATCTGGGTAAGGGCGCTTAAATCCTGGCCCTTCGCCGAATCCTCCTTCGTGTTTATCTCCTTACCATCCGGCTTGCTCTCAAAAAACGTGACCTGCAAGGTCGTGACATGCTTCACTGTGGCATCCCCAGACTTGCGAGACTTCTTTACCTGAATCGACATTGCGTCGACCTGACACGTGTAGTGCCCATGCGCAATCGACTCCGCGACCTCACGAGCCTGCTCGTACGTGTCGCATTCGTACTTGATGGAACCAGTGCGATGTACGGTTTTGTCCTCTTCAGAGAGAACTGGGTTGTTGAATGACATTTCGTAGTTCTTCGTAATCGCGAGAGCACCGTGCAGGTATGCCATCAGACTCTGCGTATTGTCGTATTCCGGGAGCTTGACGGGCTCAAGCCCTTTGCTTTTGTACTCATCAATCGTCTCGCGCATCTTCTTTTGGTCTGCCGATTGCTTCTGATAGTCGGTGAGTTGCTTTTGCGTCGCGGTAATTTGCGTATCGATGGATGCGATTTGGTTTTGGATGTTTAAAAAGATGAGTTGATACCATGCGACGACCACTAATCCAATGACCAGGACAGCAATCAACACTTTCTCACGCATGGAAAACGTATACGAAAGCATTACTTATCCTCCTCGCCCTGTGTGCCGACGAGCGTGACCACCAAAGTCGAGACGGTCTTTTGCGTGTCTTCGCTCTGCGCTGTCGCCGTCATCACGTTAGTCGCCTTGACTGTTGGCTCTTTCTCGAGATCACTTGCCAAATCACCCACCGTCTCAAGTGATACATCCTCCATCGTGAGGGTTAGCGTCTCACCGGAAAGCGTGATGCCCGTAACCGTAGCCTTACCCATAACGCGCTTCTCGACCATTTCGAGCACCGCAATGGCATCGGGAGTATCAGATCCGTACTGTGCCACGTATGCCTCATACAGCTCCTGAACTTCCTTATAGCCTTCGACCGACCCTGCATACTTGATAAGAATCGCCTGCTGCTCTTCAAGCTGCGCCTGCTTCTGAGAAAGAGCTGCAAACTGGTCTATAACGCCAAACTTGACAAAGACACCGATAAGAATGAGTGCTAGTACCAGCAGGATGACTGCCTTGCGAAGGTTGATGGTTTTTGTCTCCGGCTGGTATAGGTTCATGGTGGTCTTTGTGGGAATGGTAGCGCTACCCTTACTGCCACCCTTGCCAGGGCGCGCGATGTCCATGATGGTCGCGAGACTTACTTCTTGGTTCCAATCAAGCGCCACGAGCGATCGCCTCCCCTTCCAGCATACCCGCCACGGCAAGCGCAACGGCACCGACGCCCTCAACCCCGCTGATGTCATGCGGCAACATCTTGTTCGCCGAATCCAAGGGGATGTCGAAGGAACGTCGCATCACGTCCATAAGCTGGGGAATCTCCGATCCGCCGCCCAAGACGTACATGTGTTCGACATCCTCCTGGTTGGAGAAGTTATAAAAGTTGATGACCTTGCTGATCTCGAAGCACAGACGGTCATACACTGCTTCGCATTCAGGGAGATCAAGTACGCCCTCGAAGTTAGACTGCTTGTACGTACTTGCGACATGACGGTCGACACCCTTGATATCCGCAATGGTCATGTCGAGGTCGCGACATCCAAAGTCGATGGTCTTTGAAGCCTTGAACTTCATGCCATGAAAGAGGTGAACGGCTACCGAAACGTTGCCGATGTCCACAAATACCTGGGATTCCTCCGACTTCTCAGATTCAGACTTCTGGGATTCGCGCACGATGCGCATGTAAGCCATCTGTGACGGAATGACCACCTTGAGCCTGAAGCCTGCCTTCCGCACGATCTGGGCACGCTCCTCGATAATCCGCCGACTTGCGGCGGATGCATACAGCTCGAGCCGCTCAGGCTTGCCCTCCTCATTGAGGGGAACCTCGTCGACGGCATAGTCGTAGACGTATGCATCAGGATCCTCGTCGATGTAGTCACGGAACTCGTAGGGTAGATTGAGCCTCAGCTCCGCATCGCTCATCGGAGGCAACGTGACATGCCTAAAGAATGCGCTGGAGTCCCCCAGCACCATGACCGCGTCGCGTTGCCTGATTTTCTCGCGCTTGCGAAGTTCCGCGAGGATGTTTGTAAGAGTCTGCGGGGCGGATATTCCGTCCTCACCAACTACGTTCTCGGGCAATGGTACCGAAACGGCACTGACTCCTCCACCCGCCCTGTAGACGACCTTGAGCGTGCTCGTGCCGATGCCGATGCCCACAAAAGAAGCTGCCATGCGCACCTCCTCAATAGCTTGCATCTCTCACATGATACGCGATAACCCATGGTGGTTGCTAGTGGAAACCGCAGATGGCAGGACTGCACACGTATTTGTGTTGTTTGGGGACGTACTATCAGGGTATACTCCCCTTTCGGCACCTTGCGCAGAAGGAATCCCCCTCGGCACCTCAAAACAAGCTAAGGTACCAACTCACGACCGGCTCTCCCACCAGCATGCACACCCAACATGCGAGGGCAATGGAAGGGCCAAACGGAATGAGACGCGAGTCGGACTTGACATCGTCGGTGTGTTGCGACTGACCGACCATCCCAAACACGATACCGAGGACGCAAGCGAGTAACACGAGAAAGATGCACTGCTGCCAACCAAAGTACATTCCAGCCACAAAGAACAGCTTGACGTCTCCCCCGCCCAGGCTGTCACGTCCAAGGACCCGGTCCATGATGAGGGCTAGCACGATTATCGGCACGGTCACCACGACACCGCTCACCACCGAATC
>ONMP01000104.1 GCA_900318935.1 uncultured Actinomycetes bacterium
GGATGAGCATGTCGATGTAGTCGAGGCCCATGCGCTCGAGCGTCCTGTCGATGTGCTCGGCGGCGCGGTCGTAGCCCGACGGCCACAGCTTGGTGGAGACGAAGACCTGCTCGCGCGGCACGCCGGAACGGCGGATGCCGCGGGCGACGCCCGCCTCGTTGTAGTAGCCGTTGGCCGTGTCGACGTGGCGGAAGCCCACGCGGATGGCGGCTAGCGTCGCGTCCTCGGCCTCCTTGGGGCTCATGAGGAAGGTCCCCAGACCCTCGGCTGGCATCCTGACGTCGTTGTTGAGCGTGATGTACTGCATGGTCTTCCTCCTCGGTTGCGGGTTTCTGCTACCTACTACTATATGGGCGAATCTTGGTCGCATTGCCGTCCTTTGCGCTATGCGACTATGCTGTTAACGCATAGCGATGTCATTCGACCACAATCTGGGGTACCATGGGCGCATACCGTGGGAAGGGGTTGGAATGGAACTGGAGCAGATGAGGCAGCTGGATGCCATCGCGCGGCGCGGGACCATCTCGGCGGCCGCAGAGGAGCTCCATATCTCGCAGCCGGCGCTCTCGCGCTCGATCAGGCGCCTCGAGCGGGAGCTGGGGCAGGAACTATTCGCCCGCACACACAACTCGGCCACGCTCAACGACGCCGGACAACTAGCCGTCGACCACGCACGCGACCTCCTGCGCGACGAGCGCATGATGCTCGACGCCTTCGCGGACCTCGAGCGCAGGCAACGCACCTTGCTCGTGGGCACGGTGGCGCCGGCACCGGTCTGGCACCTCACGGCGCTCACGGTCGAGCGCTTCCCGGGGACGCTGCTCAACCCGGTGACGCTGCCCGAGGACGAGGTGGAGCGCCGCCTCATGAACCGCTCGGTGGACCTCGCCATAACCCTCAGGCCCCAGATCCTGCCCACCATGCGCTCGACGCAGATCATGACAGAGGACCTCTACGCCTTCCTGCCCGAGGGCCACCGGCTCGCGACGCGCGACACGGTCTCCTTCGCCGACCTCGACGGGGAGAGCTTCCTGGTGCTCTCCGAGGTCGGCTTCTGGATGGGGATGCTCCGCCGCAACATGCCGCGCGCCAACATCGTGGAGCAGGCGGACCGATCGGTCTTCGAGCAGCTGGTGCGCTCGACCGAGCTCGTCTGCTTCGTGACCAACGTCACGCAGAATAGTAGGAGCGGCCTCGAGCGCGTTGCCGTGCCCATCAGCGACGCCGACGCGCACGCCACGTTCTACCTCTCCGTACTGGCGGACGCCCCTCAGCGCGTGCGGGACATCTACGAGTGGGTGGACGGCCACTGACCTCCAGGCTTCCGAATGCCCGCCGGCACAGGCCTTGGCGCCAGCGGAAAACAAGCGCCGCCCACCTCTGGTCGTGGGCGGCGCTGATCTCAGTGTGAAATACGCACAGACTACTTTTTGGTGTCCATCGAACTCTTGATGTAGCCCAGTAGCCACTCGACCTTTTCGAGGTTGTGGTGGTCGAGGATGATGGAGTGGCCGCCGTCCAGGCCGCGGATCTGCTCGCGGTCGTCCTCGGTCAGCTCGAAGTCGAAGACGTCGAAGTTCTCGGCCATGCGGGCGGGCTTGCTGGACTTGGGGATGACCACGACGCCCTCGTCCATGAGGAAGCGCAGCGCCACCTGGCCGACGCCCTTGCCGTGCCTCTCGCCGATCTTTGCCAGCAGCGGGTTGGTGAAGAAGCCGTTGGCGCCCTCGGCGAAGGGGCCCCAGGCCATGTGCTGCACACCGAGCCTCTCCATCACCGCATGCTCGGGCCTCTCCTGCCAGAAGACGTGCGTCTCCACCTGGTTGAGCATGGGCTTGACGTCGGCGAAGGCGCAGAGGTCCATGAGCTGCTTGCTGTCGAAGTTCGAGACGCCGATGGCGCGCACCTTGCCCTCGGCGTAGGCCTCCTCGAGCGCGCGCCACGCGCCGTAGACGTCGAAGTAGGCCTGATGGAGCAGCATCAGGTCGAGGTACTCGAGGCCCAGGCGCTCGAGCGACTCGTCGATGGAGCGCTTGGCGTCCTCGTAGCGGTAGTTGGAGACCCAGACCTTGCTCACGATGAAGAGCTCCTCTCGCGGCACGCCGCTCCTGGCGATGGCGGCGCCGACGCCCTCCTCGTTGCCGTATGACTGGGCCGTGTCGATGAGGCGGTAGCCGGCCTTGATCGCCTCGGAGACGCACTCCTCGGTCTCCGCGTTGCCGATCTGGAAGACGCCGTATCCGAGCATGGGCATCTGGACGCCGTTCGAGAGGGTGGTGTACTCCATGGTGCGCTCCATCAGTGCGAGGCTGTTCGTTGGTACCATCATCCAGCACCAACAAGCCCGCGTCCAATGCCCGCTCGTCAGGCCGCTATGCACCAGACGCATGCAAGGACATCTGGGGAAGATAGCGCCGGCACCGCTGAGCGAGGAGTTTGACTACCTGTTCTCGTCTCTCTTCCGATATCCTGCGGACTATCTACACCAGGCGGATAGCAGAAAGCATTACAGGCAGAACGGTTGCCCATTCCCCCGTTCTCCACGCATCGCCTATTCGACGGTTGACCCGAACGGTGAAAGCGAAAGCTTGGCAATCTTGAAGAACTGCTTCCCAAACGGAATCCCGACAATCGTGATGCACCACAAGCATCCGATCAGGAAGTTGCCCAGCGCCATCCACCAGCCATTGAGGACGAGCCAGATGACGTTGACTAGGAACGACACCGCTCCCCCGCCATACTCGACCCTTTCCCAAACGGGACAAAGGACACCTTCGCGAACTTGAAGCGCTGTAAGCCGTACGGGATCCCGATGATCGTTATGCACCACATGACGCCCGAAATCAGCCAACCCAAACCGCTGAGAAAACCGCCAAACACCAGCCAGAGCACGTTTCCCACAAAGCTCATGAGACCTACTCCCTTCCGCAAATCGCAGAGGTCGATTGCCGTGTATGAAAGTATACGGTGCCGCCAAAAATACGGCCGACGAGCGCACACGTCTCCACACTCAACAACGCACTGCAGATGGTCCCGCACATCGTGGAGCATTACGGGTGGTCCTCCAGCCCGCGAATGCACTGGTAGATCCATGTCTGAGAGAAGCGTCCGCAACTACCGCACATTTCTGTAGCTATCCCTTTTGGTAGAACGTATAGGTCTATTTGCCGTCCTTCTTGGATTGATACATGGCCTCGTCAGCCCGCTCAAACAAGCTCTCGGCGTCATCGGCATCTGCCCCGTAGGCAACGCCCACGCTCACGGAGAAGTTCGGCACCTTTTCGTCCGAGTGCTTAAGCTGGTCGTTGATTCGGTCAATCTTTGTGGAAATGAGCTCTTGTTGCAAGCCGTTCGCATGCACCATAAACACCACGAACTCGTCCCCACCTATACGACAGATGTGGTCATCGGATCGGAAGTTGCTCTTGAGCACCGACGCGAGCTTAATCAGCGCCTGGTCGCCCACCTCATGGCCGCACGTGTCGTTAACGCTCTTAGAATCGTCCACATCGAAGAGCAGCATATACGTATTACTCAAATCAACACTGGAGAGCAGCAGCTCATACCCCGCCCGGTTGTACACGCCCGTGAGCGCGTCGTGCGACGCCTTGAAGTTCAGCCGTTCGATGCTGCTCTTGTACGCCGTGTACATTTTGTTGTACTCCTGCGCCAGATAGCGAAATTCGTTCGCCCCCACCTCGGGAATGGGGCTATCCGCCTTGATGCGGTCAACCGCGCGAAGCACCGGGTTGATACCCAACCGCGCAGTAAGCCATACCATAGAGAGTATCGTCGCAACCAGAAGCAGAATGAACACGCGCACCATTCTCAAGTCGCTCTGCAGCTCGTCAAGTTCCGCGGATTCAATGCCACGGGTGAGCTCTTCTATCTCCTGCAGACATTCCTGCATACTCGCCCTCACGCGGTCCTTCTGATCGTAGTAGACATCGCTCAGGACAAGCACCGTGGCGCGATCCATCTTTTCCTTTGGCGAAAGCGCCGCGTCCCCTTTGCTCAAGGCGATGTCGCGCAGTTGCTGAGGGCAGTCCGTGTAACCCTTTGCCTCAACGACCAGCCGCATGGCGTAGTATTCCTGGTCCATCAGCTTCACAGACGCGTCCATGGCTTTCTCGAGCTTCTCCCGAGCGGCATCCGCCGCCGGCTCGGCGCTCATCTTGTCCAGGGCCTCTTCGCGCCTATGCGCTTCAAGCGCCTCCTCGAAGTAATCATACATAAAGCGCCTGTCACCGCCTATGGTGAAGCGCTGCACCTTTTCCGTAAGGTAGTCCGATGCGTCCATGAGCTCCAGTGCTGCCTTCTCCAACTCCAGATGATCCTCCGTGGCATCCGTCACCCGCGTGAAGCTCGAAGACAACCGGACGGTGGAGTACACCATGGCCACCGACATCACCATCGTGACCACGATAAGCCACAGGTGGATAACGCGCAGGGAAATCCCAGCCCTAAATCTGTCAAATAGTCTCATTCGCAATCCCCCGCTCAGGTCTCAAGCGCCTTTGCAAGCACAGTCCGCTCAAAAGCGTCGGCAGGCAACGGGCGGGAAAAATAGTAACCCTGCACTATGTCGCATCCCGCATCCTTGAGCAGCCTGAGCTGGTTCTCCGTCTCCACTCCCTCAGCTATCACCGGTACATTGAGATAGCGCGCGATGTCCACAATGAGCTCCACAAGGCGCAGGTCCTTCGCGCTGACTTCGATGTTTCGTATGAAGGCGATATCCATCTTTAGGATGTCGACGGGCATGGACGAAAGCATGTTGAGCGAAGAATACCCGCTGCCGAAGTCGTCCATCTCGATCTCGTAGCCTTTGCCGCGAAGCTCTTCGATGACCTTGATGAGCTGGTCGGCGTTCTCCGTATAGGCGGACTCGGTAACCTCCAGCTTGAGGTCTGCGCAGTTCAGGCCGTTGCGGGCCACGATGTCGTCCAGCGTCGAGCCTAGCTTGGGGTCAAACACATCCATGCGAGAGAGGTTCACCGACACCGGCAAGGTCAGGCCGTACACGTCACGCCAGGCGGCAATCTGGCGAGCGGCCTCCTCCCACACATATTTGTCCAGCGCGCTGATCTGCCCATTGCTCTCAAGCAGAGGAATGAACTCACCCGGAGAGATCAGGCCCAACTTGGGATGGCGCCAGCGCACGAGGGCCTCCGCACTCGAGAGCGTGGACTCCGCGGCCTGAACGTTGTATTTTGGCTGGTAGAAGACCTCAAATTCGCGGTTCTTGAGCGCATCGCCCAAATCGTTGAGCAGCAGCTGGTCGCGCTCTTCCCTTTCGCCCATCGCTGCGTCGTAGACGACAAGCTGGCTGCCAAAGTTGCCCAGCTTCTTTTTGCAGGCAGTACGTGCGTGATCAAACTGCGTGACGGGGTCGACGCCTTCCTGCCAAGGCTTGACGCCCATCCGCAGGTGGATGTTTGCACTGTGGAAACGCTTGTCAAGTTTTCCCTGGAAACGCGCGAACGCTGTGCGCCAGTCGTCCCTATGCTCGCTAAAGATGTCGAACCGATCCGACTCGAAGCGACTCGCGATGCCGCCCGACTCGTCAACGAAAAGCTGAATCTCCCTACCCAACTCTCGCAACACATGATCGCCATATTCGCGACCGTGCAGTGCGTTGACGGAATGGAAGCGATCGATGTTTATGACTACGGCGTCCATGGGCTTGTGAGGCAGATCGCGGTGAATCTTGTTTGCATACACCAGGAAGAAGTTCCAGTTGTAGAGGCCAGTCAGTGGATCGCGCTCGGCCTCAGAGATGATCATGCTGCCCTCGGCAGCCCGTGCCTCCGCTCTCATGTTCTTGATGACCAGCGCAAGAATGACGGCAGTGATAACGGCGACAGTGGCAATAACAGTGGCCAAGTTGTCCTTGAGAAATTCCCCAACCGACACCTTATCGTCCCGAAAGCCGTAGTTCGTCAGCGAAGAGTTGATGACCGTAGTGGGGACGTATCGCGTGACTTTGTTTAGGATGGAATACAAGCAGTCATCCTCGCGACGTGTGGCAAACCCCAAATCCATGGCCTCGCCCGTGGCGAGCGTGGCGAGACCGTTCTCGTCGCAGAGGTCTTTCACACGGTTTATGCGATAGTTGCTCACCAAAGTGCAATCCACCTCGCCAGACCCCACCGCTTTGAAGCTCTTCTGGTTGCTGTCGTAATACCTGAGCTTCCAGTTTGGGAAGTGATCCTTGATGAAAGTTGCGTGACTCAGGTGTCCGGCGAGGACCGCCACCGTCATCTCTTTGTCCGGAGAGATGCCCTTGTGGTCAGCCGCGCGCACGGCGGCGTACAGTTCCGTGCGCACGAAGGGGTCCGTGACGATGATGCCCATCTGCTCGCCATCGTAGGCGCTCAGGTTTATGGGAAACACGCAGTCAATCTCGTTGTCTTTTAGGGCCTGAAGAGCGTCTTCGGTCGTCTTGAACGCACGGGTCTCGAAGCTGAGCTGGGCATTCTTCTCGGCATGCTCCGCGCTTGCGAGGTAGTCCAAAAGAGCGCCCGTAAGTTTGCCGTCGACGTCGTCCTGATCGCTGTAAGGAAGGAAGTCGTCGCGGTATCCCACGCGAATAGCGCCATGATTGGAGAGCCAGTCCTGCTCCTCATCCGTAAGGAAACGGTTCACCGCACTTGCCCTGTTGAACCTTTCGGCCATTTGCAGGTTATAGTCGCGGTTTTCCTCAAGAATGCGGTTCATGGCGATGTCGAGCTCGCGTTTGATATCGGGACGACTCTTGCTTATGCCAAAGAACGACTCGGCGTACCCTATCTTGCACACAGGCACTACGTCAGCGGAGTTGCCGTAGGTGTCGAGCGTCACCAACGCATCCAGCTCGCCCTTTGCAAGCATGTCCAGCATCTCGGGCGTCTTCACCGTTAGCTCCACGATCTGGGAATGCACGTCGTGTTTTTCCGCCCAGTCCCTGAAGAGCTGCTCCTGGATGCTGTTTTTATTCACACCAACACGCTTGTCATTGAGCGTGGAGAAATCGTCGGGGCGAATCTCGGTGTTTGTGGGCGCGATGAAGACATGGTAGCCCTCGGAGCCCATTGCCTCGGACGAATACAGGACCTTCTCGGCGCGCTCTGGGGTATACGACACATCACTGAGCAGGTCAATCTCTCCGTTTTCCAACTTCTCGAAGAGCTCTGACCAACTGCCTTCCACGTACTCGTAATCCCAGCCGGTATAGATGGCAACGCGCTGCTGGTACTCGTACCCATAGCCCGAACGCCTGCCAAACTGATCGGTACTGTGGAAGGCCGAATCGTACCAGCCTACACGAACGACCTTCGAGGCGGAGCTTTGGTCACCAGGAGAATCCTGGGCAATGGCCGCTGGAATTGCAACCGTGACCGACACACATACCACGCAGACAATGCATGCAATCAACAATGCAAGCCAAGCGTATACCTTTGAACATATGACACCAAAGTGCTTCATCCTGTTCATTTTGCCCGCTCCCCTCCACATGCCAATTCATGAGCGCACCTTCGAACTGGAACCATCGCGCAAGCAGGCAGGTCGACATCTAATGAGGCATCGTCATCACGTGACTAGATTGCAAGCAAGAAAGAAACAGTCACGTGCTATCGCTCAGGTGTCACAACCCGCTTCTCGCACAAGTCGTATAAATATTCCAATTTGTTCTATTCTAATCTTATATTTTAAATAGCTTGCGACCTGTAGAAGTTTTTTTTGCAAACGTGCGCGATTACTACGTAAGCGGGACCTCCGCATTGCATGCCCTGCAACGATTGCACGGTAGCGGTTTTGCACGTAGGAAAACAAACATATTGATTTCGGTGAACCCCGTGAGGCCGCCGTTGGTCTTGTTCGGCGACCAATTGTTGCCCTCACCCCTTGCAATAGCGGAAGTCGCCAGAAATCTGGCGACACCGCTTAAAGCTCTATGTCCTCCCCGGGACATGCGACCGTCGTGTTGGGCGCCCCAAACTGCTCGGCGGCCTCGCGGTCAAACCGCTCGCCCTTGTCGCTCGTGGAGTTGTGGTAGGCGATGTTGTGCTTCGCTCCCACCATGGCTTTAGTGCCTGGTTCGCCACGGTAGTCTCTATTTCGGGCTCACTCTGCGCACTTTGCCCGCCGCGACGGCTTCCTCGGTCGCAACGTCAGAGAGGTTCTACCTGCACTGCTGGGAAGACTCGTCACACCCCATTGACGCACCAAGGCACCTCGAACACATCCAGTCGGCAGCCTAGAGCACGCCCTCCGCCTTGAGTGCCTGGCACAGGCGCTCGTAGTGCAAGAAGATGCCTTGGTCGGCAAGTTCGGTAATCTCCTCCCAGCTCGCCAAGCGGAAATCTACGGCCTCGCCGTCCACAAGGCGCACGTCTGACTCGTCGAAGTCCAGACGCAGGTGGTAGATGTCCACGAAGTAGTTGTCGCCGCGCTTCAGGTCGACGTTCTCGTAGCTGTAGATGGGTGCGGGCACCTCTCCTATCACCGGTAAGCCGACCTCCTCGGGGACCTCGCGCCGCACCGCCTGGGCCGACGTCTCGCCCGCGCGCACGCCGCCGCCGGTCACCTCCCACCAGCCGGCGGCCCAGTGCTTGTCGAGCGAGCGCTGCGTGATGAGGAACCGTCCCCGCGCGTCCTCAATGAGCGCCAGCACGTAGAGCATGTACTGCCCCTCGTGCAGGAAGGCCCCCTCGCGGGCCATAGTCTCACCCGTGAGCTGTTTGTTGTTGTCGTATATGTCAATCATCTCTTGCATGGCGGCACCCCTTCGCTTTTGGATGCACGCCATTGTAGGCGGCATGCGCATGGCCTGGCAAACGTGATTCGGGTTCGTTACACCATCGTGACTTGATGCGTCATCGTGTCACCTTGCCGCACAATGCGAGTCGGCGGAACGTTTTCTTGGAGATGTGCCAGCAGCTGATCGGCGTCTGCAGGGAATCGCTCGGGAAGCGGAAACCCTCCTCGGTGTGGGCCGTCCTCGCATACCGCACGCCCGCTGCACGCAAGGCATCTGCGCTCTTCCGCGCGCCTGCGCCGTACGGGTAGGCAAAGCCTTCCACCTTCTGGCCAAAGAGCTCGGAAAGCACAGCGACATCATCGGCTATCTGCGCACGTCTCTCCCCCTCTGAGCAGAGCGAAAGGTTGACGTGCGTACAAGTATGCGCAGCAATCTCGAAGCCCTTATAGACGTCTCTTACTTCGTCCTCAGGGATACGGAAGTGCGGCACATAGGGGAGCAGGTGCCACTTCGAGGGATCGAACAAAGCAGCTGGCGTCTCCGTCATACCAAGATTGCCGATACGCCCCTCATAGGTCTTGTCGCCAAACAGACCGGAATTGAGGTGGAAGGTGGCACCAAGACCATACTTCCTCAGCACCTCCACGATGCGCTTGTCTTGCTCAAGGCCGTCGTCAAAGCTCCAGGCGAAATACTTCTTGTACATGAAACCCTCCTAATGCGCCCTGAAGAAGGCGTCCATCTGGGTGAGTACCTCGCGGCTCTCCGGGTACATGGGATAACTCACCGAAAACACGTGAATGAGCTGGCGCTCGCCACCCTTGGGGAAGTTGAGGAGCTCATGCTCCGTGCCCACCGCAGCGAGCAACCCGTCCAGCTTGAGCGTGTCCTTCTGGATGAGGTCTTCCGCACTCGTCGCGAGAAAGAGCGGCGGAAGCGGTACGGCGACGAGCAGACTGGGGTCAAGCAGATACTGCTCGTACGCCTTGCCCTGGTTGTCCTTGTTGGTGA
>ONMP01000108.1:0-3685 GCA_900318935.1 uncultured Actinomycetes bacterium
TGGGCAAGAATCGGCTGCCATGGAGCAGACAACGACGGAGCCAGACGCCTCTGACTTTCTGCAGAAGGTTCACGGGGGCGAGTACCAGACGATTCGCCTGGTGGGCGATAGCATCACTGTGGGTTTCGGAGCGGACGGTTACGAGGATCCCGAGCTCTCTGGTACGGGTCGCATCATCTATGACGACGGCATGGGACTGGTGTTGCACGAGCCGTCAACGTCGGCCAATAGCTGGGCGAACGCGTTTCGTGCGTGGGCGACCGAGAACGGCGTGCGCGACTTCGCAAACGCTGGCATCAACGGATGGTTCATGCACCAGCTCGCAGAGAACCCCGATGCCTGGCTAGCTGAAGGTGCTGATGTCATAGTGGTGGCGCTTGGCACCAACGATGCGGGCTATTACGGGCCGGACCAATTTCGTCAAGATGCCGAGGTTGCACTTGATGCCGCGGCCCAGAGAAGCAAGCTCGTCGTAGTGCTTTCACCGGTTTGTGACCTACGGCCCCTCGAGCTCTTGGTCGAGCCCGCAGCCGTGTTAGGAGACGTTTTGCAGCAGTTGTGCGCCGAGCGCAGCTATACGTTCGTGGATACGCGCGACGCTGTGGGACCGGAGATGTTTTGTGCTGATGGCCTTCACCCCAACACCGAGGGATCGCTTGCCATCTGGGAATGCATTCGCGCCACGCTTGGCATCTGAGGCACGCACGGGCGTCCCCTCGCGTGCCTCTTAGGTTTGAGCATCACAAATATTTGGTGGCATCTCTTTTCATGGGGGACGATTTCCGCTAGCATAGCCGTGTTTGTGAGTCAATCAAGTGAGGAGACCGCATGTCCGGACATTCTAAGTGGGCTACCACAAAGCACAAGAAGGCCGCGATTGACGCCAAGCGCTCATCGCTCTTCTCGAAGCTCTCGCGCAACATCACCGTCGCCGCAAAGGTCGGAGGCGACCCGAACCCTGACAATAACGCCTCACTCGCGGCCGCCGTCCAGCGCGCCCGCATGGTCTCCATGCCTAACGCAAAGATCAAGGCTGCCATCGACAAGGCCTTTGGCTCTGGTGCTGACGCTGCCGTCTACAGTGAGATCACCTATGAGGGCTATGGTCCCGCAGGCGTGGCCTTCTATGTCGAGTGCCTTACCGACAACAAGAACCGCACTGCCGCTGACGTCCGTAGTGCCTTCACCCACTCGGGTGGTAGCCTTGGCACGAGCGGCTCGGTCGCGTTCCAGTTCGAGCGCAAGGGCTCGATCGCTGTTGACAAGGTCATCAAGAGCGATGACAAGAAGGTACCTGATCGCGAGAACGCCACTGATGAGGACGAGTTCATGATGGCCGTTGCAGAGGCCGGTGGCGATGACTACGAGGATGCGGGCGACGAGTGGATCGTGTGGTGCGCCTACAACGAGATTCAGGACGTCGTGGCCGGTCTTGAGGAGCAGGGCATCGAGGTCAAGGGTTCTGAGCTGACACGCGTTCCCACCAATCCCACGCAGGTGAGCGTCGCAGACGCAAAGAAGGTCCAGCGCCTTGCTGACCGTCTCGACGAGCTCGAGGACGTGCAGAACGTCTACAACACCATGGATGTTACTGACGAGATCGCTGAGGCCCTCGACGCGGAGTAGTCATTGCGCCAAGACATGACCAGAGAGGCAGCCGAGGAGATCCTCGAGCTGCCTCGTCGCTATACAAAAGAAGATCTCAAGCACGCCTATACCGAACTGGCTCGTACCTATCACCCTGATGCGGCAAGCAAGGGTCATCTCGACCCCGCCGAAGCGCAGCGCATCATGGTGGAGGCAAACAAGGCGAACGCCACGCTTAAGCCACTTTTTGCAGACGAGCCCGATCGTGTGGTTGAGCGCGTGGGAATGCTCAACGCTGGTGTCTTTGGAGGGTATGAGGGTGTCGATTGGCGGGCAGGAGCGCATGCCGATGTCGTCGATGAGGACCCTTGGTCGTTCGTAGAGGAATGGACCAGCGAGCCAGCACCCGAGAAGGTGCCGCTTTGTCCCAGATCGGTACTCTTGGGTCCGGTACTGTTGCGCGTGCTTTTCATTGCGGCTTTTGCATTTCTGTGGTGGCGGACCTTTCCGCTGCTTTCCCATAACCTCGGTAGATACGTGCCTGCGGGGAGCTGGACGTTCTACGATGTATTTGTGCTCGTGGCAGGGATGGTGTATCCGTCGTACCTGCTCGTTTACGAGAGCCTAACGGGTTACCTGTCGAACTTCGTGCGCGAGATTCTCAATGGGGCCGTCTCGTGGCTGACGCGAAGGTACCTTGACCTGCGGCCACATACCTCGAGCTATGGTTGCGCACTTTACAAACTGATGCGCAACCAGGTGTATGCGCTGCTCATGGGTCCCTTGGTGCTGTTGCTCGCGAGCTGTAGCGAGCGTGCCCAGACGCCTTTGGGAAAGGTGGTTTTTTGTGTCCTTGCCGTGGTTCTTGGTATCGACACCCTCGCAGCCTGCGTTCACGGGGGATATATAAACACGTGGACAAGCGCGCTTGCCGAGCGCGTGGAGGCACGGTATCTACTGTTGCGCGCGGGCTTGCTTCGTCGCTGTGGCAAGTGGGGTGCTAGTCGATAGGCCTGTTTGTGTGGGCCAATCTGTCTGTGGCACAAACCAGACCTGACGCGTACGTATGGGCAGAGGAACGGGGGCACCAATTCATGGGCAATCCTTACGACGACTACGATGCCATCGATCCCTTCGATGATAACGACGAGACGGACAAGTTCGGGCGTACTGTTGTCCGTCGTGACTTCGAGCCCGAGGAGGGCAACTTCGATTACGTCTCAGACGAGGACGACTACGCATACGCAAGGGATGACCGACCGTACGAGGAGCCATTCTACGACCCTGTGCCGACGCCTGAACATGCAGTGGACTCATTCCCAAAGACTATGGTTCGCAAGCGCGTCAGTCCGGCACAGCAAGCCGAGGCCTATCGCGCTGATACGCGGCAAAGACGCGAGCCCGCACGTCAACGCAGGCTCCAGCGACGTGGGGTTGCGCAAGGTCGGCGTGATCCCTTGGAGAGTCGTTACCTGGACTATCCAGGTGAGCCATCCGGTCCTGATCCCCGTTCTGCTTATCCACAGCCTCCGCAGGCCGTAGCGCCGAGGGGGCAGGTGCGACGTGCGCCTCGGGTACGGCGTCGGGGGAGTCACGGCTGTCTCATTACGCTGATTATTGCGGTCGTGCTTGTGGTTGCCGCATATTGGGCGGTGGCACACCCCATCGACGATAGGCTAGCCTTCGCGCCTGAAGAGGGACAAAGCGTCAACGGCACGCTCTCGTGGTCCGTCCCAGGCATGCCATACTACGTGCTGGCTCTCGGTTCGGACGAACAGGAAGGCACCGTCGGAGCGCGCAGCGACACCATGATTCTCATGCGCATCGACTTCTGGGGTGGCAAGCTCACGATGCTCTCCATCCCACGAGACACGATGGTTGAGCTGGATGGATACGGCAGGCAAAAGATAAACGCCGCCTATGCTTTCGAGGGGCCTGGCGGTTCTGTGCGCGCAGTGAGCAAACTCTGTGGCGTCGGCATCAACCATGTGGCCGTGGTTCATATCAATGAGCTGGCTGATCTGGTGGATTACTTGGGAGGGGTCACCGTCAACGTGCCTGAGGCGGCCTATGACCCCGACCATACGTTCATTGACAT
>ONMP01000108.1:3709-13152 GCA_900318935.1 uncultured Actinomycetes bacterium
ATGGCTTTGACCTGGGCGACTATCAGCGGCAGAAGGACCAGCGCATCCTCATGGAGGCCATCATGAACCGGATGCTCTCGCTTTCGCCACGTGAGGTCCCCGGCGCGCTCGAATGTGTGGGCGAGCTCATCGGCACTGACTTGCGCTGCTATGACCTCGTGCCTCTCTTCCTGAAATTCAAGCTACAGAATCCTACGATATACTCGACGTCGGTTCCCTCTACCACCGAGACCATCGACGGCGTAAGCTACGTGATAGCCGACGAAGCGGCTCTGTCGCAGATGATGCAGGTCATCAACGCGGGCGGCGACCCAGGATCCCCCGTGAACTAGCCCGTAGCGTGCCGTTTGCCGCGCTTGGCGTGGAATAATCCTCGTCCAAAGGGTATGCTAGTACTATCTTTTGGCCTTCGGACCTCGTAAGGAGGTTTGCGCATGAACTGGTTCAAACGACTCTGTCTCTTTGTGTTCGGGCTTTCAGGCTTACTGTCCTTGGCAGCGCTCTGCCTTACATGGGTGGGTCCTTGGACCAGAGAGGCGCGAACGCTGTTGCTGGAAACCCAATGGTACTGGCTCACGCTTGAGGTGCTTGTTTGCATCACGGGGGTGGGTCTTCTGGTTTGTCTGGCGCGCTCTCTCTTTGCGCCCCGCAATCCGCGAGAGACGATTGTCGCCGACGTCAATGGAAGCAAGATCACGGTCACACGTTCGGCCATAGTCTCGCAGACGAGGCATGTGGTAGAGGCGGATGGCACTTGCACCGCCAGTGCCATAAAGGTGCGCGTGCGCAAGAAGGGCAACGTGCGCGTGCATGTGCGGGTCACACCGCATTATCCCGTCGATGTGGTCGCCTATGGCGAGGAGCTGTATGCCAAGCTGGGGGAGGGTCTTGCACAGGTGTGCGGGCAGAGCGTCAAGTCCATCGATGTGGTGTTCACCGATCCAGAGAGCTTGGAAGGGGCGCCGGGATGGGGTAAGCCGACCGTATCTCATCCATCAGGCGAGGGTTCTGGCAGCGAAGTGCAGGTGCCCATGCTTTCGCAGCGTATAGACGAGGAGCCATCGATTACCGTTCCCCTCGTCCCGGAAGCGTCCCTTGCCTTTGACGCGCCGGAGGATTCTGGGGCGGCCGAGACGGACGAGGTATCGATGACCGAACAGATGGGAGATGAGTAGCCCATGGCAGAGGCAAGCGTTTCTCGTCCCGTCGTTCGTATGAAGGTCGAGTCAGCTTCAAGTGAGTCGACGCAGACGCCAAAGCCGTCGGTCTCTGTGTCTGCGCCGAAAGTCGCCGTCGAGTCGAAGGTTGATGAGGGGGCTGTCACGACAAAGAAAGCCGTCGCTCCATCGGTTGCCCCAGTAGCACAGTCGACCTCAGCCCCTCGCGTTCGCATTCAGCAGGAGCAGACGGCATCGGCGAGCGGCAAGCAGCCTCAGCCTCCCGCCCCCAGCATCGACACCTCACCGAGTGCCGAGCGCACAGCGCGTCCGGCTCCGTCATTGCGAGTGGATAGTGCGCCAGAGCCTGAACCGATGGTCACGGCGTCGGTGGAGTGGGATGACGAGCCTCTTCCGGCACCCGAACCGACGATTCCCAGCCAAGCCGCTGGAGCACGGGAACAGGATGCTCAAGCTGACTCCTCTGTTGACTCGCGTCGCGGACGTCCTCGTGAGTCTCTTGCCAGCTGGGTCCATCGCAGTTTTCCCGGACATGAGCATGCGTTCTGGGGAGGCGTTGTCGCCCTCCTAATCGCCCTGCTCGTCTTTATTATTGGTCTCTGGCGTGTTATCTTCATCGGCATTGTGGTAATCGTTGGCATCGCAGTTGGTCAGGTGCTCGACGGTGATCCCAAGTTGGTCAATGCGATTCGCGATCTGATCGATAGCGAGCGTAGACAAAGTTAGGCAGTTTCAAGTCGATGCACGCAAGTTCGTGCAAGAAAGGAGCTCTGTATGAGCGATACAACCGAGATTCGCGAAAACGTAACCGAGCCCATTCCTACCGTCGTGGCTGATGGCGAGACACAGGACATCATCACCACCAGTGAGGAGGACGTCATCAGTGAGGACTCCCTAACGTTCTCCAACGGCGTCATCGAAAAGATCGTCGCCATCGCAGTGCGTGTTGTTCCCGGTGTCGTAGGCATGCGCGGTGGCTGGGTAAACAGCGTGCAGGAGGCGTTTGGTCAGCGCGACGTGCGCAAGGGTGTTACGGTTGAGGTTACACCCGATAGCTCCGTCCGTGTGAACATCTCCATCCTCATGGAGTATGGTTCCTATGCGCCGAAGGTGTTTGACGATGTCAAGCAGTGCGTTGTCAACCAGGTCACTGGCATGACGGGCCTTGAGGTTGCGGGCGTCAACCTGCGCATTGAGGACGTGCTCACGCCTGAGGAGATCGTCGAGCGCAAGCGTCGTCGCGGCGAGCTTCCCGAGGAGACGGAGGATTCCACCACGGAAGAGGCTGCACAGGAAGAGTAGGTCTGACAGATCGTCGAAGGGCCATTCGGGGGTCAGTGGGGGATGCTCCTCTGCTGACCCCCGATTTGGTACCTGCATGGAAGGCGTGAGGCAAACATGGCCCGGACTGATGGAACTGGAAGGATTGGATGGATTGATGCGGCGCGGGCAGCGGGAGCCGTTGCCATCGTCCTGCTCCACGTGCTTGTGAGCACGAACCTCGCGGCAGACCTCAGTCGGGCAAGAAGAATTGCCTACGCGATCGTGGGCATCGTGGGTTGTCGCTGGGCTGTTCCGGCATTCTTTATGGTGTCTGGTGCTCTGATGCTAAATCCCGCACGCAGTATGGATTGGCACAAAGTCCTCTTGCACGTGCGCCGGATGCTGCTGGTCATCGCCACCTTTGGCACGGCATTTGCCCTCATGGAGGAAGTCTGGACACGCATGCGAGGTGGCATGGAGATGGGCCCCTCCCTCGTTTTCATCGTCATACGAGACGTGCTTACCATGCGAACTTGGGATCACCTCTGGTTTGTGTATGCGATGGCAGGCGTGTATCTGTTCGTTCCGGCTATGCGTTGGGTGGGACGGAAATACGGCGAGCGAGGGCATATGGTACTCACTCTGCTGCTCTTTGTTGGCGTGCTCGTCGTGCCGACGTTGATGGGTGGAGCCCCGGTGGCAGGAGTGATCTCGGCATTCGTGTGGAACGTTGGCGCAGGCTGTGCGTGCTTCTGCGTGGGGGCCTGTCTCACTCGTTGGCAACTTTCTCCCGCATGGGCTGCCGTCGGTATCGGCTCCGCGATTGTGATGGTGCTTGTGAGCATAACGGGCATCGGTGCTGGAGAGGGAGACCGAGGGTTTGTATTCTTGCAGGGCAGCTGTTTCGCCTGCGCGTATGCGGTCTTTGTCTTGCTGCTTCTGCGCAGGTTTGTCGGCGAAGAACCGCTTCGGATGGATAGCGTGCCAAATGCGCTCGCTCGAGACAGTTTCGGCATCTATTTGATTCATCCGCTGTTCATACACCTCGGCCTCATGCTGGTGGATCCAGTGGCCTTATTACCCGTGCTCTATGAAGGCGTGTTCGCTGGCTTGGCCCTGCTTGCTTCCGTATTCACGACGCGTCTGCTGCGTCGCGTTCCTTTGCTCGGCAGTTTGCTGTAGGCTGCTCCCGATACAGCGTCACACGCAGGTTGTCCCATACCCCGCAAGAGTTATGCTTCGAGCACCTTGTTGAGGAAGTTTTGGGTGCGCGGGTTCTGTGGGTTGCCAAAGACCTCGTCTGGCGAACCCTCCTCCGCGATGACGCCTTGGTCGATGAAGAGAACGCGATCGGCTACCTGTCGCGCGAAACCCATCTCGTGGGTCACGCACACCATCGTCATGCCTTCTTCGGCGAGCTGACGCATGACGTCGAGAACCTCTCCTACCATCTCGGGGTCGAGGGCGCTCGTCGGTTCGTCAAAGAGCATGAGGCCAGGTCGCATGGCGAGTGCGCGGGCAATCGCGACACGCTGCTTTTGCCCGCCAGAGAGGCTGTTTGGCCGGGCGTCGGCCTTGTCGGCAAGTCCTACGCGCGTGAGCAGATCCATGCCCACCCGCTTGGCCTCGTCCTCGCTCATGCGCTTGCGCAGAACCGGCGCGAGCGTGATGTTCTCCATGACGGAGAGGTGGGGAAAGAGGTTGAACTGCTGGAAGACCATGCCCACATCCTCGCGCAGCTCGTCGATGTTCTTTGCCTCGGCGTCCATGATGTTGCCATCCACCTTGATGGTACCGGCAGTCGGCTCCTCCAAGCAGTTGATGCAGCGCAGGAAGGTGGACTTTCCCGATCCGGATGGACCGATGACGCAGACCACCTCACCGGTTTGGATATCGCAATCGATGCCCTTGAGCACCTCGTTATCGCCGAAGCGTTTGTGCAGGCCGCGAATCTCGACCTTGAGGGTTCCCGTGCTTGCATTAGTCATCGAGCGACACCTTCTTTTCCACGTAACGCGCGAGTACGGTAAGCAGATAGATAACGATGAGGTACATGGCACCGACGATGAGCCATACCTCAAAAGAGCGATATGTGCGGGCGATGATCTGCTGGCCCACCTTGGTGAGCTCTACGAGTCCGATAACCGAGATGATGGACGTGTCCTTGATCGTGATGCACCACTGGTTGACTACAGAGGGGATGCAGATGCGAATTGCCTGCGGGATGATGATGCGCCAAGTGGTCTGCCGTGCCGAGAGACCTAGCGAGCGTGCAGCTTCGCGCTGGCCAGGATCGACGGCTTGGATGCCGCCGCGGAAAATCTCAGATAGGTAACCGCCCGCGTTGAGTGAGAGGGCGATGACACCTGCCATGAAGGCCGAGATACGTACGTTAAGCAAGCCGGTGATGCCAAAGTAGATGAAGAAACCCTGCACGAGTAGGGGCGTGCCACGAATGATGGTGACAAAGACATTGTTGATCGTGCGAGGTACGATATGCTTCGACATGCCCATGAGCGAAGCGATGATGCCAATCACCATGGCGATTGCCAGCGAGACGAAGGCTAGCATGAGTGTGAGCCCCAAACCATCGAGGAGGAGGGGCAGTGACTGTTGGAAAAGCTCAAAGAATGTCATGATGCTCCTTTTGTCTGCATATGACTATCCATGGTAACGCATAGCGCTATTCGTGCTTACAAGAATCTTCATGCTCGCTCTGATTAGAAACACATTCGCTGGCGTTGGTGCCGTTCGCCGCAAGTATTGGTTAGAATTCTATTTCTATCTGATATGTTATTAGTGCTGGTATGTGCGCAAGCACAGATGACAGAAGGGGGAAGCACATGACAAGTATCAATACGACGCGCAGGTCCTTCTTGGGTGGGTCGGCAATTCTGGCGGGTACCGCACTGGTGGCGTGCGGCAGCCAGGAGGCAGAGACCGAGCAGGCTGCCACGACTGAGGCGCAAACCACTGACGCCACGACGAGCGAGGCATCATCGACCAGCGCCATCACTGGCACCTACACGATTCACGTGCAGGGCTATGACTGGGGATGCGGGGTTGACAAGGTGACGATTACCTTGGACCAAGCGCTCGAGACCATCTCGGCCGACGACCTTGTCGTTACCGAGACCAAGCAGGTCACTGATTGGACCGATACGGAAAACTTCCCCGTAATCGAGGCGACGCTTGACCGTAAGGTCACGGCTGCCACGCTTGGTGACGATGGCAAGACCATCGAGCTCGAGCTCTACTGCTCGCCTGACGAGGGTTCTCCGCTGCTCTATACCATGTCCACTGGTTACAACACGTGGAGCGATCCCTATTACTTGACCATCACCGCTGCTGCTAGCGCCGCATTTGCGCTCAACATCGATACCGCATACACCGAGAAGACGACCTCTGCGGATGCATGGACAGTTGACTCCTTCGATACGACCGATGGCGCGTCCTACAAATATGCCTCGTGGGATCCTGCGGAAGAGAGCAAGACGCTCGTCGTATGGTTGCACGGTGCGGGCGAGGGCGGCACCGAGGGCACGGATCCCTATGTCACCATCTTGGCAAACAAGGTCGTCGCGCTTTCCGAGGACACGTTCCAAGAGGCAATCGGCGGTGCTCACGTCGTGGCTCCCCAGTCTCCCACCATGTGGATGGACCAGGGACCGGACGCCGATGGCAAGCCCACCTACATCTCTGAAGACGCCAAGGAAATCACGTCCATCTACACTGCGTCACTCGAGGAGTTCATCGACGCCTATGCCGAGAAGGTCGGTGCGGAGAAGATTGTTCTTGCTGGGTGTTCCAACGGAGGTTTCATGACGTTGTGGATGGGCATCGATCGTCCCGACAAGTACGCCGCCATCGTACCTATCTGCGAGGCAATTCCTGACGGCGCGATCAGCGATGAGCAGATTGAGGGCGTCAAGGACCTGCCCATGTACTTCGTCTGGTCCGAAGACGACACGACCGTTGTCCCCGACACCCACGAGGTTCCCACGACCAAGCGTCTTCAGGATGCTGGGGCCGCGAATCTGCATATCTCTACCACCGAGCATGTCGTCGATACCTCCGGCGAGTACAAGGATCCGGAGGATGAAAACAAACCGTACCAGTACAACGGCCACTGGAGCTGGATCTACTTCGACAACAACGAGTGCGCATGCAACGAAGACGGCATGAAGGCCTGGGACTTCATTGCCGAGGCTGTGAAGTAGTTCGTCACCAGAAGCGGCGTACGGTTCGACGCGCGGTCACACCTTTCGTGTGGCCGCGCTTGTCAGCTGGAGAAATCCTAACCGAAGGGCTTTGCGTTCCGTGAGACGTGGGCGTGCTCGGGATTGTCGTTGTCGGGGGCAATTGGATCAGTCAGGGGGCGTATCATAGACGGGAAACTGACGCGCGACGAGAGGAGCGACGACATGCCCAGAACAAAGGTCTACATCGACGGACAGGCGGGCACGACTGGCCTGCAGATATTCGACCGCATCGGCTCGCGCGAGGACTTGGAGCTTTTGCGCATCGACGAAGACAAGCGCCACGACACCGAGGAGCGCCGCAAGTTCCTGAATGCTGCCGACATTGTCTTTCTTTGCCTTCCCGATGCAGGCGCGCGGGAGGCGGTCGCGCTGGTCGAGAACCCTGACGTGCGCATCATCGACGCCTCCACGGCGCATCGCACGGCCGACGGCTGGACCTACGGCTTTCCTGAGCTGAATGCCGAGCAGCGTGCCGCCATCACCGCGAGCACGCGCATCGCCAATCCGGGCTGTCACGCCACGGGCTTCATCAGCACGGTCGCCCCGCTCGTGCAGGCGGGCATCTTGCCAGCCGACTATCCGCTGACCTGTCACTCGCTCACGGGCTATTCCGGTGGCGGCAAGCAGATGATCGCTGCTTACGAGGCCGACGATCGTCCAGAGCGCCTCGATTCGCCGGGACTCTACGGTCTCACGCTGCGCCACAAGCATCTGCCCGAGATGCAGGTGGTGTGCGGCCTCGCGCATGCGCCTGTCTTCATGCCGGTGGTGGACGACTACTACAAGGGGATGGCGACCTCCATCATGCTGCACAACCGGCTGCTGAACGGCGTGTCATCCGCACGCGAAGTCCATGAGACGCTCGCTGCGCACTACGCTGGTCAGCGCTTCGTTACGGTCGCTCCCTTCGACGCCGCCCAGCCGACACTCTACGCCAACGAGTTGGCTGGCACCAACGAACTGCGTATCGTCGTATGCGGCAACGAGGAGCATACCACCGTGACGGCTCTCTTCGACAACCTCGGTAAGGGCGCCTCCGGTGCGGCCGTGCAAAACATGAACATCGCCCTCGGCATCGACGAGGCAACCGGCTTGGCTTAGGCGATGACGGCCAAGCCATCTCGCTACAGCGGGATGAGCACGCTGGCCGTCATGACGCCATCTTCCTCATCGAACTGTGCGATGCCGCCGTGCCTGGTCGCGATGTCTGCCACGATGCCAGTTCCCAAGCCATGAAACAGTGTGGGGTCGGCATTGCGCGCTGCCTCACGTCTCTGCTGGTCGGCTCCTTTGCGGCAGGGGTTGCGAACCTCCACAAAGAGCTGGCCTGCCCTGACGAAGGAGCGCACCTCGATGGCGGGGGAGGGATTCTCCCCAGGGTCGCCGCCTTGTATGGAGGCGAGAGCCCTGCACTCGTGCGTCGCTATGTCAATGAGGTTGAAGAACACAGAGGCAAGCTCAAGGGGTTCGATGGAGAGGTCTTCGGGAAGGTTGACCTGCGCGATGAGGGGTATGTCCGATTCGGCGCACTGTCGGCGCTTGCTCTCGAGCACGGCTGCGACGACGACATTGTCGCAATCTGGCAGGGAGACGCCCGAGGCTATCTCGATGCCCGAACGCAGATGCTCTTCCACAGCCGACTCGTCTCCCTCTCGCAGCGCGACGCGTGCCTGTGAGATTTGCCTATCCACGGCAAGCCCGACCTCCTGCGTGAGGCTTGAGGTTTGCTCCGTCAGCTCCCGATACTCGGCGAGGGACGCTTCTAGTAGCTCTGTAACGTCGGCGGTATAGGTCGCCTGCGATCGGTTGAGTGCCTTGAGCATGAGTCGCATGGTTGCCGCGTCAACGAGGCCCGAGGCCAAGAGGATCATGGCGCGGAAGGCAATGTCCGATGTCTGGATTTGCAAGATGACATAGGCTTGAAGCGCGAAAGCCACGCAAAACAACGCGACTAATGCCCTGTGGTACCTATTCATGGCCACCCGCCTCCATGACTGTGCTTCCTGAAATGAGATTGGCGCGCTCTTGTAAGGTGGCGAGGTGAGCGTCTGCCTCGTCTCTGCGACCATGGCGAGCGAGCTCTTCGATGACTTCTAGTTGGTTGGCGAGGTCGTGGCGAAGGTGGCGGACGGCGACCATGCGTCGGGTCGAGTCTGCTATCCCTGCGCGGAGGTGGCGTTCCTGACGGACGGACGCGGCGCGGTTCGCTGACTCACGTCTGACAAGAGCGTCCTTATTGGCAATCGTGAGTGCGACTACGCCAAAGCCGAGCGATAGCAGGGCGTAGACGAGGCTTGCCATACTTGCCCGCGTGAAGGCCTCGCCGCCGAGGTGGGAATGTGTCTGCGTCCACATGACGAGAAAGTAGGACCACAGCAGAAAGGCGATGACGGGTGGCTCAAAGGAAGCAGTCTGGCTGCGATCGCGCCGTCTCACGAGGTAGACGACGGATTCGTACAGCATTGCTTGTAGGGGGACCGAGAGCAAGTACACGATCAGCATGGCTGTGTTGTCGATGCCGACGGTGGCGTCAGTGGGGATGCCTCCAGCGAGGAACGTATACAGGTTCATTACAATGGCCTCATTGAACGCCATAGCGGCGTTGATGAGGAGTACACGGGTCGTCCGAACGGCAAGCGGGCCCTTGGAATACGCGATGGGAAAGACGATTGTGCTGAGGGGGACGAGCGCGAGCACGCGCGGCATGTCCCATCCGTCCACGTATTGCAGACAAAGCGAC